>JAAYVH010000115.1 GCA_012517255.1 Chthonomonadales bacterium
GCTTGATGGGTTGGCGATACCCGCGGGCAAGCTCGGGATCGGCAAGTACACGGTGAAGGTGCAGCTATGGGATAGCAGCGACGCGTCTCAGACCCCCGTGAACCAGGAGATCCCTCTCCGTATCGCGCCGCCCGCGGTGGCATTCATCGTAGGGATCAACTACTACTACGAGGCGTCCGGACAGCCTCCCCTGCAGCATGCGGCCGACGATGCCATGGCCTTGCGGTCGAAGCTCATCGCCAAGGGCTACGCGCCGGAAAACATCGTCTACGTCACGGGCCGCAACGACACAGGAACGCCTGAGGTCCGAACGAACGGACTGCAGAATCCCAAGAGCGAGACTCCGAACGACCTGTCGGAAGTTCGCCGAACCGGACAACTGAACGGGCTGGCGCGCAAGCGCTATGTTGATACCGCATTTGAAGCGTTCCTGAACGTGGTGCGCACTCGTCAGGCGGCGCACGCCCTCGTGTTCTTCGCCGGACATGGCAGCAACGTTGCGGCTTCCCTCGAGGGCGGACGAGCCGCCTTCAACGTGGACCATCTCATCATGGCGGACGATGAACCGAGCGCGCCGGCAAAGACCTACGTCTACCATTGGCCCAACATGATCAAGAAATCGGTTTCCTGGGGCTCTCGTGAGTCGCCGGTGACCATCATGTGCGTGTATGACGCCTGTCGGAATGGCACGCGAGCGGTGTTCGATGCCCTCCCTCCGGAACTCCGCAGCGACGATGGCGCGGTGGTGGCATCGGCGCTGTTCTCCTGTCGCAAGGGCGAGCAGGCCAATGAGAACATCACCTCTGATCCGAAGCTTGCCATCGCCTACGACGGCGAGACCTTCCAGAACGGATTCTTCACGTATGCGCTGCTGAAGAGCCTTGATGAGCTGCCCGCAGCGGGCGCGCGACTGCCCGACGTTATCGACAAGGCCGAGACGGTCCTGTCCAAACTGGTTCAACAGACGCCGGAGAAGAACCGGATGGCGAGCGGCCCGGCCAAACCATACTCGGAACGGCAATCGCTTCGCCCCAAGGATGATCTCAAACGCTGGGAAGAGGGTCTCTACGTCATCTATCCGGTGGAGCGCTCCGGGGTCGGTTCCGGCATTCTCCGCGTCACTCTGGCGCGACCGGCACGGTGATGCCGCGTGAGCAGGCCATGTCCAACAGACCCGCACATACGGCCGAGAGTTGCCGACCGGCGGTCGGGCACGCCCGCCCCGATGCCGCATCGCCGGAAGCAGACTTGGGGCCTGGCTCAGCCGGCGGAACAGCCGACCGTCACGCCGATAGACTCCATGACGCAGTAGTCACCGACCTTCTTCTCGCTGGCGAAGCGCTGGCGGCTCCTCTGCGTGAGGCGGAGCGATTCAGGGATCGCGCGCCCCATGCAGTGTCGGCCTCGTCGGCGCGCGATAGCTCGCACGACTGTGCCTGGATCGTGGATGTTGCCAGACACGCTGCCATGCGCCTGGCCGAGGAGCCACAACGCGCAGGTCTGGCGGCCAGTCTATGCGACGCACTCGGCGATGGTCAGGCTCTCGCCCTCATGTTCGGCGGCTTCTTCCCTGCGCGGAAACCGCCGATTCACCTCGACGCCGACGGTCGTGCGCTCCTGACGAGACGGCAAGTCGAGATACTCCGCGAGGCGAGCCGGGACCTGACGCATGCGGAGATTGCCGAGAACCTCGGTGTGTCGCCTCGCACCGTGAGCACCCATCTGGAACGCATCTACCGGCGGTTGGGTGTTAGCAAGCCCATGCAGGCTGTGGCTCACGCCATCGCCCTGGGTTATCTCGATCTTAACGCGGTTCGATTCGTGCAAACAACCTCTGGAAGCAGTCTGCGCGACCATAGCACTCTGCACGTCATGCTCTCCAAGCTCGAGAACGTCGAGGAAGTGGCCGGCGGGCGGCCGCTTCGCCGTCTGGCACAGTTTGGGGTGCTGCTCGCTGTGTGCTCGGCTGCGGCGTCCATCATACTCCGCGGCGATGTAGCCTCGGACGCCGCCATGGTGGGAGTGGTTTGCCGTCTTGACCGTGACGGGCGCGTGCGCGAGGCGTTTGGCGGCGACCGACTGCGCGCAGCACGTGCGGTAGCCGTCGCGCCGGCGGCAGCCGAGCGCCACGGCTTTGTGCCGGGCGCTCTGTACGTCGCCAACGCTGCGCTCGCGCAACATGGTCTCAACACCGCGGAGATTCTGGAATACCGCGACGGCCCTGCACGCGACGGTCGAGCCTGCCGAGCCTTCACCGGCGGCCGGGAGATTGCTACGCGGCTAGCGGATCCAACCTCGCTTGCTTTTGACACTGACGGTCGCCTGCTCGCAACCAGCGGGCCGCTCACGGACGGAATCCTGGCGTTTACCGATGGCGGCGCTCGCGTTGCCCGTCTGGCGACCGCCCGCGACGCTCGCCTCGCCGTTGGCCCGACCGGCGCTCTCATCGTGGCGTGTCGCGAGCCGTCTGGCAGCGTCATTCAGAGCCACGATCTCTATGATGGGCAGGTTTACACCATCGCCCGTGCCGAACATGGTGTATCCTACTGTGATGTGGCCACCCGATCGGATGGCGGAATCTATGTGGTGCGTGTTCGCCGCGGCCGGGGCGCCATCGAGGAACTCGCGGCCTCTGGCGAGCCCATGCGGCTCTTCACGGCCCCAGGGATGCGCGATGCGGCGGTCGCCGTCGACCGGACGGGCCGTATCCTGGCAACGTGCCCTGCTTCCGGAGATGTCAAGGTATTCGCGCCTGATGGACGTCTCGAGCGGCGGCTGCCTCTGGATGGCGTGCTTGCTCCGACCTCCATCGCGGTTGGTCCCGACGATTCCATTTGGGTCTGCGGTCAGGCAGAGTAGTGGCCGAGCGCTATGACGCCAGGGTGTGCTCCTGCGCGTGCGAAAGAGGAGACAAGATGATGCGGATCGCCAGAACGTGGTGGGCGGCTGGGTGGCTCTTGGTGGTGGCGCAGGGCTCGTTTGCCGCCGCCCAGAGCCCGGCCCAGTCGGTGACGTTCGAGCCGGCAGTGCTGGCCGTCGGCGGCCGCAAGGTCGGTATCGTGAACATGCGTGCGGATGCCATGCGCCGTCGCGTGGCCGAGATCTGGAGCGAGTCGTCGCGGTGGTCCT
Source organism: Chthonomonadales bacterium (assembly GCA_012517255.1). Lineage (GTDB taxonomy): Bacteria > Armatimonadota > Chthonomonadetes > Chthonomonadales > CAJBBX01 > JAAYVH01. The sequence goes on from JAAYVH010000115.1 coordinate 3,130, forward strand.
TCGATGCCCGAAGCCGGACCGTTGCCGAACGTCTGACAAGCGTGCATGAATCATCAGAGACCTGGTGGCGCCGTCTTGTGAGCGCTCGGATCGGTGATGTCACGGTGGTCGCCGTCAAGGGCGTCTCCGGCTCGACGGCTCCGCGACTGCCGGATACTGCCAGAGTTGCCGACGGTACGTCGCCGCGTGAATGCGTGTACGTTATCACTGCCGACAAGAAGGCCGCGAGCGAGTTCGGGTTGAGTCCTTCGGCTCTGACCAAGCACCTCATTGCGGCGATCCAAAACGGGATGGAGCCGCAGAGAGTTGGCCGCCGATCCGGCGCCCGTGTGACGGCGGCCGAAGCCAAAGCCGCCAAACATGAAGCGGCCATACGATCCAAGCAAGCAGGCGACGAGGCATGGAACGATGGTGACCTTGTCGGGGCGGCCGATCGGTATCGCGAGGCGCTGGGGTTGAGTCCGACCTACGTGGCGGCGCGTCTGGCTCTGGCCCTGGCGCTTGCCGCGACAGGTGATAGAGTCAGCGCGAAGGCAGAGGCGCGTCGCGTACTGTCAGACCCATCTGCGACCGCCGAGCAACGAAAGGCCGCGTCCGGCATACTGGCGGGCAAACGGCGATGAATGCCGGTGAATACGTAGAACGACGTATTCCCAACCTGACTCGCCATCGCTATCCTGTACGTTGTTTGCAGGCTGGAACCGGCCCGATAGTGGCCTACGTCTAGTGAAAGAGCATGCTGCCGGATGTGGTGAGCGGGGTATCCCGCATTGCCGGGACTGGGTCCGGCGGCCATGGTCGGCGATTCTGTTCATGGAGGGGAACGCAATGCGAAAAGCAATATGGTCGCTGGCGGCTCTTGTGGGAGCCGTTGCGCTTGGCACCGGAGTCCGCGCTCAATCGCCCGAGTTTCGCGCGTATGAGGTGGCCACGCCGGGAGGGAAGCGTATAGGCGTCGTTGATCTTACGGTGAACGCCCGTCGCAGTCGCATAGTCGAAGTGGTAAGCGCCCTGCCAGGATGGCCCGTTGGCAGGCGCGCCGAGGCAGTTGCCGATCGACTCCGCCGGGTCCAGGCCACCGACCCGAACTGGTGGAAACGGCTCGGAGTCGGGCAGGCCAACAAGGCCGTTGTCGTGACGGTCTCCGGCCTGAAGGCCGGGGATATTCCCAAAGCGTCGGACGGATCTCCCTATATCATCACAGCGGACGCGAAGTTCGCTCGCGAGTGGGGGCTTAGCCCGGCGGGACTGGCCAAGCAGTTGGTTTCCGGCATTCAGCAGAGCTTCCAGCCCACCAAGGTCAGTTGGGGCCGGCGAGGCGCCGAAGGCGCTGAGGCGAAGGCCATGACACCGGCCGAGAAGCGTGCAGCGGCCATCAAGATGAAGCAAGATGGCGACGATGCCTTCTCGCAAGAGGACTACGAGAACGCGGAAGCCAATTATCGCGACGCCATCAAGATGTCGCCTGACTATGCCGTGCCCTACCTGAGACTCGCCGAGCTCTACTGCTCCCAGGGCAACATGGCGGAAGCACAGAAGATCCTGAAGAGCGTGCAGTCGCTCAAGGGGCTAACGGCCGACGACAAAGCCGAGATCGCCCGAATCATGGCGAAGACCAGGTAGCATCGAACCTCTCAGATCGAGCCGAACGTCCGATGTCACGCAGGATGTTCGTCTCATCGGTCCATAGCGAAGGCCCCCGCAAGAGCGGGGGCCTTATGCGTAAGTGGCGATCAACTGTCAGGGACCTCGCCTCTTAGCGGATGCCCAACTTCCCTGCCAGTTCCATGAACTTGCGCGAGCCTCGGGCCTCACGCGCGTTCTGTCGTAGCGCCGCACGAACCTGCTCGACAGCCTCCATTCGGCGGTTGTTGTCCAGCAGGAAGTAGGTGTAGCTGTAATAAGCCAGCACGCAGGTCTTGTCGGCATCAATGGCAGCCCTGTACTGCCGCTCCGCCGATGTGGCGTCGTTGCTAACTTCGGACAACCAGGCCGAAGCGGTCAGCGCCACCGCTCGAGTCCGGCCCGATCCCCCGCCAGACAGCCGAAGAGCCTGGGCGATGGGGCCACGAGCGTCGCCCGCCCTCTCGTCCCGAAGCAGCGCATAGCCCTTAAGCGCCAGGGCCAGAGGATCATTTGCGTTGGCAGCCAGCGCGCTGTTGATGGCAGACGCGGCTGCAGCGTCATCGCCGCGGAGAATCGCTGCATATGCCCCTGAAGCGCCTGCAGGCGTTACGCGGGGAGGCTGCGTCACGATCGGTGGCCTGGCTGTGCCTCCACCTCCCGTTGCCGTTCCGCCGCCTGCCGGCGCCTGGCCAGTCGGCGTGCCGCCCCCGCTTGCGGGTGCGCTGCCGCCCGGACCTCCCGGCTGCGCAGCTGCTTGGGCCGTGGGATCCACGATCTTGATCGTCCCTCGCCAGATTGGCTCCTCGCGGTTCTCCGGCCAGACGTTCACCTCAATCGGCTCGTTCAACGGCATGCCGGACGGGGGCACTGCCAGGATGTAGTTCGATTGCCACTTCTTGATAGCGGCGGGCTCATTGCCGAACATGACGCGGCCGCCGTTGCCCAGGTTCTGGCCTCGGATCGTGAACTGCTGCTTGGGCGTGACCGTTGGCGGCACGAACGCCAGCGACTTCTTGGCCGGCACAGGTTCCTTCTTTGGCGTTCCCACCTGAACCGTAGTCCCGCACTTGTGTTTGGGGAGAAGCGGGCCCAGGAACGGAAGCGCCCCGGCACGCTGCACTGTCAAGCGGATCCGCTTGCCGTCATAGGACTCAGGAATGCGAACGCCGATCAGTTGGAGCTGAGCAGGATGAACCGCCCGAAGGAGGTTTGAGAACGTGTTGCGCACTCCCTCGTTCTCCACAGGCTTGGCGAGTTCCGCGGGTTGCGGATCATCGTCAATGAACACTCTGGCCCCATGGAGCCAGCGTCCGCCCATCGTTAGTACCCCGCCCGGGGCTACCTGAGACCGATAGGGCTCCGCCACGATGTTGTTGCGGAACAGCTGTTCAAACATGAACACAGCAAGGTTGGCTGCCACGATAAGGCCGATGATCGTCATGATCAGCCCCTTGCCATTCTGAGCGATCGCTCCCAGACAGCCGCTCAGGGTGGCCGGGAAAAGCGGGCAGTTGATGAGAGCTTTGTCGTTCTGAGGCAGTCGCAGGTCCTGGGTGTCATCCTCCACGACAGCGGCATGGCAGTTGGCGCTTGCCGGCTCATACTTGGCGACGTCGGGCAGCGGCGCAACCGTCGGTGCTTCGACCCTCGCAACCGTCAAGGGCAACGGCATGGGCTGACGCTCGCCTCGGAAAGCGCGGACCTTGCTGATGCCGCGAACGGGGATCGTGCGAACCGATCGCTCCTGCCCCGGCTCGGGCGGCGGGACCGCGATGCGGGTGCTGGGCATCTCGATCAGCACATCCTTGGGCTTCGGTTGGCGCAGATCGCAATAGAGCCAGTCGTTTCCCTCGTTCACGAGCACCAGCTCGAAATCGGCGCTCCGGCGGAAGAACCCTACCTTGCGCGTCTCTGGCGTGATCTCGGAACTCCATGCGTAGAACGGCCGAATGATGCCGACAGCCTTCAGCTCCGTGAACCGTTCCTTGCGTCGCAATCCTGTGGTCGGACCCACAACGCGCGTCTCGACCTGAATGACGAGCCTGTACAGACCCGCCCTTGCGTCATACGACCTCGGAACGTCGAACAGCACCATCACGTCCCGTTCGCCGCCGCGCGTGACGTAGACCGTGACATCGCTGTTGTTCGGGCCGTACTGATCGGGTTTGCCGGCGGGAGGCGCATTCTCGGAGCCGGATGGCGGGAGCGCGGCAAACGAAGCCCAGGTCTCCTGCCAGTACGGATTGTCACAGCGCACGCGAACCTTGTAGGCGTTCTCCTGGTTCGTGTTGTTCTTCAGGCGGACGACAGCCGTGCCTTGGCCCACCCAGCCTTCAGGCAGAGCCTGTTTCTGCGGCTTGCGGCCCGGCTCGATGTCGATTTCGGTCTGCAGGAGTTTCATGGCGCTATTCCGCCTTCAGCCTGAGCCGCACATGCAATATCTGATGTGTCGCGTCGGTTGTCACGAACTGCCAATCCTCCTCGAGCACGGACCCATCTTGCGGCGCCTGACCGACGAACGTGATCTTGGCGGTATTGGTCGCGCCCGGATCAATCTGCGTCGAGTCCGTTCGGTTGAAGTTCTCGATGTTGAAGTTGGTCGGGTTTGTGACGGGCCACAGCAACACCTTCAGACCGCGCTTCGGATCGGTGAGGTTGGAGAAGTTGATGCGCACAGGCTCGTCTGGCGGAACCTCGACGAGCACTTCGCGCGACTTGAGCGGTATCTTCTCGTCGCCCAGCACCTCATCACGCTCATACTCGTCGATCGGCAGCATCCTCGGTCCGAGCGTCAACAGGAGCTTCATATCGGTACGGAGGGGCACGAAGCGCACGAGCACGGGATCGGCTCCCGGTCTCAGGATGGAACTCACTTCATACGACCGACGGCTGCGGTCACCGTACTCTTCCACCGATATGTCGTCGGCGTAGCCGCCCCGAACGAAGTAGTGGGTGTCGGTTCTGTTCTCTTCGATCACCTTCAGCTTCAAGAGTGCGTACCACGGCGCGCTCCACTTCATGCGCGCTTGGAGCGTGATCTTTGGCTTACCCTCAGTCCAGTTTTCATCGCGCATCTGCACGACGTAGAAGGACCGACCGACGCCATAGGCGTTCGTGACGCGCAGATCGCTTGCGCCTGATGCCAGGAAGATGAAGAGCAGCAAGGCGATGGGGGCGGCAAGGAAGCCCGGAATGGGCAAGAGCCGCCAGCGGACGGCGGTCAGACTCACGGCGTTGGCGCGTTTCTGTCCGTTGGACGGATCAGTGACAGGTACGGCCCGCACCCGTGCCTCGTGCCTCTCCTTGAAGCCCAACCACCAGATACCCTTGCGCCACATGCGCAGCTTCAGGCTGACCGGGTTCGGCGGACGCCCCGCGGCTTTGGACCGCAGCGTCTCGAACTCCTTGTCAAACAGATAGCGCCACTGCGGAGTCTCGTAGACCTCGTCAGGTCCGCGAGGCATGCCCTGTTCATCTGTCTCGACGGTCGGATCCGTTACCGCAACGCGGAATGTGGTGTTGGCATTGCCCGCGCTCTCTGCGGTCAGCTCGAACTCCACGGAACGCCCGAACGGACCTTGCTTGACGAGGGTCTGTTTCGCCGTGAGCTGAACGGCCGGTGTGGGCTGAACCTCCAGCATGAGGTTGCACGGTGTCAGAGGCGAGCCGAGCGGCCCGATGCGAACTTCGAAGGGATACGTACCGGGAGCTGCAGTAGGCGGCGGACACAGCCTAACAGAGACTTCCCCGGTGCCGTTCGCGTTGATGTTTACCTGGTCCTGAACGAGCACCAGCCATCCGGTCTCGAGCGACCTGTCCTCGTCAACGACGTAGGTGCGCGTGCTGCGCTGATCGTTCCTGAATGAGAAGCGCAACAACATGGACTCGCCCGGCTTGAGAGAGATCACCGAACCGTCCCTCGGATCGAGCAAGTTCTGCTCGACGACCTCCGGCTCCTCATCCTCGTCCTCATCCGGCTCGCCGCCGGAAGGACGACGCGTAGTTTCCAGATCAATGACCGGCATCTGATCGTCGGCCGCGGTTCTCGAGGCGGGTGATGGGGCGGCGGGTCTTGGCGGAGCGGCCGGCGCCACCGGCGGGGATGCGGGCCGAGGTTGCTGAGCCGGCGGAGCGGCAGGTGCGGCGGGCTTCGGTTCTGCGACTGGCGTCGGGGCAGGCGCGGCGGGCCTCGGTTCTGCGACTGGCGACGGCGCTGGCGCAGCGGGTCGTGGCTCGACCTCTGGCTGCGATACCGGCTCCTCAGCCGCCGGTGGCTTCTCCGGCGCCGGAACGGGCGCCGGGACCGGCTCCGGCTGTGCGGATTGGGCCGGTGTGTCTGGCTGCCCGTCAGGCGCAGCCGCCTGCCCCTCACCCGTCGGCTTAGCCGTGGTCTTTGGTCGCGGCGAGCGCGCTGGCCTCGATGGCGTCCTTGCGACCGGTGGCTCCTCCGGTTTGGGCTCAACGACCGGTACTTCCGGTGTCTCGACCGGCTCCGCAGCGATACTAGCAGGTTCGTCGGTAGAGATGGGCTCCTGTTCGAGTTCAGGCTCTGGCGGTTCTGGACCCGGCTCTACCCGCAGCGTGGCGGTGACATCTCCGGGAGGATCCACCACAGAGCCGTCGCAGATGATGCGCACGACAATGGGATAGTCTCCTGGCAGAGCCCGGACTGGCGGCGCGATGGTTGCCCGGATAGTGCCTCCGCCGAGCGCAGCCGCCACGACACTGCTGGACGATCCAACACCCGTCGCCCAACCAGCCTCTGGTAGACCTTCGACTTCGAGATAGAAGCTCTGGGGGTTGGGCGCATCATTCGTGAAGTCAAAGGATAGCCCGATGCTGGAGCCGGCCTCGACGACCAGAAGGCTGTTGGGCGTTGGATTGAGATACTGAGTCGGTTGGCCGGATGGTGCCACGAACGCCTCCCATGCGACGCACACTGCGGCTGCGCACACCTTGCGCGCTGGCTGCTGACGAGATTATAGCAAAACGGCGCTCGCCGAACAAGCGCGAGCGCCGCCGCCTGGCTACTGTCGGATCATCCGAGCTTTCGGAGCTCGCGTGTTCTGAGCCTGTGAGCCGAATAGGCCAGGATGTTCAGTCCGAACTCCTGAGCCTGTCGGATGCGTTCGCGTGCGTCGAGGGCCTCGGGTTTGGCGATATCTCCCTGCCAAGCCCCACCATAGTCGTACGTTGTGAAGAGCACGCCCGCTTCCTCATCGCACGTCACGGTTCCCTTCTCCTGCGATCCCGGAGGCGCTGAGGAGAACACATGATGCGCGGTGAGAAGTGGATGACCCTTATCAACCTTCTTGAGCTTGGCTCCCAGTTTGCCAGCCAGTTCTTCAAAGCTCTTCGCGAACGCTTCGCTTCCCTTGCTGGCCTCGCCGAGGAGCATGCCTCCCCTGCCGAGATATTCCTTCAGGCCATTGATTTCGGCATCAGAGAGAGGCTGGAAACCTTCAGCGCCGGCAACATACAGGAGGATCGGATCGCCCCCCGAAGGCTGTCGCAGGTTCATGGGACCTGTGAAGGATAGATGAAAGCCCCGACCGTTGCCCTCGCGGACCAGATGCCATAGGCCGGCCCGGTTCGGTTTCCATGCTGACGGATTGGTTGCCGGAACATAGGAGAGCTCTCCTACCGAACCCTCCGCATAGCAGTGCGGGAAGGCGATGGGCCTGTTGAGCAGGTTCAGCTCGTCATTGCCCGGATCGAACGGGTTCGCTGCCTCCTTCACCGGCTTGTCGGGACCCGTTCGCCATATTCGCGCCAGTTCGATGTAAGGACCGCTGGGAGGTTCCTTCGTGGCTCGAACGTCCCGGCCTTCGACAATGCGATAGTGCTGCTGCCCCGTTCCCACGGTGATCGCCGACTTCCGATCGGTGGCCCGCAGAAACGACAGCGTGATATAGGTCTGCCCCTTCTCCTCGAGCGTGAACGCCACCGGCGGATCGCCGAGCACGACCGCGTTGCCGTCGGAATCCACCGCCACGCCAGGCGCCACCACGACCGTGCGCTCTTTGGTCTGAGACACTACCACCTCGAGACCGTAGACGATGCCGGGTCTGTGCGACGCAATGTTGTGCAACCGACGGTGCAAGGCGTGCTGCTCGTGCGCCTCGCGCCAAATCTCAGCATCAATCGGGAGCTCATTGAAGGGCCGGATGCCCGTAATGGGGCTGGCTATTAGATCCTCAATCGGCATGGTTCGTCTCCTTCCGGCAAAGATAAGAGGAATGCGGCATGGGGGAGTCCGCTGAGGCTCGTCTCATTCTGTCGCCTCTGAGGATCGGCGCACGATCCTTGCGACATAGGCGGTATGAGCGGGTTTCTGCGCCTCGATGATGTCCCGCACCGTCTGCTCATTGACGGTGGATGGATCGGCTACCGCCAGCGTGACGACGAAGCTGTGATTGGGCACGTCGCCCAACACCGTGTTCTGGTCCATCCGCTCAGGATCGCTCAGCCCCACTCCCAGCCGCGTGTTGGGCCCCAGCCTCATGCCTCGGAAAGGTCGGTCATTGATCTCAGGACGAACACCCGCATAGATCTCAAGGTACCTGGCCAGCCCGCGTCGCGTGCCGCGCCAGCGGTATAGCTCGACCGCTTCGCGAATCAGTCGCCGTCGCTTCATCTCGGGCCAGTTCTCATCCAGCACAATGCCGACCCACGTCGCGAGCCAGGGCAAGAAGTCGGGCGGCGCTTCGTAGGCGTCGAAGAATCGATGCAGATGATCAAGCCTCCTGCGCAGCGGGACCGTGGAGTCCTCAAACCCCTTCAGATACCGACGGAAGAATGGCCCTGAGTGGTCGTCCGGGTCACGCGTCTCCGCGTTGTTCATCTCGTCGGCGTAGATCGCCGGCAGATGGGTTTCGTAGCCGCTGACCGGGTGCCGCAGCCGCAGCATGCCGGCGATGCGCGATTGCGAAGCGTCATGAGCATCGTGAACCACGACATCGAACGCGTAGTCGCCGGCAGGCGTGCTGCCGTCCAACGTCGCACGCACCTCGAGCGAAGCCTCGCGCGTCTCTCCGGGCAGGAGAAGCAACTGCAACACTGTATCGTCTTCGAGAAGGGCATCCTGAGCCGCGACCGCATCCCCTCCCAGCAGTTCCGGCACCATTCGCGTCGGCAGGCTCCACTTCATGATGTCTGGCCGCCAGTCCCGGTGATCGCAAGCGACCGACAGCGTCACGAGTCGCGTGCGCTCATCAGACGACGTGACGCTGACTGTGAAGCGTGGGAACGCAGGCGCCTCATGCCACAGAGGGCGCAAGCGTTCCAGCGGCGACTCCGCAGGTTCCGGTTGCAGCAGGCAGTCTAGCGTATCGGGGGCGATACTGAAGTCCACTCGCTCTATGGCCGTGCGAACCGCCGAATCAGCGGCGCTTTGTGATCCGCTCATGGCAGCCTACTCATCCCCCAGAAGAGGGCTGTCTTCGGCCCCGACCTGATAGATGCTTCGAGCCCTGACACGATGCTCGCGCGTCGTGAGAAGCTCCTGAGCCCCCACGCGCAGCCCCTCGGTGTTGGGCACGAGTTGCTCTGGACCGAGGATGCCCTCATCCGCGTTCGCGACACGCGAAACGTAGACGCGTGCATCAAGGAGAAAGGCGACGCCAGGCACCGCACCCACCTGGGCATACAGGTCCGAAATCGTGAAGCTGCGGCGGAATGGCCAGCCGGTGCCGGCCGGACCGCCCGTCAGCGGATGGAGATACGCTGTCAGCTTGTCCCGAACCGCGCGTACCACGGTCTCGGCGTCTGCGTGCGGATCCGCCACGAGCACGATGTCCGTGGAGACATAGAGGTATTCCGGCTCTCCGACCTCCAGCACGGTCGTTAGCAGGCGTCGTTCGTCGAGATATCGCTCGACATCGCGCTTCGTTCGTTCCGGCACTCGGAGATCCACTGGGCGCGGCACCTTCACCGCCTCGGAAAGAGCCGGGACAATGAGTAGTTTCACGACGCCCGGTGGTATGGATGCGTCGTCTGTCCATTCGTGGCGCGGGGCAGGCATGATGCACCGGGCTCGACCGACGCCTGAGGACGCGCGAGCGGCCAGAAACTCGAAGTCCTCGCCGGTGACGGCTCGATCACGCATTTTGAGGATGGATCGGCCCCGCATCTTGGCGCGTTCAATGTCCTCGAGGTCGCGCCCGCCGTCTGCGCGTCGCGGGTTCGTGACATCGGAGATATAGGGAATGGACGACTTGAGCACGCGTACCTGCCCTTCCCTCACGTTGCCCCGCGTTCCTCCACCGAAGCGGTAGGCGGAAAAGACAATGCTCATGCCTTTCGGCGGCACGGCCCCATACGACCGGGCCGATCCGTCCGGTTGAGGAATGGCCGGACCGAAAGCCACCTCGCCTGTCAGCGAATCGCATGTGAAATGCCGATCATCAGGTCGGCTCTCGGAGAAGTCGGCTACTTCAGTCCACCGCTCCATCTCCTCGGGCCTTGCGCCTTCAGCGCCGACGAGGATCGTTTCGCCCGCGCGACGCGGCATGATGGGCGCATTGCTCAGCCGGAAAACCTGTCCCGGCGTGCCATCGCTCTGGCCGAGGACTTCCATGAACCGTGTCGTGCTCTGGCTCGCCGGAGCGGTTCCGCCAACCGTGCGAGCAACCAGGCTCAGCATCTCTGGCGGCTTCTGGTACTCATCGGGACCCAGGTTGCGCGGGCCGCGCGGCGGAACGTCTTCCGGATCGATCGTGTACCGACATCGGACCCAGTAGGCCCTCCTGCCGCCGAGGACTCTCGGAAGCAGTCCCGATGGCAGAGCGAGTTCAATGTAGCCGCTTCGGTTCCAGCCGCGCGTGTCATCATACGGCGTTTCCAGGCGCTCCCAGCGGTTCGTGACCCCGTTCCACCATTCCCACACTTGCGCCGGATAGTCCTCGTTCAGCCCCGTTGCCGCAGCCTGTACGCAATCCACGTCAAGCTGTACCAGGTTGCCGGATAGGTCGTTCTCAAAGCCGATGTAGAGCGCATCTCCGGTTCTCGGCACCGTGTTGAAGATCGGAAACGGTCCCTGTCCGGGTTGGTACTCCCTGGCGCCGCGCGTAAGCTCGTCCTCGCCTTCGGCCAGCTCACTCTGCGGCGCCATCACTATGTGAGACACTCGCGGCCGCACCATGCGCAGCTCGGCATCGGTGGCGAACTCCACCGACTCCTCGGTCTCGGTTCGGACCGTACCAGCAACGGTTTCCCGCGGCTTGAGCGTAACCTCGAACGCCTCCTCTCCATCGGCATCCTCGATCGGACGGGAGAGCCGGAAGCGCAGATCGGTGCGGGCCGGTTGGGGAGGTTCGAGCGTAACCCCTAGCATTTCGAGGAACTTCAGGTAGTTCTTCTCGGGCACCTGATTCAGCCGGTACAGCGTCATCTCGGTCATCCAGGCGAATAGCTCGATGAGCGTCACGCCCGGATCTGAAACGTTGTGGTCTGTCCACTCAGGACAGCGCAGACCTATCTGGCGCTTGGCGTCATCAACGATGTCCTGGAACTTCCGATCGTCAAGGTTGGGCGAGGGAAGAGACATATCGCTGAACTCACTCCTCTCCGGGGATCACATAGTAAGGGAACACGAGATTGCGCTCCGAGTTAGTGGCTAGCAGCCGGTACGACACGTTGATGAGCATGCGGGCGGGATCGTTCGGATCGCTGTCGGCCTGAACGTCGAGCACCTCTATGCGAGGTTCCCACCACGAAAGCGCCTCGCGCACATACCTGCAGGCCATCCCTTGTGTGCTGGCGTCATTCGGCATGAACGCGAGCAGATGGAGGTCCGAGCCGAACTGCGGTCGCATGGGGCGTTCGCCCTTCTGCGTGCGCAGGATCATCATGATGGCCTCTTCGACATCCTGTTCCTGATGGACAAGGGCGATCCGCCCGCGCGAGTCGAGTTGCGGCGGGAACTTCCATCCGGAACCCAGGAAGTCCTTGGTCCTATCTGGCATCATCGCCTCCCATGTGTTCCGCGCTCATCCGCCGATCAGCACCGTCGGGCATCCCATGGCAATGGAGTCGGGCGGGCCGACGCATGTTGCCATGTCACCCATGCGCGCGGCCGGCATGTTGCCAATGAGTACGGTCGGCATACCAGGCGGCATGATGGGCCCTCCGACATGGGGAACCGGCGGCGTGCCCGGCGTGGCCATCGGGCAGGTGTGCATGTCGCCAACCCTCGCGGCGGGCATTCCCCCGATGAGTACCGTTGGAAAGCCCACCGTAATGACGCCGCCATGTACCGTCGGATCGCCCTGTCGCGCTGCTGGGGGCATAGACTATCTCCTCTCCATTGAGACCCAAGGAATGGACAGAGTCGCCATCAGTTGATCCTGACCAATCCACCCTTGACGGTGAGCATTCCGCCGCCGTCGAGCGTCCCTGTTGCCGATCCCTTCAGGTTGAGGATCGACGCTTCAACCGATCCGGTCGCCGTCGTCTTGACGCTGAAACCGGCAGTACCCTCGATCTTGACCTGTTGCGGCGTCGTGGCCTCGATACCCTGCTGGGCCTTGATGGTTACCTTCTTCATGGCGTCCAGGGTGATGTTTCCCTGCTTGGACTTCACCGTGATGTCGCCCTTGGACTCCACCAGAATGGAGTTGTCACTCGTCGCGATCTTGATGTGATTCTCGTTGGTCTTGTCGACGACCCGAATGATGTCGTTCTTGTCGTCGAGCAGCATCATATGCTTGTTCTTCGTGATGACCTCGATGCGCTCGTCGTTCTCGCGCAGCTGCAGACGATAGCCCTTGGCCGTCCGCAATGTGGCGCCCACCTTGCCGTCACAGTCATCGAAGAACTCGAGAATGTGGCCCATACGTGTGCGGATCCAGCGCCGGGTCGTCTTTCCTCCGTTCACCGATTTGCTGCTGGAGAAGCTCTCCTGTCGCGTCTTCGGCGGCTTGTCCTTGCCGTTCCACAGGCAGCCGATCACATATGGGCGCCTGATGTCGCCGTGCTCAAACGCGACGAGCACCTCATCGTCCACCTCGGGCAGGAAGAGCATGCCGCGCTCTGGCCCAGCCATCGGGGTGGCGACGCGCGCCCAGAAGCTCTGGTGCTCCTCGGTTAGCCACGGGTACTTGACCTTGATCCGCGCCTGGTTGTCCGGGTCGTTGTTGTCCGTCACGATCGCGACAACGATATTGCCGCCGATGGGCGCTCGTCGGGTCAGCTCATCGCCTTCGAGGACGGAGAGGAGCGTCTGGGGCTTCTTTCCGCTGATCGTGAATGTGGTGGCATAGCCCTCGGCAGGCGTGTAGGTGTGCTGACACGACGTGACGAGATACTCGCCGCTGAAGCGCTGACCGACATTGTCGAGCTTGACCATGTCCTCGGCACGCATCTGGGGAACGCCGTAGCACAGCCCTTCAGCCTCAAGAAACGAGCCGCCGATCTCGTCACACAGCGATTGGGCGATGGCCTTGGCCTCTCCTTCCGAGTGCACGGGTCTATCCACAACCACCATCTTGGCGTCGCCGAACGCCCTGGACGCGACGGCGCCCCCCTGCTTGTCCTGCTGGACCTTGGGCACTCCCTGTGCCGTCTGAGCCTTGCCGACGATGACCTGCTTCTTCTTGGGGTCCCAGCCGCGCACTTCCACTTCCTTGACCTGTGGCGTCGCCGAGACGCGTGGCCTGAAGCTGCGGAGCTCTTTGCCCCACTCGACCGTATGCTTGGCGCGGCCTTCGTCCTGAACCTTCTTGAAACACAGCTTGTTGCCATCCCGCACGAAAAGACGGAAGCCGTTCCGGGCGGCGCGCTCCTGCAGGAACTCCCAGTTGGTCTGGTTGTTCTGCATGACCCAGTCATGAACTTCGCTGGTAGAGTCGGCGTCGACGCTGAAGCCCGCCTCGGAGCCCACTTTCTGCACGATATCCGAATCGGTCATCTGCTGAAACGACCGCGAGTGTCGTCCTCGATGCAGTCGATGGCTCTTGTCGAAGCAGCGGACCACCAGCGTCGGGACTCCGTGAGCCGCCAGGTCAAGCTCAACGCCTGCAATCTCCCCTTCGAAGAGCGTGGAGTTGCCGCTCGGGCCTTCGCCGCCTGTGATCTTCATGCTCTTGCCAACCGCGAACGTCGGCGAATCGATGAACTGGTACATGCCCTGCTTGCCGGCCTCGCCGTGGTGGATGCGGATCGTGCACACATCAGGCAGATGCAGGCTGTTCTCGATCACACAGTCGAGCAGTTGGTCCATGACTTCCTTGGGCGCTTCGCTCCCGTCGATGTGCATCGCGAAATGCGAAACGTGATGTTCTTCAGCCATTGGGACGGCCTCCGGTCATGTGAGCGGCGGGATCGACAGGATCATGCCGGGTCGCAGACTCAACGGGTCTTCGATCTTGTTCTCTTCTGCAATCCGGCGCCAGTGCTTGGCGTCGCCGTACTCTTCGAACGAGATGAGCGCCAGCGTGTCGTGGGGCCGGACCTCGCGACGCTTGCGACCGGGCTCCGATCCGGAGGTCGGGTTCGTCTTCCTCTGCTCGCTATCGTCTTCGGCCTCCTGCATAGTCACGTGGGCGATGGCGCGAACCGGCTTGCCGTCATCGCGAAAGAGCGTGTACCGTACCGACAGGTTGGTGATCGCGGCCTTGAAGCTCCAGTTGCCGCCCCATTGGAAGGTGCATAGAGGGGGGCGCGACCGGCGAGTCTTCGGGTGCTTCTTCGACTCGTCTATCATGGTCAGCTTCCAGAGCTTGTCAATGTAGGTGCGCACATCCGCGCCCTTCTTCTCGAACACATCGAAGAACAGCTCGAGGTCGAGCGTGCGCGAGCCGCCGCCGGTGAAGTCCAGCTTCGGCACGTTCTTGCCGACGACCGGTTTCGGTTGCCACGAGTTCGCTTTGGCGATCGTGTACTCTGTCGGGTTGAAGAGGCACTCGATCGTCTCGCGCGTATCTTCGTTGATGATCTTTGCCTTTGTCAGTCCCATGGATCACTTCCTTCCGGCAAGCTCCACCTGCCTACCACTTCCCGCGTCGGTCCGCCTCGAGCGCCAAACGGCGCCTCAGAATGGACCATACGTCATTGGCCAGCAGATGCACTTCGTTGGCAGTCATGCCGTCTTCACGTGACGCCAGCGCCGATGCCCGCTGGGTATCAGCCGTCACGCGCTGGGCGCGATGCGGGCTCGGCATCGGCATCTGTGGCCCTCCCGCCATCCCAGCCGATGCCGCGGCACGCTGCACGGCAAGGTTTCGACTAGCGGGACCCGAATCGACGGCTGCGTAGTAGCGCCTGGGAGCGTGCGATGCGACGGTTGAGCTAGCTCGCGGCGGAACCGGAGGTGCGGGCATGCCTCCGACCGGCAGCGGCATCAAGTCCCCCAGCGCCGTGCCCTGCGCCAGAGTCGAGGATGCTGGCTCGATTGCGCCCGGCATGGGTAGCGGAATCGGTACGCCGAGTCCTACAGGGACAACGCCCAGCAGACCGGGCGCTGCCATGCTTGGGAGCTCGAAGCGTGTCTGTCTGGGTTCCGAGTGAACAACACCGCGATCGCCTTGGTGTTGAGCCGGCTCAGGCAACGTGCCGGGCCGACCCACCCTCGCCAGGATCGGTGTCGGAACGGGCACAGCCTCCGGGACGGCCACAGGTATTCCAGCCACGCCACCGCGAATGTGAACAACGGACGATGAATGCCCCGCAGATCGCAGCGCAGGGAGACCCATACGATCGGCGATGGTTGGCAATGGCCTTGACGCTGTGGCATCACCCGGACTCGGGACCTTGGTGATCAGCGTCCGCATCGCCGAGCCGATCTGAAGGCGGGGCGCGACACCTGCAGTCAGCGGCTCAGGGAGCGGGCTCAGTCTGTCGGGCAGTGCAGCGCCAGCGACGCGCTGGCCGGACGGCTGAGCCGGGATTTGAACCCGTGGCGCGGATCGCAAGCCGACGGACCAATCGGAGGCTTCGAGCGCCGTCCGCAAGCCGCCAGCGGCAGACAGATCGAGAGCGCCTGGCGCCGGCGCGCGCAGCGTGGGGCGCGTCGCTATGCGGTCCAGCCCGTCTCCATACCCTTCGGGGTGTCCCTCCAGCGGGCGAGAGAGCCCGAGGTTAGCTGGGAGCGGCGCTGCGTCTTTCAGGAGGCGTGGATCCGCTGACGTACCAGAACGCGGCCGCCTGCTACTGAACGGCGGCTCCTCGGCGCGTTGAGCCAGGCCAATCCCGGCGCTCGAGCCCGCATCGCGCAGCGCAGTGCTTACGGTGGGCAACGAAGGCAGCGCCAC
This sequence comes from Chthonomonadales bacterium, assembly GCA_012517255.1. Classification (GTDB taxonomy): domain Bacteria; phylum Armatimonadota; class Chthonomonadetes; order Chthonomonadales; family CAJBBX01; genus JAAYVH01. Next base: position 19,005 of record JAAYVH010000115.1, read on the forward strand.
ATCCGACGCGACGCGGCTCTGGGGCCACGGACCAGACACGTCGGTCACGGACCGTCCAGTGAGCCCAAGTCCGGTGCGGCCAGGCTGATGGCCGATGACCGATCCGCCGAGGGGTCCTTGAAGTAGCGGTTCAAAGCGGCGCAACGGCGACGGGCCTTCAGTCCCCGACCCCACAACAGCCGCCGGCACAGACAGCGGATGCACGCTTCCCGATGGGCGGTCTGCGCCGACCTGCGGCAGAGGTGCGTCAGCGCCTACCTTTCGGACACGGGAATCCGGCGCAAGCACGGTGGTTGGTTCAGAGTCCCTCAGGCCGAAGGTTGGCGCTGCGCGCCGCCAGGCGGGTCTGTCTGGTTCGGCATGGACCGTCTGAACTCCCGGGAAGAGCTGCTGCCTCAGCGGGTTGAACACGTGCGGTCGGATGGCCCTGGCGGTGGTCTGCTGATCGCCGACCCCGCGCACCGCAAGTTCGTCTCGCAGTTCTGGTCGCCCGCCAAGGCTGGGCGCGAGCCGTACCGGTACGCCGAGAAAGTCGAGCATGGCCGTCCGCCGAGCCTGCCCGGCGCCCGCCTCCTGCAGAGCCCCGGCGGGAGCGCTAGAGTCAGGCGCGATGACGCCGGATGCCTCACCCGCAGGGCGGCGCGCAGGCACGATGCGAGCCAGAGTCGGCATGTTGGACGGCATGGAGAAGGCGGCGCCCGACGCCGTTGCCGCTGCGCTGCCTGCGATGCCCGCGGCCTGTGAGCCATACGCCTCCGTCAGCAACGGCTTCAGGAGCGAAGGAGCGAGCCTCAGGTTCACCGCGCCTGCAGGGAGCGCGGATTTGGGCAGGGCGGGGTAGATCGCTTGAGCGCCTTGCGGCAGCACCGACTGGAGCCGCTTTAGCCCGGCGGCGTCAAGCTCACCGGCGCCGCGCGCCAAGGAGGGCCAGTCGAAGGCGACGGCTGCACCGCGGCGCTCCGACTGCTCCGATGCGACGAGCAGCGGCGGAGCCACGATCGTGACCTCACCGAGCCGCGGGTCATGGACATTTCGCGCAGACAGCCCTGCGGCCGCCGACGGTACCGGTCTGACGCGCCCATACGCTGGCGAACCCGCGAGGGCAGGGAGAATGTCGCGCGACCCTGGCAGACCACTTGGGATGGGCAGCCATCGGGCGAGCTCTGTGCCGGGCCCCGGCGGGATCATCGTCGCCAGGACGCCGTCCGGCTGCCAGCGCGAATAGACTCGCGCCCGCTGGACGCCTCCGGCGCTGGCCACCGGCTGGACATACAGATCGTCGCTCACGGCGCCGCGTGACGAGCCTTGGCGCGTCAGACGTCCCAGCAGGAAACCGGCAAGCCCCGCCGCTACAAGCCCGGGAATGGGCGAAGGAGGCCGCGACGAGGCCGTGCTAGGGTGTGGCTGAGGCGTCCCCGTTGGCGTCCCTGACTGGTCTGCTCCGCCGCCACTCCGTGTACTGGCGAAGGCATCGCGCATGGCGCCCCTATGGCTGGTCACCGCCTCCACCCCGGGGCGCAAGACCGGCTGTTGCGCGACGGCCTGTACCACAGGCATTGCCACGCCCTGTTGCCCGGAGGTCTGTCCGGGCGTGATGATGCTCATGGGCGACGCTATGGGCGCTCCAGGCATGGGAACAAACTCGGTCGGCGTCGGCGGAGGAGCAGCCGCGCCAAGCCAGCTCGCCGTCGAAACCGGCGGATGCGACAACGGGAACGCAAGGCTAGGCGCGTACATCACGCCCGTCGTAGCTGGACCCGCCACGCCTAGAATGGCCGGAGCGGCTATACGGGAGACAAGCGCGCCGGTCTGACTCGACCTGCCCATCATGAAGCCGGCTGCGGCGCCCGCCATGGCGAGATTCGAGATCCACAGCGAGCGAGTGAGGGCTTGTCTCGCTCCCGGAGGAGCCAGTTCTACGCCGGGTTCCTGTGCCGCGGCCAATGGCGGCTGCTCGGTCCGGTGTCCGGACCGCCATGCACGCGAAAGGACGTCCGGTTCGCGGCGTGCCGTGGTCGCGGCGCTCTCCTTTCCCGGACTTGAAACCGGGGTTTCCTCCGGGATCTGTTCCAGCCTTGGCTCAGCCGCCTGGCGGCGAACAACCCGCACTCGTCTGACTCCGCCGGCGCTCGGCTCCACGACCTGTACGATCTCTGAGCCGGCGGCAGACACTCCAGCGACGGCGCGCAGCGTGCGAGGCGATGTCCTCCGCAGATCGACGGGAGCGCTGCCATCCTCTGCAAGCGTGCTTCTCCGCGCGGGCGGCTGCTCCGCCGAATCGGCGGGACGCCTGATGACCTCGGTCTCGGCAAGCTTGTCATGCCAGCGAACGAGCCACATGCTGAACTGACGCAGCTCGTAGGGACCGATCTGATATGGGCGCATCAGGGAGTAGAGCCACTCGATGGACCGATGCCCACCCACGCTGGCGGCTCTCTCCGAGAGTCTCTGGCCGAGCGACAGCGCCGACAGACCCGCTTGACCGATGGGCTCCACTGGCTGCGCGCGCTCCAGGACCGCCACCGACGATGAGCGCAGCGTCAGGTCCGCCAGGAAGTCCGCGATGCGTTCGAGGAACTTCGGCGGCTCGATTGCAGCCAGTTCTTTCAGTTTTTCTTCAGAGATAGGCATGGCTCTTGCCCTGTTCCCTCATCTCCGGTGTAGACCGCCTCATGCGTATCCTAACGTGCTCCCGGCGTCGCTCCGGGCCGACCGGCGCCGCCGAGATTGTTGTTCACCATACTGTCGTAGGCAAACTCGAGCGACTCGACGGCGATTGCTCCTGTCTCCGTGCGCAGATCGGGACCTGTCCACTTAACGGGATAGGCGCCGCGCAGATGCCATTCCTCCACCGGGCTTGAGCCCTTGGGACCGTAGACGCTGATCGTGACGTTTTTGCGCTGCGTATTGCCATCCAGCGTCTGCATGAACCACCGGAACAGGTCATGACCCGGGTCGAGGCCCCGCTTCAGGGTGATGTTCCCGTATTTGGTTCGGACCGGCAGTCGGTGAATCATGGTGTTCAGACCGCCTTCCGGGTAGTCGTATGTTTCAGTCTCCACTGTGATTGCCGAGCACTCGCAAAACCCGGCGACTTCTATGCCGTCTATCTGCACCCAGAAGCGCAGTCCTACGTGCTCGTCACGCCCACGAGCACGCTCGGCGCTTGCTCGGCTGCTGGCAGCGTTCATCTTCGTATCCCTCCGGTGCGCACCTCGCCGCGTTGAGCGGCAACGAGGAGTTCCTTCATCATTAAGTCGTACACTCTGTCCGCCACGAGCTTCGGATCCACTCGCCTTGCATCCAGCTTCGTCTTGGCGCCCGCCGCAGCGCCCTTTTCGGTGATGGCGGTCGCGGCGGGTTCGGGAGTTGTGGCCTCGAGCCGCGGCTGCGGGGTAGCCAGAGCAAAGGGCAGCGACGGCGCAGGACGCCTCTCGTCCCGGTGCATCGCGGGTCTGCTCTTCCCGCCCGTTTTCACCGTAACGCGACATCGCAGTTGTCGTATCCTAACCGGCATTCCGGTACGGCCTCCGTCCTGGTTCGTTCATTGCTTCGCGTGCTGCCCCGGATGAGTCTGCTGATAGGGAAGGTCCGGAATATCCATCTGCCCCTGTACGATCTCGTGCAGTCTAGCGATGATCTGCTTCTGAACGCGATCCAGCAGCCCGGCATACACC
>JAAYVH010000116.1 GCA_012517255.1 Chthonomonadales bacterium
ATCCTCTCAACACCCTCCAGCAGGACATCATCGCTCTTGTGATTAATAGACATTGTGGAAAGCCTCCTCCTTGTGTTGTGTTTGCACATACACACTTCGGCAGGAGGCTTTCTGTCTCCTTCAAGACCCACAGACAAACTAAAGCCAATATATGTACACGTGAGTCACAAAATGTGACTCACACGGGATCATCGGCCCCATGTTGTCAGGGCAGCGGAGCGATGCCCTCGCAGCGTCCGGGGCGCCTGCTACTCGCCCATGACTGCCCCGGACGGCCCTCTCAGCATCTCCCATCGCACGTCCGGGCTGCCGCGCAACAGCCACAGACGCGCGCCGTTGTAGGTCACCTGCACGTAGCGCTGCCGCACCCAGGCCGTCAGATCTTGCCGCCCCCATCGCGGTGTCTCGACATAGGTCGGCTTGCGCTCGACGATGGAGCGGTAGAGGTCGTACTTGTTGTGCCCGGGGATAGTCGTCATGCCGTACCATGAAACGCTGCCCGAGAGGTCCGGCTTCAGGCGCGCGATGTCACGGTCGCACTTGCCCAGCATGTCCACACCCCTCCGTTCGGCGTAGAAAGGGATTGCTCCGGCGCCGACCACGGCGACAGTGGCTGCCGGACCGGTCACCTCGCGCAGAGCGTATCCTGCGAGCACCCGATCGCGATTGAGGACCGCCTCCTGGAACGGCGTCAACAGCAGAGCCTCGGTGAGGAACGGCTTGTTGTGGATGGCCATCGCCCACGCCATCGCGGCGATGACCAGCGCCGTTACCCTCACCTGGGTCGGCGTGGGGAGAGCGCGTGCAGCAAGCAGGGTCGCGCCATCGCACGCCAGCGCCGCCATGAGCGGGAGCGCCGGCCCCATGATGCGCCAGTAGGCCCATGGCTCGCCTCCGACGTACCACTGATAGAGCACCAGCCCCGCCATTGGCGCCGCCAGCATCAGCCTGGATCGTGACGGCGTATGCGCCATGCCGTAGAGGGCCAGCCCCACCAGCGGGATTATGCCCTCGAGGAACGGCCCGAGGAACACGCCGCCGTCGTGGAGACGAACGCGGAGCGGAACGTCGGCGAGCTTCAGCGTGAAGGTGTTCGGCAGGAGCTCGCCGTAATAGGCCAGCCGGAACGCGAGATGTGCCGCCGCGATCGTGATGCACGGTAAAAGCAACCGGCTGGCCGACCTGAACCGGCGCGATGTCGTGGACAGGACCAGCGGCGCGCCGAGCGTCAGGCCGATCAGCAGGGCATCGGGCCGGCAGAGGTAGAGCAGCCCGGTCAGCCAGGCGATTAGCCCGATGCGCCGATCCGTGTCGTCACGCGAGACGGCAGTCGCCGCGGCACAGGCGGTGAGTAACGCGATCAGCCCCGTCTCCATGCCCAGCAATGACCAGAACGACAGCGTGTAGATGGCGAGAACCGCTGCCATCACCAGCCACGGCGGCGCGCGAAGCGGCGGATGCGAGATCCGATCGTAGATGCGCAGGCACAGCAGGGCCGTGCCGAGCATCAGTGCGATCCCCAGCAACTGGATGCCCAGCACGGCCCACGCCTTCGGCAGGACAAGCAGAAAGGCCGCCATGACTGCCACCATCAGCGGGTTGGTGTAGCCCTCCACGCGCTCGCCCTCGTTCCACACCGGGCCGCGTCCACGCACGACGTTCTCGGCGTAGCGCATGGAGATCATGGCATCGTCGAACAGGCAGTATGCTCGCGTTCCGTCCGGCATGGACACCGAAGACACACGGATGAACGCCGCCGCCCAGACCACATAGAGCGCCATCACGATGGCCACGGCTATCCGCGAGCGATCCCGCATCTGTCCTGAGCCCCCGTCATCGGGCCGACCGTTCAGTGACCGCCGTGCCCGATCCCTCGGCAGGAGATGCTTCACAGGCCATCCGCCGAGCGTTTCGCGTCGGTCAGTGCGCGCCCTTGATGATTCCGATCGCCTCGCGCAGCATTCCCGTCATGCTGAATGGGTCCGTCTCAGGCACCAGCTTGCGCGGGTATCGGTACCACGTCTGGAACACGTATCGTCTCGGCGAGCCGCCAGCCGCGCGATAGGCGTTCAGGTACTCCCGGGTGTACCTGGCGAACGCCTCGTCGGACTCGTAGCCGCCCCGCTGAGAGTTAACGATCAGGCTGACATCCAGCCCCTTGCTTTCGGCATACCGCTCGAGTTCGATCACGCGCGCCATCCAGTCGATTTCCCGGGGGGACTTCGAGGGAGGCGGCCACGGCGACTCCACCGGGATCGTCGCCGTCGTATACTCGTAGGGGTTGTCGATCACGAGACCCGCCAGCGGCATCCGCGCGGCCCTGGTTCGCTCGATGAGGGCCGTGATCACGGGGTAGTAGTCGCCCCAGAACATGCTGTCGGGGCCCGATGCCCAGTAGGCCGGCTGTCCCTTCCAGCCCCAGTTGGGGAAGTTGGTCAGCGCCAGGAAGCGAACGCCGGGGAACCTGCGTCGCCACTCGCGCATGTAGGCGATGACTTCGGCCACGGCCTCTTCAAGCGTCGCGACGCCCTGCTGCTCGCCTTTCGCCGTTGTGCGGCCCGTGTCTGCGCCCGGGTTCATCAGGCGGCGGATCGGGCCATCCATGACGACATAGTCGGGCCGCATGCCCGCCCGAAGCATGGGCGCGATCTTGGCCATCTCGAGGCGCGCGGTTGCCTTGCCGATACCGTGCCTGATCTCGGCGCGGGGCCTGTCGGTAATCGGCTTGGGGTTGGGCGCCGCAAAGTCGGTCGCATGGGGATCCCAGTCGAAGTAGCCGCACTCGATGGAGACACCGATGCCGTTGCGTCTGAGGAGCGATGCCAGTCGCCCCAGGTCGTCCTGCGGGATCAGGTAGGCGACGGCGTTGATCGCAAGCTGCATGACGTCCAGACGGCGCTGGACGGTGTACCACTGATCCGGCTCACGCCCTAGCGGTTCTGGATGGTTGTGGCACAGCCACACCTCGGGAGCGCGGACCGAAGGCGCGGCCATTGTTGGCGCGCACGCTGCAACAATGCCAGCGGCGAGAAGAGTGAGGACGTAGGCGTATCTCATGATAGGGGTTTCGAGGTCCGTCGCGCCGAGTCCTGCCCGCATCTTCTCAGACGTCCTCCCTGTTGGGGCGAGACCCGGTCAGGCCCCGGTCGTCATTGCCGCGGAGGCGGGAATCCATGAACGGCCGATCGTTCCCCGCCAACGACATGCGGGGGATCACGGCTGCGGGACGCAACGCGTGTCGCCGTCGCATATGGCGATGCCCACACGTCATTGCGAGCGAAGCGCGGCAATCCCGAGCGCTTACGGTTAACGCACGCCGCGGCGTTGTGTCGCCGTCGCATATTGTGCGACGCCCACACGTCATTGCGAGCGAAGCGCGGCAATCCTGAGCGCTTACGGTCATCGCACGCCCCGGCGTTGTGTCGCCGTCGCATATGGCGATGCCCACACGTCATTGCGAGCGAAGCCCGGCAATCCTGAGGGCCTATGGTCATCGCACGCCGCGGCGTTGTGTCGCCGTCGCATATGGCGATGCCCACACGTCATTGCCAGCGAAGCGCGGCAATCCCGAGCTAAGCGCGGCAATCCTGAGCCAAGCGCGGCAATCCTGAGGGCCTATGGGCATCGCACGCCCCGGCGTTGTGTCGCCGTCGCGGCTCAATGATGCCGCAGCCGAGCGGTCCGCCACGGCAGAGCGGATCAGGCAGAGCGCCGATCACTCGGCGCCGACGGTGATCCTGCCAAGGCGATAGCGGCGGTGGCCGTCGCCATTGTCCAGCGGCAAGGCAATCCGTGGCGTGCCGTCGCGCTGCCCGACGGAGACGTAGACATCGAAGCTCCCCGTCGGCATGTTCGGCGCCAGACCGTGTGACGACTCAGTCGTCTTCACGGGAGCCTTGCCGGGCTCGGCAACTTCCAGGGAGCGGACGTCGAACGCTTCATCCACAAACACCGCGACGATGCCGCCTGCCTCGTCCTTGAGCGTATAGGCCACGTGACCGCCAGGATAGCACGGCGCAACGCCCGCATTCGCCCACGTCGAAGCGAACACGACGCGCGAACCGAGCGTGACGGTCTCCGGCCATGATGCCTCGCGAAGCTGCAGCCGGTAGCCGAGCCGCTTGTTGACGGCGTCGATCAGCTCGCGCTCCTTCTCGAGGAACTCACGCGGAAACCAGTGAATGCACATATAGGCGGCGTGGTACTCCTCGATGGCCTTCAGGAATAGCTCGCGCCGCCATGCCCCTCGATCTACAGAGCCCTGGTAGTGCTCGTGCTCGAGGATCACAGGGAGCTTCGGCCAGAACGCTTGCGCCATCTCGGCATGGAAGTAGGAGTTGGGCGGCGGCTGCACGAGGATGCTGTCGTCGCGCAGCGTCATGCCCTTGCTGAGCGCATAGGCGATCGTCTCATCGCCCTGGAACGAGAAATCATCGTTCGCCGCAAGCAGCGTCCTCGGGAACAGGCGAGCGTAGAGATCAATGTGCCGCTTCACCGTCGCCGCGGGATACTTGCGCTGGGTGCTCGCGAAGAGGTGCCCCTCGCCCCATACGCCGAACGAACCGACGTCTATGAACGCGACGTTGGGGTTGCCGTCGTAGCGTGCGGCCGCGGCGGCAAGGAACTTCTCATGTTTCTCGAGGAACACGGGATCGTCATAGTCGGGTTCCCAGTAGGGACCGCCGTCAACGGCCCCCTTGCCAGGCTCGAAATCGTAGCCCTTTGCGCCGGCCTTCTGGACCCACTCTGGAGTGGCCCAGCGCATCCACGACTCACTGACCGAGAAGCGGAAAGCCACCTGAAGGCCACGGTCAATCCACCGTTGGGCAGGAGCATCAACCACCGACCAGTCGAAGCGCCCTTCCTCCGGCTCGATGTAGGCCCACGGGAGCCTCAGGTAGATGCACGAAAGCCCCGGGAAGTCGTCGAGCGTATCCGAAGGAGCCAGCTTCGAACCGTAGTTGGCCAGTATGTTGGAGTAGAAGTTGAGCTTCCAGCCCATCATGGGATTCACGAGCGCCGCGCCGTTGTCGGACGGGCGCACCACTATTCGGCCATCTGACGAAGGCACGGGTCCCCCCGGACCCAGAGCAACCGACAGCATCACGAGAAACGTCATCCTAACGCCTCCTGGCACGCAAACGCCAGCCGTGGGCCGCAACCCACCGTCGCCGCCGTATGCCGATGCCGGACTGTTCGGCGGCAGCCCGCCGCCCTCCTCTCGCCGCAATGGCAGGACCGCCTGACGCCTCTGGCGAACTCCCTCGCCAATCTGCACGGGAGGTACCGAAGGTGTCGCGAACTCGGATGGTCTGCGTTGTGAGCGCCGTCATCGCGGCGGCGTATGGCATGGCGCTGGCGTCGTTCGGCGCATCGCACGTCGCACGCGAGCCGCTGAAGCACCGCTGGCTTTTCGTGTGGCGCGACATGTCGAATCCGCGGGAGGTGGACCGCGTCATCGAGCGCATGCCGCGGGCCAGGGCTGCCGGCTACAACGCCGTGGTGCTTTCGCCCACCATGCCAGAGGCGAAAGCGGCGGCCCTGCGCGAGGCTGCGAAGGCAAACGGCCTGAGCATCGTCGCCATCGTCATGGGCAACTCGCGAGACCGGAACTACATGGAGGGCGTACCGGTGGAGAACGCCCTCTTCGTCGTTCGCGAGGGCATCGCCCTGCATGTCCCCGACAATCCCACGGAGGTCAAGAACGGCGGCTTCGAGGAAGCGTCGGGCAATAAGGCCCTGGGCTGGCAGTGGCAGGACGACGAGGGCGTTACCACGTTCATTGACCGCGAGGTAAAGCACAGCGGCCAATCGTCGCTCCGCATGGAGAGCATCGGCAAGAACGAGCATCGCCATTGCCGCATCATGCAGCCCATCAAGCTCCAGCCCTTCCGCCAGTACCATGTGTCCGTGTTTGTGAAGACTGAGGACCTCGCCCCCGCCGATCCCGAGATCAAGGTCCTGTCCAGAGACACGAGCCGTCAGATCAGCTTCCAGACCTTTCGCGTCGAGCGGACCCAGGACTGGAAGCGCTACGACATCGTCTTCAACAGCTTCGATCAGACCGAGGCGAACCTCTATCTGGGCTCCTGGTGGGGCAAGGACGGCAAGCTCTGGTGGGACGACCTGAGCATCGAGGAGATCGGGCTCGTCAATGTCCTGCGCAGGCCCGGCTGTCCCGTCACGGTCAAGGGCGAGGACGGCACCCTCTACGAGGAGGGCCGCGACTTCGAGCCCATCCGCGATCCCATGCTCCATCCCTGGATCGCCTATCACGAAGCGCCCATCATCCGCCTCAAGGCCGGCACGCGCATCAAGAACGGCGAGCGGCTCCGCGTGAGCTACTACCACCCGATCATCGTCTATGAGGACAGGCTTACGAGCTGTGTTAGCGAGCCGAAGATCTTCGAGGAATGGCGCGAGGAGATCAAGCACGCCGATACCCTGCTCAAGCCCTCGGCGTTCCTCATGTCGCACGACGAGATGCGGGTCATGAACTGGTGCGCCCTCTGCCGCAGCCGCAAGATGACGCCCGGCGAGCTGCTGGCCGACAACGTGCGCCAGGCGGCGCAGATCATCCGCGACATCCGGCCCGACGCGGGAATCTGGGTCTGGAACGATATGTTCGATCCGATGCACAATGCCGTGGACAACTACTATGCCGTCAACGGAACGCTCAAGGGTTCATGGAAGGGGCTCGACAAGGACGTGGGCATCGTCAACTGGCATGGCGGCCTCGAGGGCAAGAACTGCCGCTTCTTCGCCGACCTTGGCCTCAAGCAGATCCTGTCGGGCTACTACGACAGCGACGAGACCGGCGACGCCATCGCCAAATGGCAGGCCAACACCAGGGACATCCCCGGCATCGTCGGCGCCATGTACACCACCTGGGAAGACAAGTACGACGCCATGGAGGCATGGGCTAAGAGAGCGTGGGGAGGCGGGTAGAGCCATGTCCCGGACCGAGCCGCCGGATCTGTCCGGTCCGTCCGGAGCGTCGTCGCTGGAGTCCGGCATCGTCACGTCTGGCATAGGAACACCCGTCACGCCAGAGGATGCGTCGGTATTGATCGGGGCAGTTCCGGAAGAGCGCTTGAGCGCCGTCATCTGAGGCAGAAACGAGTGCTGCGGGTACGATGTCTGGATGCTATCCGGCGCGGAACAGGAGCCAGAGGTACTGAGGCGTTACCTACACACAGGCGGAGTTCGCGTGGAGATGGACGACATAGCCGAGCGCACGGACGAAGTCATTGAGACCCACCGCCGCAGGCCTGGGCCACTTCGGAACTACGAGGCAAGCGAATGACCGATATCAACCTGTTCGATCTGTTTGGAGAGGCTGTACTCGACCACATCGAGGCCAATAGCGGGGAACGCGAGCTGACCCAGCAAACGCGCGAGGCGGTGCGAGTCGCCTACGATGCGATTTCGGCGGCGTTCTTCGCTCCGGAGCCGATCGACTACGCGGCCCCGGACCGGACGAAGGCCTACATGTTCTACTACGCGCCGAAGCATGCGTACATCTGGAAACGGTACGTCCGCAACCGATGTAAGAAGCCGTGCGTTGGATCCGTAACACTCAACTCATACGGTACCGGCCCTGCATCGGAGCTCATCGGCCTCGCCGAGGCTTGGCGTGCGCGGGGTCTCAAACGCATCGAAGCATACTGTTATGATAGGTTGGACGCTTGGCGTCCTCTGGCGCAGGCTGTCGCGGCGAGGTACTCACGCGAGACCAACTTCGAGTTGGAACTGATATGGGTAGACGACTGGGACGGCTTCGCCAAAGGGCGGCACCTCGTGGGGTCGTTCGTGTTGTCGGAACTTGTCCGTCGGAAGGAAATCGATGCTCTTCTCCGGTTGCGCTCGTACATCCCGGGCACGTATGCGACATTCCTTGACGGCGCGAAGGTGGCGACGGTCGATGGCGATCGCGTCCTCAAAGACGTTGCCAATTTCGCCTATTGGACATACTTACCATCTCTAGGGTTGAATTGCTTCAAGGAGATCAACGCCGCGTTTGCGACTCGCGCCGACCGAGTGTGCGGCCACGAGCTGAAAGAAGAACCCAAGCTGTGCTTCTTCAGGACCAGGTGCTAGCGGTGATCATCTCAGCAAGCTACAAGACCGACATCCCGGCGTTCTACGGCGAGTGGTTCGTGAACCGGTTGCGGGCGGGCTACTGCATGATGCGCAACCCGCTCAACCGGCGGCCCATCCGGGTGAACCTGGATAGAGGGTCGGTGGACGGCATCGTGTTCTGGACGAAGAATGCGAGGCCGTTCCTTGACCGTGTGGATGTGGTCGCCGACATGGGCTATCCGTTCACATTCCAGTACACAATCAACGGTTACCCTGCGAGTCTCGAGAACCATGTGGTGGACTGGACGAAGTCCGTGGACGCCGTCCGCACCCTCGCGGCGCGCTACGGCCCTCGTTGCGTGGTCTGGCGATACGACACGATTATCTTCTCGCGCGAGACTGCGCCGGACTTCCATCTCCACAACTTCGCAAGGATCGCCCAAGCGCTCGAGGGAATCACGGATGAGGTCGTCGTCTCGTTCCTGCAGCTCTACCGCAAGACGTCCAGGAATATGGACTCCATGGCGCGAAGCACCGGCAATGACTGGTGGGATCCGTCGCTTGCGGAAAAGCGCGACATGGCCGAGCGCTTGTTCGAGTTGGCCGCCCGACACGGCATGCAGCTTACCATCTGCTCCCAAGCCGATCTTCTCAGCGTCCAGAAGCCCTCTAAGTGCGTGGACGCGCAGCGCTTATCCGACGTGGCACGACGTCCGATCCGCGCGCCGATCAAGGCAAACCGACCGGGCTGTGAGTGTGCCGACAACCGCGACATCGGCGACTACGACACGTGCCCGCACGGCTGCGTGTACTGCTATGCTGTTCGGTCGCAACGATTGGCCGTTCAGCGCTTCCGGACCCACGACCCGACGAGCGACTATCTGTACGACGATCCGAACGGACCCCCTGCACCGCACCGACCGACCGACGCAGTTCCTACATTGCCTCTCGAATGGCTGTAGATGATTTCGGCCTTCCCGTTTCGTGGCTGGTGCGACATCTCGCCTACCGCAAAGCTTCGATAACGCTCCGAAGCTTGCCCTGGACAGTCGTGGCGACGGC
>JAAYVH010000117.1 GCA_012517255.1 Chthonomonadales bacterium
CACTGCTCCATCGAGGAACTGAAGTTCGCATTCGACCTGGTCTACGAGCTCAGTCGCAAGCTCGCGCGCTGAACGTCGCTTGCGTTCGATGGGGATGCAATGTATAATGACGGCCTGAGGCACGCCGGGTGGTTGCGCCGCTCGGCTCTCATGTTCGCGACCATCAGGAGGAATGTACATGGCTCGTAGGGCATGGTCGGGTCCCGGTAACGGGAATAGGGCTCTGATGATGGCTGCAGGGCTCGCCGGAGTCCTTGCGCTGCTGGGATGCGGCGGTGGCGGCGGCGACAATGGCGGCGGTGGTGGCGGTGGAGGCGGCGGCACGCTGGGACCATGCGGCAGCGCCGCGGGTTCCACCACGCCGGTCGTATGCGGCAAAGTCATGGCCGACCTCACGACGAGCCCGGCCGCAGGCGTCGAAGTCATCCTGCGCAACAATGCAGGAGCCGAGATCGGTCGGACCACGTCGGCTGCAGACGGCTCCTTCGTGTTCCGGCCAGCGACGGGCGGCACGCAGCTGGAGGTGGCTCCCCCGTCATCCTTGTATGCGACGTCCATGGCCCGGTTCCTGAGCAAGATCTACGACTTTGACCTGCCCAATCAGGCCGGCACCGGCAAGTGCTACATCGCCACCGGCGTGACTGCCGGGGACACCAACATCGGTACGGTCTTCGTGTTCCCCAACAGCAGCCCGCCTCCGCCTCCGATGGGCGGGTGCCCGCGCTAGCTTCCTTCTCAACGCATTCCTCGACGCGACACTCCGGCAGTTCGAGTGCCTTGCGTCGAGCCCGTGGTACGCCCCTCTGGCCGCTCTTGGCCCGAGGGGCGTTGCTGTGTGCCTGCGTGGCGCTGTCCTCTGCGCCAGACTCAGACGCCAAGGGATGGAGCGCTGAGGCGTGAGCCGCATTCTCGCAGCCATACTCGCCCTCGGCGCTATCCTCGGGCTGTACGCGCTGCTCCGCGTGGTGCAGCGTTGGGATCCGGCGCGACTGGCGACGCCTCTGACGCCCGACCAGATGACTATGCAGGCAGAGAACGCCGTTATGGTCGCCCGAGAGCACGGCCAGACCCTATGGAAGCTCCGCGTTAACAGCATCGTCCTTCGCAGGCCCCGCGATTCGGACCTGACGGACTTTCACGCCGTGGACTTCGCCGGCGTACACGAAGGCACAGTGTTCGACGAAGGACGCAAGGTTGCCAGCTTCAGCGCAGGCTCCGCGACCTATGAACGCCCCCTCAAGCGGCTCGACGTCCAGCGAGACATCCGTGTCCGCACGACGGAGGGCGAGGAGTTCGCGTCGGACCGATGCATCTGGACCGAGACCGACGAGTTCGCGCGGTTCCCCGATGGCGCGAAAGCTGCTATCAAGGGCGATTCCGTCCGGGCGCCCAACATGCTCTACTCGACGCGCACGCGCCTTGTGCAGTGCCCTGACGGCGCCGAGGCAGTGTTCAGAGGGCAGCCGGTTGCGGCCCGGTCGCTGGAATGGGATATGGCGACCCAGAGAGTTCGGTGCACAGGACCTGTCACCGGCGAGCGTGCCTCGGTTAGGTTCATGGCGCAGTATGCCGAACTCGATCTCAAGAACCGCACGATACGAGTCAACAACGGAGCCGTTGATCTCCGTATAGATGGCGGAGAGGATGCGCCATGACCATGAGAAAGCCCTTTGCACCAGCGTACGCTACGCCATTTGCCCTTGTCGCGCTCATGGTCGGCGCGACGGCGGTAGTAGGCGCCAGGCAGTCAGCATCCCAGCAGTCAGGTGCCAAACCGAAATCGCCGCAAGCGAGCTCCCAGAGCGGCAAGCCCTGGCACATCACATTCGACGAGCTTGTGCACAACGACGCCACGGGCGAGGGCGAAGCTACCAGAGTAGTGGCGACTTCGGACGAAGACACCGTCATCAAGGCGGATCTGTTTACATGGAACGATAAGAAACGAACCGCACGGGCGACCGGCAACCTCCATATGTCCGACGATCAGGCCGACGGTACGGCCGAGCAAGCCGACATTGAGTATGCCAGGTCGAAGAAGCTGATCGTGCTGACGGGCAAGGTCGTGCTCACGCTCAAGCCCAGGAAGCCGGCGAGCAAGGATCAGCCTTCCGCTGAGAACGCTGCGAACGGTGCCGCCGACAAAGCGTCGGACGAGCCCCGGCTGCGCGACTATCCCATCGAGGTAACGTGCGATCGGGTGGAATACTCCTATGCTCGGGCTAAACGGCACGCCGTGCTCACGGGGAACCTCCGCGCGGTGCAGAAGCTCAAGGATCATACGCGCACCCTGACCGCCGACCGTGCCGAATGGTTCGGCGCCGAGGCAGTGTTCAGAGGGCAGACGGTTGCGGCCCGGTCGCTGGAATGGGATATGGCGACCCAGAGAGTTCGGTGCACAGGACCTGTCACCGGCGAGCGTGC
>JAAYVH010000118.1 GCA_012517255.1 Chthonomonadales bacterium
ACCACCTATACCACTGCCGACCAGCGCAACGCAGCTCTCCTGCCATGGCTTCGGTGGTATAACGAACAGCGACCGCACGCATCACTCCAGGGATGCGCTCCCATCACACGATTACCCAACGTGTTGGGAAACGACAGCTAGGTGCCGTCGCGTCTCGCGACGCCAGTGCCCTGATCGACGTTGACTGTTCGGGATTGCTTCGCTTCGCTCGCAATGACGTGCGGGCCGCAGCTCGCCATGTCACTCGGTCTCCGACAGCCCGTAGGGGAGAGTCAACCGCTTAGCGGCACCACCGCGAAGAGGTACGCGGCAGCGCGCATTTGGTGTGTAAGAAAGCGTAGAGAGCTTTGTTAGGAGCGAAGCGAAGCAATCCCGAATGCTTGGTGCCGTCGCGTCTCGCGACGCCAGTGCCCTGATCGACGTTTGCTGTTCGGGATTGCTTCGCTTCGCTCGCAATGACGTGCGGGCCGCAGCTCGCCATGTCACTCGGTCTCCGACAACCCGTAGGGGTCAGTCAGCCGCTGGGATTCCGTAGGGAAGGCGGCTACTTCCTGATGAGCCAGACTTCGCAGAGTCTGGACTGCACGCGCCAGTTCAGATGCGGTTCGAAGGTCGGATCGAAGGTGACGGTGATGTCGCCAGAGCGATAGAGACCGCGCGGAATGGGAAACTCCTTGATGGCGCCGAGCTCTTTGCCATAAATGGTCGGCACGAGCCGAACGCCATTGACGCGCGGAAAGCAGTCGCCGTAGCCGCTGGTCCTGAGAACGTAATCTGCTTCGGGGTTCACGCCAGCATAGCGCAGAGCCTCGGGCCAGTCCTCGTAGCTGATCCACGACTGGCGCACGCGTGCGTTCGGATTGTCGCCGACCCACCACATGAAGCTCGCGGTCGTCATATGGTCCATGTCGAGGATGGGCGAGGCGACGCGCTCGTTGCGCACTTCGTGGGGCGACTTGGCCACGTTCCCAATGTCGTCATAGTAACCGCCGGGACCCGGATCCTCCCATCGGGCGATCTCTTCCAGGCGCGCGATCCTGGCAGCTTCATCGGGGAGCTTGCGCGCCTTCTCGAGCTCATCTTCGAGCCACCAGCGGTTGTTCAGCGGGTAGTCGAGAAAGTCCAGCACGGCGCCCCGCTCGGCTCCGCTTGCCCTGTACTTCTCCACGCTGGTCTGCAGTCCTATGGACTGCCAGAGGTCTTCGCAGAGCCGGATGATCCGCGCGCGCAGCTCCGGCACCACTGGCGTATCCGCCTGACGCAAGGCGTCGAGGGCGCCGGCAATGGCTTTCTCCGCGCCATGTGCGCGTGCCGTGAGCAGTCTCCGGTTGGCCTCGGCTTCGATGGCGGTTTCGTAGAGCAGCCGCCGACGCACATAGAGGTCGTAGTGGGCGCGCAGGAGGCACATCTGCCATCGCCAGTTGCTGCGTAGTTCGGGATGCTTCTCGTCGAGCGCAGCCCAGAGCGCGTAGGTTGCGTCCACCGCGCCGTTGGTGGCGAGAGCGCCTTCCCAGTTTCGCTCCAGCGCGACGATTCCGGATGCCGCCGACTCGGCGACTTCCGGACCGAAGAATAGCCGGCAGTAGTCGCGCAGTATCCCGTTGATATCGGCCTGCGGGTTCCAGCCGAGGGAGCTCCAGATCGCCTTGTTCACGTCGTCGTGCACGCCGTCCGAGTAGGTCACGAACCCGTCGGTGAACACACCGGTGTCGCGAATGATGCGTGCATGAAACACCGGCCGCGGGTTGACGCACTCGCGGCCCAGCGTGAACGCGAATGCCGGATCCCACCACGGGACCGGGAACTGGCAACGCACGCTGTGGGTGATGTCCGGGTAATCGCGGATTCGATACTCCTTCGGCAGACGCGCCCGAATGTCGGCCAGCGGGGGACTCGAGGGACCGGCTGCGATGCCCGCAAACCACTTCGGGCGCTCCGTTTGGAGCCATCGGTAGACGGCATCCTGCTCGAACCTGTCAAAGCCCTGCATCGACAGCCATAGGCGCGCATGCGGGTGAGCGGCGATCAGGAGAGCTTGCATCTCCCTGAGGAAAGGAATGACGAGCTCGGGCGGATTGCTGCCCGGATCGCCGCCCGGCACGAACACGTCGGTCAGGTGGGGCAGATCGCGGAACACACGCCGGAACTCCTCGATGGCCGCGGCACGTTTGGCCTGATCGTTCAGGTCGAATGCAAGCGGAGTCCATATCCAGTGATCGAGCCCGTACCTGGCACAGATCCGGCTGATCTCCACGTTCATCTTGTCGCGCGGGTAGCCGCCCGCCGTAGGGCGGTCATCCTGAAGGGGTATGTTCTCGATGGCATTGGTGCCGAACAGCGCCAGTTCGCGGATGTATCGGTCATACTGTTCGGGCTTCCAGGCGTCATAGGAGTTGGCCGTAGCGCGGAAACCGAGCTGGTGGCCACGGATTGGGCGGATGGGCGATTCGGTAACGTTGAGCGGCTCCGGCAACCGGACGTTTCCGGGCCGACATTCCATGCTCCGGAGGAGCTTGCCGACGCCGAACAGCGCCCCTCGCGCGTCGGCGCCGACCACCCAGATGACGGGCCGGCCCTCAGCGGTCCGGTCTGTTGCGATGGTGAACCCTTCTGGCGCGGAAGGTACTGCGGCTGAGGGTGCGGTACGCCCGCGCACCGCCGCCTGGCCCGATACGACGGCGATCGCCCATCCGGAGGCTGGCCAGGAACCCGCGATCGGCCACTTCACGGCGCTGCGACGCTCGACCTCCTCAGAGAGCACGACGGCCGCCGTGCGCTCGACGGCTG
>JAAYVH010000119.1 GCA_012517255.1 Chthonomonadales bacterium
ATTGAGCTGGCGCGAAGCGCCGTGTCGAAATCAAGGCGGGCTGCCGGCTCGCGGTCGCCGTTGCGAACCGCGGTGCGCCACGGCATCGCGAGTTCGGGAGCGGCGTGGCCCGCGGTGGGTGTTTCAGAAAGCGTAGAGTGCTTTCTTAGGAGCGCAGCGAAGCGATCCAGATGGGTCCATGCCGATCGGTACATTGGCGTCGCGAGATGCGGCGGCTATGCGCTTCGCGTCCCTCCTTCGGCATCGCCGCACGCCGATGCCGGCGTGGACGCGGAAGCCGCACTTCACCGTCGGCGCTGTTAAGAGCTACGTCTGTAGGCGCTTAGCCGAACACGGCACGCATCCGATCGCAGTAGTAGCGCACGTTGTCCCATTCGGCATCGGGGGGTATCCGATGATCCGGACACGGAATGTAGCCGCCGAGGTCCACGAGCGGCTTGAGCCGCTCGATCTCGGCGTCCACCGCAGCCCGGTCCTGGGCGAAGACTCGCTTGTCCATGCCGCCGACGCCCCGAAGCTCCTTGCCGAACTGCTCGCGCCAGGGGGCGATGCTCGCATTCCAGGTGCCGACCTCGATGGGGAACATGGTGTTGACGCCGTTGCGGAACCATATGGGCACGAGCCTGTCTATGCATCCGTCGCAATCGAGCGATACGATGTTGAGGCCGTGCTTGCCCACGAGCTCCGTAATCCGCTTGTAGTGGGGTCCGACCTTCGCCTCAAACACGCGCGGCATGATTAGCGGTCCGTTCTTGAAGCAGATGTCCTCCCAGAAGTGGGCAAAATCGAACTTCGCTCCGGTTGAGAGCGCCCGTTCGGTGCACCGATAGCAGAGCTCGCCGACGCTGTCGATGATCTCGGTGAACAGGTCCTCGTCATCGGCGTACAGGAACGCTGAGCCCTGAACGCCGACCCAGTTGCGAATCTGTCCGAACAGGCTGCCGCAGTGAAGGCCGAGCAGGTTCTCGCGCGCGGATGGGTCGCGGAGCCCTTCGAGCGCCTCCATGTTGACGCGATCGTCGTGCCATGTGAGCCTTGGGAGATAGTGCTCCTCCCACGCCGCTCGGTCTTTGAGCAGATGGTCCACCTCCGCAGGGATCGAGCCAGCATCCGGCTTCTGAAGGATGATCATCCCGTCGCCGTTCAGCACGCTTCGCGAGCCGTCGGGATGCTCCTCGATGACCTTGCTCTCGAACGGTGGGCGCAGGCCCGTGCCCGTGTAGAACATGTTCTGCCAGTTGAAATCGAAGCCGATCCGTGCCGCCAGTGCATCGTCTACGGCGTTGCCGTCGCCATAGCCGGCTATATCGGCCTCGGAGAGGTGGCCCTCCGTCACCCATTTCTCCAGCGTCTCCCACCAGTAGCCGAAGTGTACGACCGGCATGCGATCATAGGGTTCATAGTTGAGTACTGCGAGCGCGCGCTCTCGATTGGTCATAGTTCTCTCCTTGCGGATCCTACGTCGCAGGATACCTCGCGGATGGCGGCGAACCCGATGGCCAACCCCCGGTAAGGAGAGCCTGTTTGTGTTGGGATCATTCGGCGGACTTGCCGCCGTGGCTAGTTTAGTCATGCTCGGAGTGTCGCCGGACGAGACGCCTCGGAAGAGCGCGCGAGCTCCGGCGCTGCATACCTTCGATCTCACGTACACGGTCCATCTCGATCGCTCCGACCCCGTGCAGCTCCGACGCATATGGGACCACACGCACTTCGTCGCATCGCTGCAGGGGATCGTGAACCGCAATGCGCCGCATCTCTATGTGTTCCTCGTCGGGGAGCCGAACGGCCGCTTCGACCGTTTCTGGTTGGAGGAGATGCGCAGGCCCGGCGGGTGGCTGTCCAAGCACGACCTGAGGCCCGTCAAGGATATTCCGGAGCTTGTCAGGACGTTCCGCTCGCGCATCAAGGGGTTAGTTGTCTACGACGAAAAGGTGCCTGCGACGAGCAACGTGGCCAGCACAGCGGCGGGCGTCGAGGATCTCGTCTGCGTGCGCTACGATCCGTCACCCGGCTCGCTCTATCGATGGCTGGCGGTTGACCCGAGCGGGCCGCGCCTGCCGGTGAAGCTATGGCTGATCAACCGCGACGGTTCCAGCATGTTCACGGGCAGGGGAACCATCCCCGGCACGGCGGAGGCGTCGTCGGGCAGCGCCAAGTGCGATGCCTATCTGTGGGCCAAGCGGCGATATCTCGACACAGGCCGATGCAATCCGCGCAGGCTGGGTTACTACCTCGACGCATGGTGGCTGCGCAATCCCGACGGGTATGTGCCGAACCATATGCTCTCGAACCATGACTACTTCATCGCCCAGCGGGGCTTCATCTTCGATCTGTCGCCTTGGAACGATGAGACGCCGGTGGACGACCGCGAACAGCCTGTCGGTACCGATGAGAAGACTCTGAGGGCCATCCTGCGCTCGGCCTATGATCAGGCGAACGCGGGCGTGATCCATGTCGGCGGCTTCGTGCCGTGGGGCTGGAAATACACCAACTACGGCAAAGCGGGCGGAACGCGCGAGGGAGTGCCTGCCGAGTGGCGCTATGCCGAGATACTCTCATGCTTCAACGCCTACATGGATGCCGACGCAATTGGCCTGTGCGGCATGGCGAACGCGTCGGTGTTCTCGCGCCATCCACTGCAGAGGCGCTACGCTCAGACCAAGCCAACGCTCGATGATCTGAAGCGGCGTGGTCTTGTGGACTCGTCCGGCAGCGTCGCCTCCAAGAACTATGTGGCGATCTACGGAGGCGACTACGACAGCGCGGCCTGGCTCTACTGGCGGCTGCCCGATATCTGGCCCGATCCGGCGCGAGGTACGATCCCCGTGGGATGGGCTTTCAATCCCAACCTCGCCGAGCGGTTCGCGGCAGGGATGGACTACGCGAGACGCCATGCGAAGCCGGGTGACGTCTTCATCGCCGTAGACAACGGCGCGGGCTACCTGAACCCCAGCTATCTTGTGCCGCCGCGTCCGTGGTCAGGGTTGCCATCGGGCCTCCGTGCCTGGGAAGAGCACTGCTCCCGGTTCTACCGGCAGTGGGACCTGAGCCTGACCGGGTTCATCATTGACGGCAACGCGCGTCCGACCGGGGGCGAGGTGCTCGATGCCTACGCCCGTTTCTCGCCCGACGGCGTGGTCGGCCAGAAGACCCCGCGCGAGGCCATGCATGGCTCCATGCCGGTGATGCGCATGGAATACGACCTGTACGAGGCCGACGCGGGCGCTCGGGTGATCCTATCCCGCGCCCGTCCCGAAGTGCCTCGATTCTTCATGTACCGCACGATCCTGTGGAGCCCGACGAAGCTCAAGGAGCTCATGGATGCGGTGAAGGCCGATCCCAGGGGGCGCGACATAGAGTTCGTGGATCCCCATACGACGATGCTCCTGTTGAAGCAGCATCTCACGGGGCCAGATCAGGGCAGGAAGAGGAGCCTACCTGTCGAGATGCCCGCACCGGGGGTGCGGACCAACCTGTGGGACGTGCGTTACGGCGCGAAGGTACGGGCGCATTCGGAGCTGGTGTCCGGTTGCGACATCCGCGACATCTTCGGTGGAGTCTACGGCTCGATCGAAGGGGGAGGGGCGGTTCTCTTCGCCGACGGCAAGCCCGATGGATACGTGCACTACGTGGAGTGGAGCGCGCCGGATGTCATGAGACTGGAGCGCTTCGAGGTGTATGCCCGAGGCGATGGCGGCAGCGACAATCGGGAGTTCGCCGAGATGCGGCTGTACCGTCGTGACGGATCGGGCTGGGCGCTCATCCAGCGGTTCTCGCCGCAGCATCCCTATCGCTACGAGGATGCCGGACCCGGGCGACTGTGGAGCGTGGAGCTCGACCAGCCGGTTGTGGCCCGTGAGTTCAGGGCGGAGTTCGCGCAGCGCGGCAGCCGGAGCGCGACCCCCATGGGCCCGCGCGTGCTTCAGCTCGTCGGCGTAGGCACGCTCGCGCCGGCGGACCGATGACCGCGATCCCATCTGACGGCAAGTGGACATACGCGGTCACTCGGCGCACACGTATCGCCGGTCACCGGCAGGATTCGGCATCCAACCGGCGTATCGTGGGAGTGTGCGAGGCCCGCGGGGCAGGACAGGGCAAGCACCCACGTTAGCTCGAAGGAGCACAGCACCATGCATCCCCCTTATGCCATAGCTCTCATGGCGGCCCTCGTCGCGATCTGCGCGGCATGCGACGCCCAGACGCCGAGACGGGCCTTGCCTCGCCCGATGCCCGGGAACCCGGGCAATGTGTTCCTGAGGGGCGACGAGGTCCGTGTGACGCTTCCTGATAGCGCCGCCGGGTGGCGCATCCAGGACTACGATGGGAAAACCCTGGCAACGGTGCCAGCCGGACAGAAGACCATCCAACTCGGCAAGCTTCCGGTCGGCTTCTACAGAGCCATGCGCGAGGGCGCGGACTGGGTCTCGTTTGCCGTGCTCGAACCCCTGAAAGCGCCGACGCCTCAGACCTCGCCCATCGCGAGCGACGTGGCTATGGCGTGGTTCTATCCCAACGGGCCCATGGACGCGGTTGCCAATCTCTGCGCGCTCGCAGGGCTGAACTGGGTGCGCGATCGGCTCGCCTGGGGGCACATGGAGCCTCAACGGGGCCGGTTCGGGCCGCCGAATCAATATGATCGGTCGGCTGAGGCGCAATCTGCGGCCGGGCTGAAGGTGCTCCAGGTCAACCACTCATCGCCGGATTGGGCCTCGCCTGTCATGAAGCGGTTCCCGACGGACCTGCGCGACGCGTACCGGTTCTACCGCGAAATGGCCCGGCGCTGGCAGGGCAAGGTGCATGCGTTCGAGCCGTGGAACGAGGCCGATATCAGCGTGTTCGGCGGCCACACGGGCGCCGAGATGGCCTCGATGCAGAAAGCCTCCTACCTGGGCATCAAAGCGGGCAACCCCAAGGCCATAGGCTGCCTGAACGTGTTTGCTGCGCACGTTCGCGCCCAGCTCGACGATCTTCAGGATAACGAGGCGTGGCCCTACTTCGACACCTACAACCTGCATCACTACGAGGCTCTGGCCGGCTACCCGAAGCTCTACGGCGACCATCGGTCGGTGAGTGCGGGTCGTCCCCTATGGGTCACCGAATGCGCCATGCCGTTGCGCTGGAGCGGCGACGAGAAGCTGCATGAGCTTTCGGAGAATGACCTGCGCGAGCAATCGGAGCGCGTTGCCAAGGTGTTCTGCGGCTCGCTCCACGAACGGTCTGCGCTGACGTTCCACTTCATCCTCGGGCACTATGTCGAGGGTCCGACGCAGTTCGGCCTCATCCGGCAGGATCTGACGCCCAGACCAGCCTACGTTGCGCTCGCTGCGGTCGGACGGTTGCTCGCTGATGCCAGGCCGCTGGGGCGCTTGACGGGCCATGAGGGCGTCCGCGGGTATCTGTTCCGATCAAAGCCTGACGGCAAGGCCGCAACGATGCTGGTCGCATGGGCTGAGAAGGGAGAGGCGAACCTTACGCTTCCCTCGCCGCCTTCGGCTGCCTTCGACCATCTCGGCAGGCCCGTAGCTCCGATAACTCCGCTCCGCCTCGGCACTGCTCCGGTCTATCTGGTCTTGCCGGCTCCCGTTGCCAAGGCGCTGACGCTCGAAGCTCCGCCCGAGTCCCCGCGCAAGCTGCCGGGCAAGCCCAGCCCGATTGTGCTGCAGGCCCTCATGCCGGAAGAGACAACCGTGCTGCATCTATCGGCGCACAAGATCCCCGCCGATGCGGAGGTCACGGTGCCCATCGCGGTCTACAACTTCGGCCAGACGACCGCACGGGGAAGACTAACCGTGGCGGGACCTGCAGGCTGGAGGCTTGCCATGCCCGACAGCGTCACGGTCGAACCCGAGGGCAGGGTGGAAATCACGCTTCGCCTGGACACTGCAGGCAGGGCCGAGCGCTTGACCGACACGATCCGCATCACCGGCAACTTTGGCCCTCTCGGAAGGACCGTGCTGGCATTTCGCGTCGCGCCGCAGGGCAACGCCATGGCACGGGTACCCGGGATAGCGCTTCCCAACGCCGGCTCGGCGGCGGCGTGGCAACCCATGGTGTCGGGTGACGGCGTGTGCCGGGTTGAGCCGGCTGACGGCGGTATCCGAGTCACGGCGGAACCGAAAAGCGACGACAAGTGGGCCTATGTCGCTCTGCCGTTGCCGCAGGACGGCGGAGCGCCCGAGCGGACAGCCGGACTGGCCTGCGATATCCAGCTTGATCTGGGAGCCGGCGTGTTTCGCGCCATCTTCGTCGAGCGCAGCGGTAGCGCCTACGTGGCCGACTTCACCATGCAACCCGTGGCGGGCCAGAGGGTGAAGACCGTCGCCCTCCTGGACGCAGTCATTCCTGGCTATGGATGGTCGCCGCCCGACTCCAACGGTCGTCTCGATCTCGATCAGATCGTCGCCGTGCGCATCGGATGCAACACGCAAGAGGATAGCCTGGCCTTCACCGTCTCGGACCTGCGCTGGGTACGCCGCTCGGAGGGCGCGCAGTAGGGCGTTGCGGGGGGCGATGACGGGCTCGGGTCGATGTGTCTCGCAAGCACAGGCCGAGCTTCAGATGGAGTTGCCCTGCTGCAAATGACGGTATCATTGTTCCATCATCTATCAAGGAACCCGGATCGTGGCTCAGGATCGGATATCGGAGATCTCCGTAGCCGGAATGAGGTGTATCGACAGCTGCCATCTCGGAATATCCGGTCTGAAGGTTCTGATCGGAGACAACGGCTCCGGCAAGAGCACGCTCATTGAGGCGGCAGAGCTCCTGCGTCAAACATCGCGTCCAGGTGCCTATACCACTGACGTCGTTCGCAACATCCACGGAGGGCCTCGGAATCTGCTTCGCCACGGTGCGACGTCCGTCGAACTTCGGGCGCGGATCGAGGGCCGGAGTGCGCCGCCTCTCGAATACCGGCTGAAACTGCGGCGCTCAGGCGAGGACCTCCTGGTAGACACCGAGCGTCTCCTTGTCTATGCCGACCCTGCAGCGCCGCAACCCTTGAACGCGATCATTCGGAACGGCACCAGCGCCAGAGTATACGACAGCAACGAGAAGGTTCTGACCACGCACGATGTACCGCTCGATGCACTCGTGCTGACCTCGTTCGGTCTCGCAGCACTGCCCGCCATGCGACGGGCCACCGAAGCGCTGGCGGCCATTGCGGTGCACGCGCCGTTCGACACAAGAGCAGGATGGCTCAGTCGCCGAACCGACGGTGCATC
>JAAYVH010000120.1 GCA_012517255.1 Chthonomonadales bacterium
ACCCATGTTCGTCGCGGAGCGACGATGGATGATAGCCGAGGTCCTCGGACCTCGGGAACGCGCGAGGACGCGCCACATTCCCTCGCCTTTGGCCCTTGCACCGTGCCGACCGTTACGCCCATT
Source organism: Chthonomonadales bacterium (assembly GCA_012517255.1). Classification (GTDB taxonomy): domain Bacteria; phylum Armatimonadota; class Chthonomonadetes; order Chthonomonadales; family CAJBBX01; genus JAAYVH01. Next base: position 124 of record JAAYVH010000120.1, read on the forward strand.
ATCGTCGCCAAGTGCGTTCCGACCGGCCGTCGGCGACATCCAGGGCCGCTCGGCGACTCGGCGGGCGCTACGGGCAAGTCGAACGTGCGCAGATGTCGCCTTGGCGCCGTGGTCTACAATAGTGATGGCGCTGGCGTGCTGTCGGCGCCAGCGTTCGTGAGGACAACCCATGCGCAGTCCGCTGCCTGACGGTCAGCCGCCGATGTTCGCGGCGGTGGCCGAACATCTCAAGTCGGTCGCGGCGCTTCCAGAAGTCGAAGGGGAAGCGTGGTCGGCCACCTACGCGATCCTGCAGGTGCTCCGTGATCCCGGGGCAGGTCCGTGGCGAACCGGCGCCGTTGGGATTGTCAGGCTGCGGCGATCAGCGAACCGGTCGGGCTCCTTCGACCTCCATGCCGATGTGCTCCACGCTCTCGGCAACGGCCTCCGCGACCGGTATGCTGCCGATATCACCTCGCAAGCCGATGCCGCCGGAAGCCTCATTGCGTGGCGACGCGAGGCCTGCTTCGAGGCAAGGCGACCGGGTCTCGACTCGACCACGCGGCGTGCCGATACGGGCCGCATCAGCGCGGGGCGTCTCATCCGTCAGCCCGGCGCGATATCCCGCGAGCGTTTCGCGAAGGCCAACCCTCTCGTCGCGCAATGGGTCCTGTTTGACACCGTCCGACGGCTCGATGAACCGCTACGGTGCGCCATGCTTGAGGGTCTGGACGTTGTGCGCAAGAATCAGACCATCAGACGCTCGCTCGCGTCCGGGCCGATTGAGGTGGCGACGGCGTCGGGACCAGTGAACCTCCGATGCATCGTCCAGACGGGCGAGGGCGTTCTGCCCATCACCTGGTGGCTTGCCCCATCGGGATTGCCCCTGATGGTGCTGGGGAACTGCCGTGCGTTCGTCCTGAGTCCGGGCGCGGCCATGCCGGAGATGCCTCGATGAGCCTGACGCGACGCGAAGCCCTGGCCGGAGCCGTTTGCTCGGCCATCGGCGTGCCCGCTTACGTGCCGAAGCGAACGCCGAACGTCCTCTTCATTCATACCGATCAGCAGTTTGCGGGGACGGTCGCGGCGCATGGCTGCCCGTACGTTCGCACCCCCAACATGGACCGACTGGCCGCGCAGGGCGTCTCGTTCCATGAGTCGTATTCGGCTGATCCTGTGTGCTGTCCGGCCCGGTCTGCCTGGTACACGGGGCGCCCGCCGAGCGAGAACGGCGTCGTACGCAACGACACGTTCCCCCTGGAGGCTTCCATGCCTGACCTCGGCCAGTGGTTTTCGGGCCGGGGCTACGACTCCCTGTACGCCGGAAAGTGGCACATCCCCGGTCGGCCCCACGATCGGAGCTTCCGGCTGTTGACGCAGCAGCACGGCATCGGCGAGCAGGACGACATCAGCAATGCCCGCGCCGTGCGGGAGTTCCTGCGCTCCCGGCGTCCGTCGGATGGACCCTTCTTCCTCTCCCTGGGGCTGCTCCAGCCGCACGACATATGCTACTGGGTGTTTGCCCACACCGAGCGGCTGGAAGCCCCGATCTATCCCGACGTGATGCCTGAGCTTCCTCCGATCTGGCACAATCTGCGCTTCGACGAGCGCGAGCCTGAGACGTTCAGGAAGTCATGGCGCAACGGAGCAGTCTGGCAGCACATGTCGCAATGGGACGAATGGCAGTGGCGCTACTACCGGTGGAGCTACTATCGGCACGTCGAGATGGTGGACGGCGCCATTGGCATGGTGCTCGACGCCCTGGAGGAGACGAAGCGCGATCGGGACACGGTGGTCGTGTTCACGTCCGATCACGGCGACGGCATGGGCGCGCATATGCTGTGGCAGAAGATGTACTTCTACGAGGAGGTTGTTCGAGTGCCGCTTGTCGTGTCGTGGAGGGGTCACACGCCTGCAGGCGCCGACGATCGCGAGCACCTCGTGAGCGGTCTCGACATCGCTCCGACGCTGTGCGACTATGCGGGCATCGAGCCCATGCCCCAGCAGCGAGGCCGGTCGTTGAAGCCGCTGGTCGAGCGCCGGAAGGTCGAGTGGCGCGATTACCTGGTCTCCGAAGCGTTTACGACCGGGCGCATGGTTCGCACGGCGACGCACAAGTTCATCAAGTATCACGGCGATGCGACGGAGCAGCTCTTCGACATGCACAGCGACCGCGGCGAGATGCAGAACCTGATCGGCTCCGGAGCAGCGGATGAGACCGCCGACGCCATGCGCCGCATGCTGGCTGGTTGGGAGGCGCACCTCGTGCCCTCGAGCGCAGGGCGGATAACGGACCCGGCGTGGAACAGTCCAGGCAGCCAGGCGCCCAGCGTGCGGCCGTCGCTTCCTGCGACTTAGCAGAACCGGGCTCGAAACGCCTCTGTCACCTCCCGCAGCCGCGGCGTCAGGCGGCCCGCAACCTCGCTGACGATATCGTCGGCTATCTGGCCATAGAACGCCTCGGCTATGGCGCCGGTGATGCAAGCCAGCGTGTCGCTGTCTCCGCCGAGGGAAACAGCATTGCGCACAGCGTCCTCGAAGCCGGTGGAGTCGAGGAACGCTACGATGGCTTCAGGGACCGTGCCCTGACACGACGCATCGAAGCGGTATGAGGGGCGGATCGCGTCCACCGTCCGTTGCAGATCATAGCCGAACTCCGACTCGATCCGTGAACGGATCGTCTCCTTGTCGGCGCCCGTGCGTGCCATGAACACTGCGAGTGCGGTCGCCTGCGCGCCCTTAATGCCTTCCGGATGGTTGTGGGAGATGGCTGCGGTCATCTCCGCCTGCAGCATCACCTCCGGCTCATTGTCGAATGCCCAGCCGACGGGGATGACCCGCATGGCCGAACCGTTGCCGTAGCTGTTGTAGGGCCCGGCGTCAGAGAGGACCCATCGCAGGAAAGTTCGGCTGAAGCCGGCATCGGGGTATGCGCGGCCATACTCACGGACGGACTCCAGGTATGTCCGGCCGCTCAGAATGGAATCGGCGATGGCCACCGTCAGGACCGTGTCGTCGGTGAAACTGCTCCGAGCCGAAAAGAGCGGGAAGTCTTTCGTCTTGATCGGGCTGCCCTCAAAGATGGACCCGATGATGTCACCGGCAATGGCTCCGATCATGTTGACCTCCTGTCGGCGAGTAATAGCACGTCGGTCCTATGGTACCGGCACACCGCAAATCACGTCATTGCCGGGCCGCCGCGACGCAGGCCAAACTGCGGACATTGCAGGAATCGTGTGCCACACGCCAAACATTCAGGTGAGCCCGGGAGGATATCCCCGGCGAACGACGTACGCAGGAGAACCAACCATGAACCGTCGCCAGTTTCTTGGGGCTACGGCAGCCTCTGCGGCGCTTGCCGTTGTGCCCGGTATCGCTCGGGCTCGCAAGCAGTCAACTAACGACAAGCTCAACATCGGGCTGATCGGCGTGTGGGGCCGCGGTCTTGCGTTCTACGACACGCTCGATCATGAGAACGTGGTGGCCCTCTGTGACGTCAACGAGGCTCGGTTCGCCGACGCTCTCAAGCGATTTCCGAATGCCAGAACGTACATCGACTGGCGCAAGTGCCTCGATCACAAGGGGCTCGATGCCGTCATCATCTGCACCCCCGACCATCATCACGCGTTCATCGCCAACTGGGCGCTGAACCGCGACCTGCATGTCTACTGCGAGAAGCCGCTGGCCATCTCGGTGGAAGAGGCCCGCATCGTGCGGGCCAACTGGCTGAAGAAGCGAGGCAAGCTGGCCACGCAGGTGGGCATGCAGCGCCATGCCTATCCCAACTTCAACCGTGTGCGCGAGCTGATCCGTAACGGAGCCATCGGCGAGCTGCAATCGGCTTGTGCATGGGGAGACAGGCAGATTCGGAGGCCAGGCTATCCTCCCGCCGAAGGCGAGCCGCCTGCCGGCCTCCACTGGGACCTGTGGCTGGGTCCTTCACCGGAGCATCCCTACAGCCCGAGCTACTTCGCAGGCGGACCGGGCATGAACTGCCTGTCGTGGAACATGTACTGGGATTTCGGCGCGGGCCAGATCGGTGACATGGGCAGTCACACCATGGACCTGCTATGGAACGCCGTGGATGCCCATCTGCCCACATCCGCCGAGGCCAGGGGCGAGCCGTTCAATCCGGACGTTACCCCCGTGACGTGCGAATCCCACTTCGAGCATCCCGCCAACGCGTGGCGTGGCCCCATCAGGGTGAGCTGGTATCAGGGCGGCGCCATGCCGGAATCGCCGAGCAAATGGGTGGACCTGCGACGCATCGACCACGGCGCCATGTTCGAGGGGACACGCGGCTACGTGATCGCCGACTTCACTGCCCGCATGCTGATTCCCATGGGCGACAAAGCCGACATGACCTACTACAAGCCGCCGAAGCCTGAGGAGACGCTGCCCAATCTCGGCGACTTCGTCGGCCAGTGGATACGCGCCTGCAAGGACCCGACCATCAAGACAGCATGCGACTTCGACTACAGCGGCGAGATGATCGAGCAGTTGCTGCTGGGCCTTGTGGCGTACCGCGTAGGGAAGAAGATCACCTACGATCCTGTGACCGGCCGCGTGACGGACGTGCCTGAAGCCAACCGTTGGTTGGCGCGCACATACAGGTCGGGTTGGACGCTGAACGGGTGAGTTTGCCGGACGCCAGCACGCGTCCGGGGCTCACGAATATCGGGAGGAGACACGCAGTGTGTGTCACGTCGAAGTTGCCCTCCGTTCTCGCCTTCGTGGCCATCGGTGTCGCCTGCGCCGGACCGATGGTGAGAAGCGCCACAACCCGCGACATCAGGGAGGATCCGATGTCCAATCAGGGCCGATCCTGGCCGACGCCTATCCCCGACGACTGCCCGCTGCCGCGCTCGGAGGTTCTCAAAGGAATCCGCCTGACGGGCAGGCATGCCGCCTATACGGTCACCGACTACTACGACACGTCGTGGGCGAGCGACGGGAACCTGTACGCCAAGTGCGGGGACGGAGCCCTGGAGTCGGAGACGCTGAACATCTTCAACGCCGGCATCGTGAAGATCGTCGGCGATGATCCGCTGGCGCTGGAGTACCGGTACCTCGGCGACTTCAACGTCGCACCGAACCCCCTGACCTGGCACACCGACGGAGTCAACGTGCGCCGCTATGGGTGCGCGACGCTGGTGAAGGATGGCGTCTGGTACTACGGCGTCGAGGACGGCTGGAACACATCGTCTGACTACGGCATCGGGCGCTTCTGGGGGTTCTTCGTGTCGCGGGATTTCGACCGGCACGTGGGATCGCTGTGCGATTTCGTGGACAAGACCTACAGGCGGCTGAAAGAGAATCCGTACTGGAGGGATCCGCAAGGCCAGAGGGCGCAACGACACCCGCGCACCGACCGTGCAGCGCAGTTCCCCATCTACCCCGACGGCAAGGCTCCGGACGGTCAGGGCGGCTTCTTCAGAGAGGCGCCGGACGTCGCCCGCATCCGCAATCCCCATTTCGTGGACTTCGGCAAGAACGGCGAGTGGAACCGCGACGGCTACGTCTACATGACCTGTCATGGAACTGAGGGGCCGAAGCCGCCAGAATGGGCCAACGGCGACTCCGTGTTCCTCATGCGAAGCAAGGCAAAGTACGACGACATCATCCGCCCCGAGGGCTGGGAGTTCTACGCCGGCCACGGTCCCGGCGGCAGGCCCAGATGGTCGCGCAAAGTCGCGGATGCCTCGCCGCTGTTCACATGGACCGACAAGCTCGGGCACGCGTACGTTACCTACAACAAGCCACTCAAACGCTTCATCATGTGCATCTCGCCACTAAGCGTCACCGATAACGAAATCCAGACTCCCCGGAAGCTCTATTCCGCCGAGGGATGCCTGATGATGGAGGCCGAGAAGCTCACGGGTCCGTGGCGCATCTTCCAGTTTCTCGGGGGCTTCGGCCCGAACGCCTACGCCATGTCCATCCCGTCCAAGTTCATCTCGGCCGGCGGGCGCAGGGCGTGGCTGCTCTACTCGGCCGGATGGGGCGCCGAGACGCTCCCGCCGAACCCCGAAGGCAGCGGGTATGCATCATGCTGGCAGGAGATCACCTTCGAGCTCGCCCTATGAGCCCGTCTATGCGATCCTGTTGAGGTCTTGCCGCAGTCCATCCAGTCGGGCCAGCGCCGCGCGCACGGCATCCTCTCCCCTGCCGCGGATAGTGCGCGCCGTCTCGAGACCCCGCTGAGCCGCTTCGAGCACCTCCTTCAGGGCGAAACGGATCTGGCTCTCCAGCCTCATGCGGCTGTCCTGCAGGCGTTGTTTGATGCTGTTCTCGACGCGGTGCGCGTTGGCGACAACCATGTGCTCCAGATAGGCTGACGCCGCCCTCTCGATGCGACGAAGCGTCAGTCCCTTCGGCAGGAGAACGTCACCGAGCCATTCGACCATGGGGACAAAACCGGCGGGAGACTCGACATGGGTGAAGCTCTCGAACAGAAATCGGCTCTTGCCCCGGAGGGCTTCGTCGTCGCCGACCTCCTCGGGCAGAGGGATCTGGCTCCAGGCATCGGAGGATCGAAGCCGCTGGAGCAAGTCGTTGACGATCGAGGCGAAGCGTTCGGTTGCCCGCCGATACTCCTGCGCGGCCTCAGCCTCGCTGTTGCGCAGCCACGGTAACACGTGGCCCCGAGCCACCTCCTTGGCACGGGCCATGGCTGCGGCCCTGAGCGCAGGACCGAATCGGCCCGGCAATGCGCGGATCTGCGTCGAGAGCGTATGCTGAGCTTCTGGAAGCACGCCCGCAATGAACGCCTTCCGGCGCTCCTCGAACGTGCTGCCCAGTCTCCGCATCTCGGCGTCGAAGAGCGGACCCAGTTGCCACAGAGCGAGGGCTGCGTCGTCCGATGCCCGATGCAGCGCCTGAATGCGCCGCTCGGTCTCTTCGAGCGGCGAGCGCAAGGCGGCTTCCTCCTCGGCAATGATGTTGCGCAGCCGCGCGCCAAGCCTCCGGAGACCACGATCCACGGCGCCGTTGACCAGCTCGGTACGAGAGCCCAACGCCAGGGAACGGAGACGCTCTTCCAGGCGGACCCAATCGCGCGTCGGCTTGCCGGACGCCGTGCGTTCCAGAGCGCTCACGCGATAGACGGGGTCTATCGGCTGGGCCAGACGCTGCGACAGCACCCGCCGCGCGAAATCCGCGGCCTCGTCGCATTCCCGTTCGGTGACGCGATCCGCCTTGTTCAGCACGAAGATGAACGTGTCCACATGACGTGCGATCTGCTGGACAAGATCGGCTTCCTCGCCTGAGAGCGGCGGATCGGCGCCGAATACCACGAGCGCGGCATCTACGTGCGGCACGAAGTCGCGCGTCGCCTCGCTGTTCGCCTCGAAGACCGAGCCCAGGCCCGGAGTGTCCACGAAACAGAGCCCGGTTTCGAGCAGGGGCGCCGGCGAGTACACTTCGACCGCGATCACCCCTTTGGAGTTGCCGGGGTTTCGCTCTTCCGACACGAACTCGGGGAGATCCTCGATTCTGACCTCCTCCCAATCGCTGCCTGCCCGCCGTAGTCGGGCCGACACATGCGGGCCGTGCCTGAGCACCGTCACGACCGAGGTCACAGGCACGGTCCCCGTGGGCAGTATCTCGGCCTGAACGAGCGCGTTGATCAGCGACGACTTGCCGCGCTTGAACTGGCCGACACACGCCACATAGAAACGTCCTTCCGCAGCGCGTTCGGCAAGTGCGTTCGCCTCGTCAGCTATGGCCTCGGACTGGAGCTCGAGGGCGATCCGCCCGAGATCCTGCAGACGCCGAAGCCTCTGGTTCTCGTGGCTCACCGTAGCTGCCCCGCGTATGCGCGAGGCGCCATCTTACTCACCTTCTGGCCCATGCACATACTTTATGACTTCGCAGTCCTGCACGAGCACCAGCCCCTCGGAGACCATCTCGTCCAGCAACGGCAGGAACAGGTCAATGCGCTCGGCGGTATCCACGATCTCGAGGACGATGGGCAGATCCTCCGAGAGGCGAAGAATCGAGGCGGTCTTGATGCGGCTGTTCGCCCCGAAACCCTCGACGCCTCGCAGGACTGTCACGCCGGCAAGCCCTTCCTTTCGCGCCCGTTCGACGATCGCTGTATGGAGGGCCTTGCCATGCCAGGAGTCCGACTCGCCGATATACACTCTCAGCTTCTTTGCCGGTCCGTGGATTTTCATCTCAGATTCCTCTCTCCTTCGGCTAGTGGCGCCAATGCATAATGAGACGAGCCGTTACCATCCCCAGGTAGGCCGCCAGGAGACCGATCGTCACGCTGCCCAGGATGTTGGCGGCGGCAGCGCGCCACCGCGATCCCTCGGCAAGAAGCGTCAGGGTCTCATATCCGAAAGTCGAGAACGTGGTATAGGCTCCCACGAAACCGATCGCCACGAACAGCCGCCACTGCTCGTTCCATGCATAGCGCATCGCCAGAGTGGCGAACAGCCCGAGCACAAAGCATCCTGTCACGTTCACGACAAACGTGCCATAGGGGAGGTTCGGCCCCATGCGCTGCTGGACCCAACCGCCGATCAGATAGCGTGCATTTGCGCCCGCGAAGCCGCCCAGGCCGATGACAAGGTACTTCGCCAGCTCCCTCATGCGCTGCTACCGTTCATACGCGTGCCCCCCGAAACGCCGCGCCGGCCTCTTGCCTGATTCGTCCACAGGACCTCCCTGAGCCAATGGTTCACGATGCGGGCTCCGCGGCAAGACCCCACCGATCGCGCGCTGCCCAGACGATGCGCTCGATGATCGTTTCGATCCCCATCATCGAGGTGTTGATCACGGCATGGTAGTGCTCGGGGTTGTTGACGTCCTCATGGAAATAGTGCCGGATGAACTCGGCCCTTTCGCGATCGCTCTGAGCGATGATTTCGCGTGCAGGCTTCTCGTTGACCCATCGGAGCTCCATCACCCGCTTGAGCCGAAACGGCATGTCGGCAATGAGGCGATAGTGCAGGGCGTCGCGCCCCTTCAGGATGAAGTTTGCTCCTCTTCCGACGATGACCACATCGCCCCGATCGGCATAGCTCTCGATGATCCGCTGAAGCGCTGCAAAGTACCGTTCGGGTTCGTACGAGCTGTTACGCTGGCCTATGTCCTTCGGCGAGCGCTCGTCGTAGTGGACCAGGTAAGGAAGAGCGATGCCGGTCTCCTCCACCTCACGCTCGAGGATCTGCTTGTCGACGCATTCCCAGCCCAGGCGTCGGGCCACATCGGGCGCGATCGTGGTAGCTCCTGCACCCAGTTGTCGCGAGATCGTGATGATGCCCATGAAACGGTCTCCTCCCTGCCTATGGGGTGCGGTCTGTCTCCATCGCTCTGCGGACCTCGGCAAGATCGGCCCGAAGACCGGCCCGCAGCTCGCCTAGCACGAGGCGCTCATCTGCCGAAAGCGCACCGAACTTGCGCTCCATTCGTGCGGGGTCGAGGCCGTCCACGATCTCCTCTTCGGCATGACGCAGCAGGATCGCCAATCGAAAGAGCGTACCTGACGGTTCTTCTGCTCGGTCACGCTCTGCGAGCGCATCCGGCGCGAGCAGTCTCATCGTTTCCCTTAGCCGCCCTACTGCCCTCTCTAGC
>JAAYVH010000121.1 GCA_012517255.1 Chthonomonadales bacterium
CGAGGCAACCGCCGCTGCCATCGATACCGATGGGTGGCTCCACACAGGCGACATTGGCACGATGGATGCCGGCGGTCACCTTGCCATCACCGACCGCATTAAGGACATCATCGTGCTCGCGAACGGCAAGAACGTCGCGCCCCAGCCCATCGAGTCTCTCCTGAAGCAGAGCCCGCTGATCGCCGAAGCGGTTCTGTTCGGCGACGGACAGAACTCGCTGGTGGCCCTCATCGTGCCCCGTTTCGACGAGCTCCGCCGCCGACTGGGCCGTGCTGGGACCGCTGATACCGCCGAGCTGACCGGGAGCGCCGACGCCGTCCGTCTCGTACGGGCGGAGATCAACGCGCTGTCGGCCGACCTTGCCGACTACGAGCGCATCAAGCAGTTCCGACTGCTCCCGCGTGAGTTCTCCGTGGATAGCGACGAGCTTACCCCGACCATGAAAGTGAAGCGGCGCATTGTGGCCGAGCGCTATGCCGATGAACTCGCGGCTATGCTGCGATGAGCTCCGCTGAAACCTTACGCGCAAATGTCCAGTAGTGCACATGAACACACCTACAGGGAGACCGACCGCATGCCGGTCGCATCAGCGCGCGACCTGATCGTCAAGTACGGCACCAAGACCGCCATTGGCGGCCTGTCGGTTGACATTCCGGAGGGTTCTGTCGGTCTGCTGGGGCCCAATGGCGCCGGTAAGACGACCCTCATCAAGACCTGGCTCGGGTTCTTGCGACCGCACAGCGGCTCCGCTCAGGTTCTCGGCCACAACGCGGCAACCGAAGGACTGCAGATCCGGCAGCGGATCGGGCTGATGCCTGAGCAGGACTGCCATATCCCCGGCATGAACGCCGTCACCTACGTTGCGTACACCGGCGAGCTTGCCGGCATGCCCGGCAACCACGCCTTGCGAAGAGCGCACGAGGTCCTCGAGTACTGCGGATTGGGGGAAGCCCGCTATCGGCAGATCGAGACATACTCGACGGGCATGCGTCAGCGCATCAAGCTGGCTCAGGCTCTCGTCCATGGGCCACGCCTGCTCCTTCTGGACGAGCCTACGAACGGGCTCGATCCCGAGGGGCGAAACGAGATGCTTCGGCTGATCCGCGACATATCGCGTGCGAAGGGAATCAACGTGATCGTATGCTCCCACCTGCTGCCCGACGTCGAGGAGACGTGCGATCAGGTCGTCGTCATCCGTGACGGCATGCTGGTCACCGAGGGCACGGTGCAGCAGCTTCGTCAGATGGCCGGCCTGCACATGGATGTCGAGCTGCGCGAACCGTCTGAGGCATTCATTGCCGCGATGGAACGGCGAGGCGCCAGGGTGGTGTCCACCCTCGGATCGAAGTGCCGGCTCGCGCTTCCTCAGACCGTCGAGGATCCTGGCCAGGCGGTCTTCTCGGCTGCATTGGACACAGGAGCGCAGGTACGGGCTCTCAAGCCGGCGCTCAGGTCGCTCGAGGATGTCTTCATGGAGGCGGTACAGTGACCGATCCAGGCAGTGCACCCGGCGGCGCTCCCCCCGTCGTCTCGCCGATCGCAGATCTGACATACCGGCACTACGATGGTCCCCTCAACAGCCGCGCCTTCAGATTCTGGATCGTTGCGCTCGTCGGTATCCGCCAGGTCATGCGGAAGTGGTGGTTCTGGCTTCTCGTCCTTGGATCTGTCTGGCCCTACGGCCTCATCGGCTTCTTCTTCTTCCTCGAGTCGCGGCTCGGCGATGATCTGCCGCGAACGTTTCTGAATGCTGCGCCGGGCGCAAAGTACTCGACAGCATTCTTCCAGGCTTTCGACTGGCAGATGTTCTGGCTTATGGTAATCGGCCTATCGGTGGGAGCCGCCAGCATTGCTGCCGACAACAAGACCAACGCGCTGCAGGTCTACCTGGCCAAGCCCATCACCAAGACCGACTACCTGCTCGGCAAATGGATGGGCGTCTTCTCGGTCGTTTTTGCGGCTGCATTGCTTCCCGCCCTTCTGCTGTACACCTATTGTCTCCTGAGCTTCTGGAGCAACGGCTTCCTGCGACAGGAGCCGTGGCTGATCTTCAAGATCCTGGGGGCATCTGCTTCCGCCGCGGCAGGGTTCGCCAGCCTGTTCATCGGCGTTTCGGCCTGGTCGCGGTCCCCCATGATGGCAGGCGCGTTCAGCGCAGGCATGTACTTCGCCTCGGGGATCGTGGCGACGATCCTGTGGGCGGCGCTGTATGGGCGCAGCTCCGCCAGCACCGATATCACCAACGCCGTGCTCGTTCAGCATGCCTCCATTGGCGGCGTCCTCAAGGCGCTGGTCTGGAATATCTACGACGTGACGGTGCGAATGCCTACGCCGGGCCGCATGTTCATGCCAACGGATGTTCGCGCTCCCAGTCTGGGATTCGTTCTTGTGGCCTATCTCGCCATTGTGATCGGCGGTCTCGTGGCGGCACGACTTCGCATCCGGGCCGTTGAGGTCGTAACGGGATGATATCGCTCACGCGCGCTTCGCGCTGGTATGGCCAGGTCATCGGCATCAACGATGTCACCTGCACCATACAAGCGGGCCTGACGGCGCTCCTCGGCCCCAACGGAGCGGGCAAGTCCACGTTCATGAAGCTCGTCACAGGCCAGTTGCGCCCCACGACCGGCGACGTGCGGGTGTTCAACCAGCGCCCCTTTGCGAACACGCACGTGTTTCGGCGGATCGGATACTGCCCCGAGATCGAAGCTCTCTATGACGACATGACGGGCCGCTCGTTCGTGACGATGCTGGCTGCCATGGCCGGCATAGCCAGAGCGAAGCGCGCCGAGCGCGTGGATGAGGTCCTCGGCATGGTGAGCATGTCACACGCTGCCGACCGCAGAATCGGGGGCTACTCGAAGGGTATGCGCCAGCGCATCAAGATCGCTCAGGCTCTGGTGCACGACCCGGAGATCATCATACTCGATGAACCCCTGAACGGCCTCGATCCGGTGGGTCGCAAGGAAATGACTGCCCTGTTCCTGCGGCTTGCCACCGAGAACCGGTGCGTACTCGTGTCCAGCCACATTCTCTACGAAGTGGAACAGATGACGCGGCAGATCATCCTCATGGACCGCGGCAGGCTCCGCGCCATGGGTGACGTCTATCAGATTCGCGCGCTCATAGACGCCCATCCTCACCGGGTGTCCATCACGACATCGCGCGCAAGAGACCTGGCAAGGCGGCTGCTCGAGTTCCCCTACATCCTCAGCGCGACGCTGGACAGCGCCGACGCTCGACAGGTCACCATCGAGACCCGGTCGCCCGATGCGTTCTACGACGACCTGCCCAGAATCGTACTGGCGGACGGCTACCGTGTCGAGGAACTCGATTCGCCCGACAACAACCTCGAAGCGGTCTTCCGCTACCTCGTCAAAGGATGAAGGCCGAGCCATGAACGCGAGCAGACCCTCGGACGGCCGGGATCGCGTGCTGAACGCTGCTGCCGCGACTACAGCGGACGGGTCCGCCGTCTCCCGGCATAGAACTTGCCCAGATGAAGGATGGATATCGCGTGGTTGACCTCTACCTGCTCCGCAACGCTCTCCGCGATCTAGCATCCGCCAAGCGACTGGTTGTGGCTGCCATCCTCATCATGGGTCCGGCCTTCATCGCCCTCGCCATCCGATTGGGCATGGGTTCCCAGTTCGACGGCGTGCTGACCTACGGTACTCTGGCCGCGCTTCTGGTGTTCGGCTTTGTACTGCCCATACTCGCCGTAGTGTTCGGCACTGGCGCCGTGTCGCAGGAGCTTGAGCAGCGCACCATGGTCTACCTGCTCACCCGCCCCGTGCCTCGATGGCGCATTCTGCTCGCCAAGTACGTGGCCGCATGGATCGTCATCTCTGCGACGGGGCTACTAGCCGCGCTCGCTCTGGCTGCCGTTACCTATCAGCCCACGCCCGGCAGCGGCAGAACCGCCCTCAATCGTCGCTCGATCGTGAACCCTCGCAAGTTCCTGGCTCAACTCCAAACGCCGGACAGCCCAGTGGTTGACTACGTGACCCAGCGCCTGAGCGCCGAGACCCTTGAGCAGCTCAGCCGATGGGATCCTGACACTCCGGCGCCTCGCCCACTGCTGCGGATGGTCCTCACCGACCTGAACAAGCTCATTGCCGCAGATCGCCGGCTGTATGACCCTGCGGATTTCCCGGAAATAAACGTCCCGGATGACGCTCGACAACTGATGGCCGAACGACCCCGGGGCGCCGCCAACGCGCGCTTGAATCGATGGCTGCTGGAAGCTGCTTTTCCAGACCTGATTCGGACGAATCGCACGACCGGCAATAAGCTGTATCGCGATGTACTCGTGTTGCCGGTCGGCGCGGCCGCCTACGGCGCATTCTTCCTCCTCCTTGCCACCATTCTGCCCCGAGCGCTCATCACCGGTCTATTCCTAGCCTTTGGTTGGGAGTCCTGGGTGCCCATGATGCCCGGCAACTTCAGGCTTCTGTCGGTGATGACCTACCTGCGCGCTCTGGCGCCACATGCCCGTCCCCAGACCGCCAGCACCGACATGATGCAGATATTCCAGGCGCTGAGTCCGGACACCGTTCCATCGGCCCTGGCATGGATCGTGCTCGCAGCAACGACGATGGCTGCCTTGGCTCTGGCGCTCGCGATCTTCTCTTACAGGGAGTACGTGCCCAGGGATGATGCAACCTGATCCTGCGTCGCGTTGACTACCTTCCGGCGGGCTGGCTATACTGAGTGCCTGGGGCTCTGTGATCGAGCCCGAAGTCAGGAGGAGTGAGTCGCGCGTGGATATCCAGGACCAGGTTCAAGCTCTGCGCAGAGGGATGATCGGGGTAACGCCCGAAGATGGCCTCGAACAGAAGCTGAAGACGGCCAGGAAGGAAGGAAGGCCGCTCATAGTCAAGCTGGGACTGGACCCGACCGCTCCTGACATTCATCTGGGCAGCGCGGTAGTCCTGCGCAAGCTGCGTCAGTTTCAGTACTTCGGCCACCAGGTTGTGGTGATTATCGGGGACTTCACGGCGCTGATCGGCGATCCTTCGGGCAAGAGCGAAACGCGCAAGCAGCTCACCGCTGATGAAGTCAGAGCGAACGCCCGGACCTACGCCGAGCAGTATTGCAGAATCCTCGACCCCCAGCGGACCGAGGTCCGGTTCAACAGCGAGTGGCTGGGCGCCATGGGTTTCGCCGATGTCATTCGCCTCGCGGCGCGCATGACGGTCGCACAGGTCATGGAGCGGGACGATTTCGCCAAGCGATGGCGCGACGGTCAGCCCATCAGCCTCCACGAGCTTCTGTATCCGCTCTGCCAGGCATACGACTCTGTGGTGCTGCGCGCCGACATCGAGATGGGCGGCAGCGACCAGATGTTCAACATCATGGCAGGTCGCGACCTGCAGGTCCAGCATGGACAGGAACCGCAGGTCGCCGTGTTCATGCCGCTGCTCGTCGGGCTCGACGGCGTTCAGAAGATGTCGAAGTCGCTGAACAACTATGTGGGGATCACGGAGTCGCCCGACAGCATGTTCGGCAAACTGATGTCCATCGCCGACACGCTCATGGAGTCGTATTTCGAGCTATGCACCGACGTGCCCATGTCCGAGATCAGGGATATGATGGACGCCGTTGCCAGCGGCTCGATCAACCCGAAGGATGTGAAGCGGCGACTGGCCCGCGAGATTGTCAGCATATACCATAGTCCCGCGGCCGCCGAGCTTGCGGATGCCGAGTTTGAACGTGTTCATGCGCGTCGGGAGCTGCCCACGGACATGCCCGAAGTCGCCCTGCCTGCCGACGCGATCCGCGATGGCAAGGTCTGGGTCTGCAGACTGCTAACCGTTGCGAAACTCGCCAACGGAACCGGCGAGGCCCGACGTCTGGTACAGCAGGGTGGTGTCAGCATCAACGACGAGCGTGTGTCTTCGCCCGATGCCGAGATTCCTGTCGAGGACCTGTCCGACGCCGTGGTGAAGGTTGGAAGCCGCAAGTTCGTTCGGATCGTTCCGCGCTGAGGCCCGCGCAGCGGCCGGCTCGTCCGAGATCGCCAGCTCCTCATCGCACGACTGGAGTGCCACATGCAAGTGCGCTATGTCCTCGCATTGGCGGCGTTGATCGCCGTGGTGGCGGCCACGGGGTTGACGCTCTATGCACGGCGAGCCGAGCAGAACGGACCGAGACGAACGCCGTCAGCGACTCAGACGCGACGCGGCACGGCGGCGCCGTCCATGCCGCCCGCTCTGGTTCCGGACGTAGCGCTGATCGGGCGGTCGCTGGCGTCTGGCGGACAGCCTCGCCTGATCGCGAACCTTGCCGACCGCGCGGGTGACGTTGTCGTCTCGGTTCGGCAGATCTACGCCTCGGATCGCGTCAGGAACCTCTTCGAAGAGCGCGTGACGCCAGGCCCTGTCGGTCCATGGCAGCTCGTACTTCAGACGAACTCTGCCTCGACAGGCGCTACCTCGTCTGAAGTGGTTCTCGACATCAACAGCGTCCGTGCCACGGACAGTCGCGGCTCCGCGATGCATCCGATCGAGGCGCCGGCCTCGCTCAACGGGCCAGCGCCGGTGCCGAACGGGCGAACGTACACTGTGTTCATGTCGGCGCCCGCCCCTCAGGCGACGTCCATCGCCGAGATCGCGGGCGTCCTGTTGGGGCAGGGGGGTCGAGCCGACGCCCGCTCTACTCCCTTCACCATCCGCAATGTCCCCCTCCCGAATGCGCTGAGGCTCTTCGGCGAAGTCACCCCCTACGAGCTGGCCGCGCCCGCTCGGGGCAGGGCTTTACGTAGTGGGCTGCTGCTGGGTGACGCCATGGAGGATGCGCTTCGGGGTGCCCGGATGGATGCATCCTCTTCGGGCCTGCCCTATCTGCGGCTGATCCTCCCTGTCGGATCCCCCACAGCGCTGAACGCCGTGCTGCCCGATCGTGCGCCCCAGATAACCATCACCGTACAGCCAGAGCCGAACGGAACCATCCTCGCGGAAGGTACGATCGGCAACATCCGATGGCGTCAGAGACTCTGGGATCGGGAACCGTTCCTCCTTGTCGTTCAGAGCAAAGCTACGCCCGGACCGCTCGGGCTGCAACTGAACGTAAGCCGGAGCAACGAGAACGTCATCCTGCCAGCCGCCCGCGCCGTCTTCCCCACGCAGGGCCGCGAAGCCGCAGGTTCCATTGTTGTCCGATTCCGGGTTGGATCGCGCCCTATCGGCCCGGGATCAGTCGCCGTCACGCTCAGCAGATTCGACGGCACGGGGTGGAGCGCCGAAGAGACAACCGAAGCTCCTCTCCGGGCAAACGGCGAAGCCGTTATCGGCAACCTGCGGCCAGGCAGATACCGCGTTCGGTTTCACCCTGAGCGGCTGTCGCCGATGGGCGCAGTGCGAGGCGTGAATATCACCGAGTACCTCCGCGACCGCTACGGCCTCGAGTCCGCGCGCTGGAGCCCCGAGGTGGGCCAGGAGATCACGGTAATGCCTGGC
>JAAYVH010000122.1 GCA_012517255.1 Chthonomonadales bacterium
CTTCAGGCTGAACGACCGCCCTCCGGACGAACATCGCCCGCCGGTGATTGAGCCGGCGCGAAGCGCCGTGTCGAAATCCAGGCGGGCGTTGTTCGTCCCGATGGCGGTCGTTCAGCCTGAAGGGCCGGGATTGTTCTGTTCGGCCCGCAGGGCCTACGATCGCGCGCCGCGACGCCGGTAGGGACACGTTGCAACGTGCCCCTACCCATTGCCGTGGCGACTCCTGCACGTCATTGCGAGCGCAGCGACGCAATCCCGAAGGTTCATAGGCCGCAGCATCGGATCGACGGTGACTGTCCGGGATCGGTTCGCTTCGCTCGCCATAACGTGGGGCGCAGGCGGTCAGTGGCTCTCTATCGCCCCGCCGGATTAGCTCTTGCTGGCGACGAGGCAGGCCAGGGCGTCGGGCCGCGTGACCTTCGCCCCGTACAGATGCAGCGCCTTCACCGCGTCGGCGAACCGAAGCGGCGGACGGTAGGCCTCCACCTCGCGGATCTGCTGGGCGAATGTCCAGGCCTCGGGCACGCCGGCCATGATCTTGTACTTTGCTCCGCTCTCGTGATCCACGTTGTTGCTCACATGGATCGTGAAACCAGCGGCCTGCCCCACCTCGCCGTTGCGCAGCACCCGATCGCTGAGCGCGGTGCCGGCCTTGACGAACCTGTCGTCGGCGAGCAGCAGTCCATAGCACCAGGGTGGCATGATGCAGAATCGCCCGCCGCGCGGCGCATTGGCCTCATCGAGCTTCACGCCGAGCTCGACCAGCATCTCGTAGAGCGTGTCCGCCTCGGGCACTTCGGGCGACGAGTCGCTGCCGATGAAGTTCTGGGTGGCGACCTGGGTGTGCATCCCGGCCAGGTACTGGTCGGCGTCGTCGGCAAGGGCATAGGCCGACTCGCGCATGGCGGCGTCCATGGCCTTGGGCATCTGCTGCACGCGGTCCACGTCGTCAATCTGGAAGTTCACGTAGCGCGCCCGGTCGATCACCAGCGTCGTGTCGCTGTCTGTCAGCGTCTCCGGCGACGTGATGTCGGCGTCGCGCGTGTAGTCGCGCACGGTCACAGGGCCGATGGCGTGGATGCGCACGGTGTCGCCGCAGCCCCGAATATCACCCTCGTAGTCGCGGTTGACAACGCCCGGCTGACCGAACACCAGCGCCTTGTGGAGGTTGTGTAGCAGCCGCGCCGCCCACACCTCCGGGATGAAGTTGCTCAAGCTCACTTGGCGGACTCCCCTCCTTGCTTCGTCTGACCGACACACGCAGTCGGCCTTGCCCCAGCCACCCCGCTATCGCGCCCGCAGCGCGGCCTGGATGGCTTCCCAGTTGTCGTTGATCTCATCGGGGGTCATGCGCCGAATGGCGCTCAGCGAGAGCGTTCGGAAGCCGTCGCGCGGCGGGTTCGTCACGCTCGGCGCCGAATCGCTGCGCACCAGCCACGGCCTCTGCTCAGCGAGTTCTGCCAGAAGCCTCTCCACGTTGGCTGGCCGTCCCGTCTCGTCACACTCGATGCGGTCGCGGTCCAGCAGCCGGAACGCCGCGTCCTCATCCACGATTCCCATCTGCCGCGCGCACCTCTCGACCTCGAGGCGCACTTCAAGCCAACGGGCCCGCTCCTCTGCGGATCGGGCCCGTTCTTCGGCAGCATGCACGCTCTCCGGGAGCGCTCCGTCATCCTCCATCGGTCACCTCCGTTGCCGGTCGGCACTCGGTTGCCGCCAGCGTGTCCTCCCAGTCCCATGTCAGGCCAGTCGGCGCCGTCAGACCCTCCGACGCCTCTGCGGCGCGCTCATCGTTGGCTCCCAGCCGGACCCATACAGCGTCAACGCCTCTCCTGCTCAGCGAGTCCATCAGGTCCGCTCGCTGCCTCTCGGTCATCAGGGTGCTGCAGCCGAGCATGCTCTCCCGGGCAAACGGAACCCGGGTTCGCTGCAGCGGAACGCCGAACATGGCCCGCTCGGCTTCGCCTCCGGGAAGCGCCTGCGACGCAGCGTCGGCGGCCAGCGCTGCCTGCGACGCCGGCACCATCAGGTGGATCCGCCATACATAGTCAGTCATCGCGTGGACCTCTCACCCTCACTCCTCTGTCCTGCGCCGATCAGCGTTCGGACCTCACATCCCTGCCCACCGCATGAGGTACGCGGCGAGCGCCGTGCGCTCCGGCGCACTGATGGCACGAGCAACCACAACCCACGCGCCGATCACCCCTTTGAAGGGATAGAGCGGCGTGCCGGCGCGCTCGACCGTCCCGATGGTGAACCGATCCAGCGTCGTTGCGCCGACATCCATCGGACCGTTACTCTCGGAGCCGCCGTTCAGCGCAATCCTCGCCACCACTCCGGGCGTCTCGCCGAAGGTGGCTATGACGACCTGCGGCTGGTTCACGCTCATCGCAGGACCGGTCAACGACACCCACGCGAGGGCATCGTCGCGACGATACTGCGTGTAGGCCGATCCGGTCACGTAGAACATGCAGTAGGGACTGCTCGTGCCCGAGTTGCCCATGCCCTGGAGCGCACGGCTCGACGTGTCTGCCACTTTGCAGGCCAGGGCGACGCTGAAGGGCTTATCGGCGCCGCTGAAGAGGGCGGCAAGCCCCGACACCAGCAGCCGGTCGTCCACGCCGTCGAAGCTCAGTCCGGATCGTCCCGACGGGAACGCGCCCGCGACGAGCGTCGGCTTGTGGGCCGTCGTGCCCTGTGTGGCATGGTATCCCGCGCCCGAACGATCCGGCACTCCGCCCACTGGGTCGCCCGGCCCTGCCAGCGTGCTCATGGCGGCATCCTGATACACCGGACGATCGCACTCGGACCATGCCTTGAGCCCGGACAGGCGCAGGGGGCTCCATCCTGAGCGGACTCCCGTGAGCCCGATGGACAGGCCGACCTCCATGTCAGTACAGCCCGATGATGCCGGAGGCCGTCGTGCCCGTGGCATACACCCGTCTGGCGCGGACAGGCAGAATGCCCGCCGGCACGTTGGCGAACGTCACTGTCTCGCCGCCCCAGGTATCGAGCTTCACGTCTCCCGACACTCCCACGTACAGCGCCAGCGCCCGGGTGGTCAGATCGGCAGAGTCGTTCGGCGTGATCGCAAACGCATTCCTGGCCGGATCCGCCATGTTGGCCTTGCGGCCCGCGTAGTTCGCCATCAGCGCAGCTCCTTCAGATCGGCCTCGACGGGCGTCCACAGCGCCTTCAGCGCTGCCACATGCGCCGCAAGGAGCGGCTCGGACGCCAGAATCACCTCGACTCGCCGTCGAACGCACTCATCACCCAGGGCGTCGTCGAGCGCATGCTTGAACACATCCCAGTCAACGAGCAGCCGGGCCGCCGCCCGCAGCCTCCTCATCCATGTCATGCGATGCCTCCTTCCGTGCATAGCCGTTGGAGAACTTGCCCACCACAAACCCGATAAGCGTCATCACCGCGCCGCCAAGCAGCGCGCTCCTGTCTGCCGGAGCCGCCACATAGAGCACCGCCAGCAGGCTGGCCAGGCCAGCGGCCACGTAGACCTGCATCAGATGGAACTTGCCGGGCATGGCGTCTCCCCTCTTGAAGTCGTGAGATCGAACCGACGCAGCAGTTGATCGGCATCGGCCCCTAGATCACGCAGCAGGGCCGCCGTGCGCGCCTCCTCATACGGATCCGTGGGCGTCACGGCCGGCCACTCGATCGTCACGGTATGACCGGCGCCGAACCCGCCGACCTCGAGCAGGAGCGAGCCGAGATCGGCCAGCATCTCGCCATAGAGCAGTCGCTTGGTCTGGGTCTTCTCGATGAGCGGCTGATGCAGCATGCGGAGCGCGACACCCGAAAGCCGCGCCGAGGGAGCGCCGCTCACCAGCGGATCGGGAATGCGCGCCATTTCGTGCAGAGCATCGCGCAGTCGAGCATAGAGCTCCAGAGACGAACCGAGGCCGCTGCGCGTCTCGAGCAGGTGGAGGGCCGATGCCGAATCAGGCAGGACCGTGACATCGCCAGGCTCGGTTGGCAGGTCTCTGGGCGTGAAACCGACGCCCCACAGACGCGGGTGAGCATGCAGGCGCACGATTCGCACGGCGTTGGACAGCACGAAGTTGAGCGAACGACACACCCCCAGCACGTCGTCTTCGAGATCGCTATGGCCCCAGTACTCGTTGGGCGCCGGCAGGTTCTGGCACGCAACGATCGGTGGCCGACGATAGGGCCACCGGTCCACCCGAATCGTCATCCAGCGCGGATCGTCCCCTTCTGAGACCTGATCCGTGATGTCCCATGCCCGGTCGCCGTGCCGTGTGATCAGTTGACGGTAGGCCCTCGGACGGCCCGATGCCGGATCCACGCCGTGCCACTGCAGCCGGTACTCGACGATCTCCTCCCAATCATCGGGCCGCCATCGCACCGAGACGGTCATCGGATCCAGCACGATCAGCCGAGGAAGTCCGGAAGCGCCGTCGCGGGCGATCTTGAGGAACGCATGCCCGCAGACGCCGCCGTTCACGGCCAGCCGATGGAGGAGCGTCGCCTTGCGGCTCGCCTCCCAGACCCGATCAAGCCAGGCCGCAGCCTTCGGCGACCCGTCCACGCGCATGGCCACGCCGCCGCCGAACAGGAAGCTGACCCCCTTATCAACGATCACGCGAGCGAAGTTGACCTGCACGTTGTCGTCGTACTCGCCCGGGCGCACCCGGAGCGGCTTCGGCATGTCTCCCATGTACGCGGCCCACGCGCGCCGCATGCGCTCGGCGCGCTCCAGCTCGTCGCGAGCGGCCCGGCGGGCCACGATATCGCCGACCGAAACCATGCATGCCCCTCCTCGGCGGCGTATCGCTCGCCGCAAACAATGAGGACCGCCTTTCAGAGGCGGTCCCCGACGATCGGCCCGGTCCGGGTCCATGCCCGGGCCAACGGGCTATTCGTCAGCCATGTCGTCCTGGATGCCCAGGTCCTTGTAGAGCCCATCCGGCAGAATGATCGTGCCGATGCGCTTCTCGTATTCCTGCACGTTTTTCCGCAACAGCAGGCTCATGATCTTGGCATGCTGCGGGCTCATGCGCACGCGGACCTGCGACTTGGGCGGCTGATCCTGCACCATCATGACCCCGAAGTCGAGTGCGAAGCCGTAGATGTTGGTCATGAAGTTCACCGAGTCCGTGTAGTACTCGGGCACATCATCGAAGTCGTCAATGTCCATGGGGCCCTCCTGCAGGGTATAGTCAGCACGCGAACACCGGAGTGTACCTGACCCTGCTCGCTCAGTCAATGGCGCGAAGAACCCATCCATAGAGTATATGCGTCTACTACCTCGTCCGTTGCATCATGTCTCTAAAGTAGTCATGCGTCTGCTATGAACCCTGTCTACTGCATCGTCAATCAGAAGGGCGGCGTGGGCAAGACCACCACGGCGGTGAACCTTGCCGCCTACCTGGCGATCTCAGGCGTTGCGACCTTGCTCGTGGACCTCGACCCTCAGGCCAACGCCACCAGCGGACTGGGCATAGACAAGAACGCCGTCGGCGCAGAACACGGAGGCAGCCCGACCATCTACGACGTGCTGGTCAACGACGCTCAACCCGACGATGCCATCATTCCGACGTGCGTGCCGGGTCTCATGGCCATGCCGTCCAACCTGGATCTGGCGGGCGCCGAAGTGGAGCTCATGGCGCGGGTAGCGCGCGAGACCATCCTGAGGCGCGTCATCGAGCCTCTCCGCGCCCGATTCGACATCATCCTGTTTGACACGCCGCCCTCGTTGGGCATCCTGACGGTGAACGGACTGGCGGCAGCCGACGCAGTGATCGTGCCAATCCAGTGCGAGTACTATGCGCTGGAAGGGGTCAGTCAGCTCATGCGGACGATTGACATCATCCGGCGCCACGTGAACCCGTCGCTCGAGATCGCGCTTGTGGTCATGACCATGTTCGATGCTCGGGTCCGGCTCTCGCAGCAGGTGGTGGACGAGGTGCGCCGTGCATTCGGCGATAGGGTGTCTCCGACAGTCGTTCCCCGCAATGTGCGCCTGTCGGAGGCGCCGAGCCATGGCCGTCCCGTTGCGCTGTACGATCCGGCCAGTCGGGGCGCTCAGGCCTATCGGAAGCTCGCCGAGGAGGTGCTGAAGCTTGGACAAGCGCGGTCTGGGTAGGGGCCTCAACGCCCTGCTGGTCGGCACCGCCGCCGAGGACGTGGCGCGCAATGTGCGCGAGATACGCCTCGACAGCATTGCACCGAACCCCATGCAGCCTCGGACGCACTTCGACGACGGCTCTCTGAGCGAACTGGCTCAGTCCATTCGTGAACACGGCGTGCTGCAGCCGGTGGTCGTCCGCAGGCTGGCAACCGACCGCTATGAACTGATCGTCGGCGAACGCCGGCTCCGTGCGTCGCGCCTCGCGGGTCGCACGACGATACCGGCAGTGGTCCAGGAGTGCAGCGACCGCGACATGCTGCTTCTCGCCCTCATCGAGAACATCCAGCGCGAGGATATCGGCCCCGTGGAGCAGGCCCGAGCCTACCAGCGTATGGCTTCGGACTTCGGCATGACACAGGACGAGATCGCAAAGAGCGTCGGCAAGTCGCGACAGGCTGTGGGCAACGCCATGCGGCTTCTCGCCTTGCCGGATGCCATACTGGGCGCGCTGGAAGCGGGCCGGATCACCGAGGGCCACGCAAGGCTTCTCGTGCCGCTGGAGCCTGCCATGCAGATGGCCGCTCTCGACGCCTTCGTCTCGCGTTCGCTGTCCGTGCGCGAAGCCGAGGCTGTGGTGCGGAATCTCCGGCGCGGCGAGTCGGGCGGTCGCGGCGCCGCGCCATCACGGTTAGAGCCGGCAGATCCCAATCTCGCGTCGCTGGAAGATCAGCTCTCCCTCACCCTCGGTACGAAGGTGAAGGTCCGATCGAGCTCAGACGGCGGCGGAGCCGTAACCATCGAGTTCTACTCGCCCGAGCAACTGGAGGGGATCGTTGAGCGCATCCTGCGTCAGCCGTGAGACGAACCGCTCGCTCCCGCCCCGTATGCTTCACGTGAAGCGTTAGCATGGCTAACTAAATGCCCGTCCGCCGACGGCATCTAGCAGGGTATAGTATGGTTCCCTGCCTGACGAAAGGATACGAAGCTGCCACTCCTCTCCGGCCTTATCAATGCTTTGCGACGAAAGCCGACCGAACAGCCGGTGGAGGCTTCGCCGTCGCCGCCAGTGGTGAGCTACGGTGAGCGTTTCAGCCCATCGGCCGTCGGCGTCATCTCCAACTACGGCGACCAGTACTTCCAGCCCGATCTCGTGCGCCGTGTCCGCCGGATGGGAGTGAAGACCGTCGTCTATTCCGGTCCCCTTGCGATCCTCGATGAGCCCATGCCCCTCTGGAACATGATCCAATCGGGCGAGGTGCAATGGGTCTATGGCCTGGCGGAACGTCCCAAAGGCGCGCCCGATCTGCGGGCCTTGCCTGCCGGTCCGTCAGAGCTCGAGGTCAACGGCATCCTGATCCGCCATTTCGCGCCGGGTCCCGAAGAAGGCGAGCGACAGCGGTTGGGCGCCCTTCAGTGGCCGCCGCCGGGTCAGGGCCGCGAGGGCGCCATCACGCGTACAGCAGAGGGCGCGACGCAACGGCTCATCGTGGTGGGCAGCGGCCTCGAGTACGAGCGGTGGGTCGCCAACCGCATCACCGGCAAGTGGGAGCTGTTCGAGCAGATCGTGCCTGGCTACACGGATACCCCCATCGTCCGCGTGACCCTGTCGCCCGATGACCGCCATGTGATCGTCCATCCGACGAGCCGCGGCGACATCTTCTCCGTCATCGATCCCGAGGAGATGCGCATGGTCCTCTTCCTCCTCTGACCTCGCGCGTGCGATCGTGCCCATGCTGAGGACCTCCGTCTCCGCGGGTCGCCTCCATCCGGCATCGCCGCCATTCCCCACATGAACCCCGCCATGGCGATGGGCCAGCGGAGGAAAGATGCATCGGCGCGCCGAAGTCCGTGCTGCAGAGACTATCGGTTTGGCGTGAATAGGAGTACGACATGAACATACGTCTGGCTGCCATCGTGGTTTCGGCTCTGGCGGCGATGCTCGCCGCGGTCTTGCCTGTGGCTCAGACAAAGGGCGTCTATCGGTCGCCGGTGGAGGTGGCCTACAGCCCGGACGGCAAGCTCCTCGCAGTGAGCGACCATACGGGCGGCAGCGTCGCCTTCATAGACACAGGGCGCAACACGGTCCTTCGGCGCACGTCGCTGTCGTCTCCCTGGGGCGTAGCATGGATCGGACAGCATGCCTATGTCGCCGAGTACCGCACGGGCAATCTGGCCGAAGTTGACGCGCCGACCGGCAGAGTCCTGCGGCGCTTCGCGGTGGGAGCGTACCCACGATCGGTGGTGGCCATGCCCGCGGCCGGACGCCTGCTGGTTGCGAACAGCGGCACGCGAGACGTCAGCGTCGTCGGCCTCAGCAAAGGCGGAGAACTGGCGCGCCTGCCATGCTCTGGCGAGCCCTCTGCGCTCGCCGTTACCCCGGATCAGAGGCTGGCGCTGGTGGGTTATCTCATCCCCACGGGCGATGCCACGCGCGAGAACAACGGGGCGCACGTGGCGGTGTTCGACCTCGGCTCCGGCAAGAAAATCGCCGAGATCGCGCTCCCCTCTGGTTCTGCCGGCCTGCGCGACATGGCCGTAAGCGCCGACGGGCGGTGGGCCATGGTGCCCCATGCTCTGGGACGCTATAACCTGCCCACCACGCAACTGGACCGCGGATGGGTGAACACCAATGCGCTGAGCATTCTGGACCTGAAGAACCGCAAGCACTATGCCTCGGTCCTGCTCGACCACACGCAGGAAGGCGCGGCGGATCCGTGGGGCATCGTATGGTCGCCCGACGGAACGCGCGCCTGGATTACGCTCGCCGGCGCCCAGCAGCTCGCCTGCCTCGATGTGAAAGGCATGATGCGGCTCATCGCCGGCGGTCTGCCCGACGACAGCCCGCTCAACAAGCAGTCGGCCGAATGGGCCGCGACCATGAAGAACGTGTGGCAGGAGATCAAAGCGGACCCGAGTAAGCGCTCCGAGCTGGTCAACGACCTCGCGGCGCTCTACATCGCCGACCTTATCGAACGTGTGCCGGTGGCCGGCAACGGTCCACGCGGCATCGCGCTGAGCCCGGATGGCAAGACGCTTGCCATCGCCCAGTACTTCACGGGGGATGTGGCGCTCGTGGATCGAGCGGGCAAGCCCAGGAAGGTCGTCTCGCTGGGAGCATCCCCACAACCCGATCAGGTGCGTGAAGGCGAGCGCATGTTCCACGACGGCACGCTCTGCTTCCAGCATTGGCTGAGCTGCGCGACGTGCCATCCGGACGGACGTGCCGACGGGCTCAACTGGGACCTGCTCAACGACGGCATGGGGAATCCGAAGAACACCCGTTCGCTGTTGCTAGCCCACCGGCGCGGACCCATGATGTCCCACGGCGTCCGATCCAGCCTGACCGCGGCGACCCAGGCAGGCTTCCGCTTTATCCTGTTCCGCGAGCCCACGAAGGGCGAGGCCGCCACAACCGAGGCGTTCATCCGGTCCATGCAACCTCTGCCCAGCCCGCGACGACTTCGCAAACCGGACGGATCATTCGGCGGTCTCTCGCCGAAAGCCCTGGCCGGCAAGGCCATCTTCGAATCGAGCAAGACCAGATGCGCCTCATGTCATTCGGGCCCGCTGTTCACGGACAAGAAGCTGCACGACACCGGTACCCGGGGCCCTTACGACAGCGGGACGAAGTTCATCACCCCCACGCTGGTCGAGGTATGGCGAACGGCGCCGTACTTGCATGACGGCCGCGCCGTGACCATGCAGGAGGTGTTGACGAAGTTCAACCGCGCAAACAAGCACGGAGTGACGAGCCATCTGACGCCGAAACAGGTGGACGAGCTGGCCGAGTACGTGCTGTCTCTCTAGGGTCAAGCTCGACGCGATCGGCGACGGATCAAGAGGTCAGAGCCATGCACAAACCCAATCGAAGCAAGCTGCCTGCGCCGGCATGGATTGCGCTCGGCGCCGCACTGGCGCTTGTCGGCGGGGTGCTGTGGGCCGATCCGCCCTCGCCCGGGCTTCCTCAGCCTTCAGCCTCACGGCGGGCTGAGATCGAAGCCGATTGGCGCGTCCAGGACCGCATGCGTGCCATGGGCACGGTCGCGGTGACGCCCGCAGAGGATGCCGCCGGAGGATGCGACGGCGTGAAGGACGGCAAGTGGGGCTTCCATACCAACCTCGACGCAGAACCCTGGTGGCAGGTGGATCTCGGCGCGGTCCTCGCGCTCGATCGGGTCGTGGTCTACAACCGGTGCGATGCAGCATCGCGAGCCGATCATCTGACCATTCGCATCTCCGATGACGGCCAGAACTGGAGCCCCGCGTATACCCATACCGGCCCGACCTTCTTCGGCGCCTCAGACGGCAAGCCGCTGGTGGTTCCGCTCAACGGCAGGAGAGCCCGTTACGTCCGTTGCGCCATACCGGGTCCCGCCTACTTCCACCTGGATGAGGTCGAGGTCTATGCCTCTCAAGAACCGTCGGTGAACGTGGCGCTGGGCAAGCCCAGCCTGCAGAGCAGCATCAGCCAGTGGTCCTATCGGGCCGCTCCGGCCGTGGACTCGGAGAGCGCTCTCCGCGATGTGCTTGAGCGAGGAAGGAAGCTCATTGCCGAGATGAAGGCCATGGGCCGTGACACCTCCGAGTGTGAGCGCGCTCTCGATCGGGCCGAGGCAGACCATGCGGCCCGACGCGGCTCCCCCTACGCCGACGCGCGATGGGCGGTGCGTCGGCTGCTGCTGTCCCATCCGCTGCTGTCGTTCGACCGGATCCTGTTCGTCAAACGCAAGCCGGGCTCGTTCAGCCACATGTCCGACCAGCACTACGGCTGGTGGTCGCGCGGCGGCGGAGGGCTCTACGTGCTCACGGGCTATCGCGAGGATCGCCCCGAAGTGCGCGAGATACCCACAGGTCTGCCCGAAGGAAGCTACGTGGATCCCGACCTGTCGAGGGACGGCACGCGTGTGCTCTTCGGCTACTGCCGGTACTACCCCGATCTCGCCGCCAAGACCGACAAGACCGACAAGCTGAGCATTCCCGAGGACGCGTTCTATCATCTCTACGAGATCAAGCTGGACGGGTCGGGCCTCAGGCGGCTGACCTACGGCCGCTACGACGACTTCTCAGGACGCTATCTGCCCGACGGAGGCATCGTCTTCCTCTCGACACGGCGCGGCGCCAGCGTGCAGCACGCAGGCGTACGTCCCAACGGTCCGTCGGTCGAGACCGCCGATCGCCCTGTGCCGGGAGGCAGCAGCGCAGGATCGGCAGATGCCGCGCCCGATTCCTTCGTGCGGTGCGGCGGCGATCGCTGGCGACCGGTGTCGGTCTACACCCTGCACGTGCTGTCGGCCGACCGCAAGAGCATCCGAGCGATCTCGCCTTTCGAGAACTTCGAGTGGACCCCCAACGTCTGTAAGGACGGTCGCATCCTCTATGCCCGCTGGGACTATGTGGATCGCGACAACAAGCCCTATATGAAGCTCTGGTCTACCAATCCCGACGGCACCAATCCCCAGGCCGTGTACGGCAACTACACCGGCGGGTTCCACTGCGCCTTCGAGGCGCGATCGGTGCCCAGCTCGCGCAAGATCCTTTTCACCGCGTCCGCGCATCACGCTGTTACCGGCGGGAGCCTCGTCCTGTTTGATCCCGACAAAGGCATGGACGGCGCCGAGGCCATCCGGCGCGTGACGCCCGAAGTGCCTTTCCCCGAAGTCGAGGCCTGGCCGTCGTCCTACTACATGAGCCCCTATCCGCTCTCGGAGACCCTCTACCTCACCTCCTGGAGCCCTGAGAGCGTTATCAACAACCCGCCCAATGGCCTCGGCATCTATGTGCGCGACATTCACGGAAACCTCGAGCTCCTCTATCGAGACCCGAACATCTCGAGCATGTACGCCCAACCGATACGGCCCCGGATGCCCGAGCCTGCGGTGCCCACGGTGTCGCCCGACGACGACCGTGGCGCGCTGGCCATCGTCAGCGACGTCCATGAAGGGCTCGGCAAGGGAAAGGCCGGCAAAGCGCCCACGATCAAGGCGCTGCGCATCGTTGCGGTGCCCGCCAAGACCCAGCCGGAAATGAACACGCCGAACCTTGGGGTGACGGGCGACGATCCGGGCAAGTGCGTGCTCGGAACCGTGCCTGTGGAGGAAGACGGTTCGGCCTATTTCCACATTCCCGCCGGAGTGCCGGTGTTTTTCCAGGCGCTCGACGCCGACGGTGTCGCAGTGCAGACCATGCGCACGGTCACCTATGCCCAGCCCGGCAAGACCCTGGCCTGTGTCGGATGCCATGAGCGCCGCAACACCACAGGCCGCAACCGCATGCCCAGAGCCATGCGGCGCCCGCCATCCAGGATCACGCCGGGACCCGAGGGATCGTGGCCGTACCGGTTCGATCGGCTCGTGCAGCCTGTCCTCAACCAGCGGTGTATGCCGTGCCACGCGCCGGGCGGATCCGCCGCGCGGGTGGATCTGAGGCCCGAAGTCGCCTATGGAACGCTGGTCAACTGGGGCAGGCCGAGCCTCGCCGCGCATGTGCAGCAGCGCTATCGCCAGGGACGTTCGGCGGTCGGCGAAGGCGCTGCGGCGACCAGTCCGCTGCTGGAGCTTCTGCGCAAGGGCCATCAAGGGGTGCAACTGAGCCCCGAAGAGTGGGAGAGACTGACGACATGGATGGACACCTATGCGCAGAGGCTGGGCTCATTCAGCCCTGCTCAGGAAGCGGAACTCATGGAGCTGCGGCAACGCTGGTCGCCGATTCTGACAAGGTGAACCTGACCGCCATACGTCACGAGGACTGGGACGAACTGCACATCGCCATCCCGGCTCCGCAGACCGACGTCGAGACCGCCCAGGAGACGCTCATGCGCGCCGTATCGGCCGCCCATCGTGCCGGCGCCGACGTCCTCCATGCCAACGTGTTCGCGCGGACCGCTCCCGGCGGCACGCCCCTCACCGCGCCCCGAGGCGTGCCTGTGAGCTTCGTCGAAGGCAAACCCGTCGCTCCCAGCCCTCAGCCCTCAGCCCTCAGCTCTCCGCTCTCAGCTCTAAGCTCTCAGCCCTCAGCTCCCAGCCCTCAGCTCTCAGCTCTCGGCTCTGAGCTCTCAGCTCTCAGCTCTCAGCTCTCGGCTCTAAGCTCTAAGCTCTCAGCTCCCGGCCCTCAGCTCTCAGCTCTCAGCCCTCAGCTCCTCGTCTCCGGCCTGCAGGCGGTCGCAGCCCGCAACGCCGCGGTCACCCACTATGACGCGGAGAATGGCGCAACGGTAGTCGTGGTCGAAGACCGCTTCGCCCGCTGGGCTTATGTCACCGGCGTCGTGCCTGCCAACCTCTGGGCCACGCAGCACGATCAGGCCTACGACGCGTATGGGCGCGCCGAGGCGGCGCTGGCGCTCGCAGGGATGAGCTTCAGGCAGGTCATCCGCACATGGGTCTTCGTGGAAGACATCCTCGGCTGGTATGGCGACCTGAACCGTGCGCGGACAGCGTTCTATCGCGAGCGCGGCGTGTTCGACGGCATCGTGCCGGCAAGCACGGGCGTCGGCGCCTGCAACCCCGCCGGGGCAGCGGTGCTCCTCAACCTCATGGCGCTGGCGCCCAAGAGCGCCGACATCGTCGTCGAGCGCATCCGCTCGCCGCTTCAGTGCTCCGCCGAAGACTACGGAAGCTCGTTCAGCCGCGCCCTCGAGATCCGGGAACCCGGTCTCCGGCGGCTTCTTGTCTCCGGAACGGCCAGCATTGCGCCGGACGGCTCCACCTGCCATGTCGGCGACCTCGACGGACAGATCGAGCTGACCCTCGATGTGGTCGAGGCGATCCTCCGAAGCCGTGGCATGAACTGGTCCGATGTCACGCGCGCCACAGCCTACTTCAGGGCAGGCGCCGATGCTCCTGCGCTCAATGAGCGCCTTGGTGCCCGCGCTATGCCCGCGCTTCCCTGGATCGTCACCGAATGCACCATCTGCCGTGACGATCTCCTGTTCGAAATCGAGGTGGATGCGTGTCTTCCCCGGGGATGACGCCGAAACGCGCCATGCCATCGTGGACCCTGCGCGAGGCTCCGGAGCTGCGCTTCCGCGACACCGACTGCAACAGCCCCGCGCACTGGGATAGGGACACGCTGTTCATCTTCAACAGCATCGGCCAGCCCTACCGGAGCCACGGACCCGATCTGGAGAATCTGGACACGACCGGCCTTGCCGTCCAGTACGACAACGAGTGCAGCGGCGCGCGATGGATCGAATCCACCTGGCGTGATGACGATGGCACGCTCTGGGGCTGGTACCACAACGAACCCCTCGGCATCGTTCCTGAGGTCACCGACCGCCACCTGACGGCCCCGCGCATCGGCGCCATCGTCTCGTCGGACAACGGAGCGACATGGCATGATCTCGGCTTCGTCCTGGAGGCCGCGCCCGATTCGCTGCGGCGTAACACGGCGAACTACTACTTCGCCGGCGGAAACGGCGACTTCTGCGCCATACCCGATCGCGAGCTCCGTTGGCTCTATGTCTTCTTCAGCGCCTATGGCCATTTCGCCGAGCAGGGCGTGGCCGTGGCGCGCATGCCGTGGGAGGATCGCTCTGCGCCCGTCGGGCGCATGATGAAATGGCGCGAAGGCCAATGGCTGGAGCCCGGCCTCGGAGGTCGTCTGACCCCCATCTTCCCGGCCCGCGTGGACTGGCATCGGCCCGATGCCGACGCCTTCTGGGGCCCCTCCGTGCACTGGAACACCTACCTCGGCCGGTGGGTCATGCTCCTGAACCGCGCGTGCGACAGGGACTGGGCCCAGGAAGGCATCTACATCAGTTTCTGCGATGACCTGGCCAATCCCGCGTCATGGTCCGAGCCGCAGAAGATCATGGATGCGCCCTATCGGCCCGGATGGTATCCGCAGGTCATGGGCCTTGGCCCCGGCGGCACCGACAAAGTGGCCGGCGAGACCGCTCGGCTCTACATCCACGGCATATCACGCTGGACGATCACGTTCGGTCCGGCGCCGTAGCCTGTACATATCGGTACAGCTCCTCCGATGCCGCGGCAGCGTCGCTGCCATCCAGAACGATGTCTGCGTAAGCGCGGCTTGGCAGCACGTAGAGCACGTGCATGGGCCAGACGGTCTCCTGCCACTGCCGGCGGACCCCATGGGGATCGCGCCCACGTTCTTCGGTGTCGCGCCGCATGCGCCGCCCGAAGCACACCTGCTCGTCGGCATCCACGTAGGCCCGAACGTCCATGGCCTCGCGCAACTCGCGCCAGTGGAGCGCCAGCGTGCCCTCGATCACGATGAACGGCGCCCACGCGACGGCGCGCGTCTCGTCCGTGCGCGTATGGGTGACGAAGGAGTAGACCGGAGAGCGGATGCTGCGGCCCATGACGAGCGCCTCCATATCCGCGACGAGCAGCTCATGCTCAATGGCATCTGGCGCGTCGAAGTTCCATGCCGCCCGCTGTTCAATGGGCAGATGGGCCAGGTCACGGTAGTAGTCATCCACGCGCACGATCGCGCAGCGTTCGACGCCCAACCGACGGCGCAGCGCCCCGGCCACGGTCGTCTTGCCGCCGCCGCTCGGGCCTCCGATACCGATGACGATGGGACGCTCCATGCCGCGCGAACACTCTCCCCTCCAGGTTGCCGAACCGCCGTCAGGCTCCGACTTCGCCGCACCCCGGGCCCATACCTCCATCCGGATGTCTCCCGCCGCCACACCCCGCACCGCCGCAGCGTCGAATCAGCCAACGAACGGAACCGCCTGTTCGGGATCGCGTCGCTTTGCTCGCGATGACGTGTGGGCGTGGGCTGCCCGGGATCGCTTCGCTTCGCTCGCGATGACGTGACGGTCCATCTTTCGCCATGGTGCCCGCGAGCCGGCAGCCCGTAGGGGCCAATCAACCGCCGAGCGGAACCGTCGGCCAGAGGGACGCGGCAGCGCGCGGTTGGTTCGCCCATGTCAACCGGTGACGCAACAGATCGTCGGACCGAGGGCGTACCAGCCGGTTGAGGCCTCGGTCCGTGTGGTTTCGACGGTGGTCGTCCGGCTGATACGCCGCTACAGGGTGCGCACGCAGCCCGCCGGTGATTGAGCCGGCGCGAAGCGCCGTGTCGAAATCAAGGCGGGCGATGTTCGTCCGGATGGCGGTGGTTCGGCCTGAAGGGCCGGCATTGTTCAGACCGGCCCGCAGGGCCGGGGACAGCGCGCCGCGTTCCTACCCCA
>JAAYVH010000123.1 GCA_012517255.1 Chthonomonadales bacterium
ACAGTCCACGCCGATCCGATCCGACGGCATGTGAGCCTTCGGGATTGCCGCGCTTCGCTCGCAATGACGTGCAGGAGTGGCCACGGCAATGGTAGGGGCACGTTGCGACGTGCCCCTACGGCGCCGCGGCCCGCGATCGTAGGCCCTGCGGGCCGAACAGAACAATCCCGGCCTTTCAGGCTGAACGACCGCCATCGGGACGAACATCGCCCGGCGGTGATTGAGCCGGCGCGAAGCGCCGTGTCGAAATCAAGGCGGGCTGCGTGCTGTCGGAGTGCGCGGTTGCTGGTGAGAACTACGCACCGCCACGTCATCGCGAGCGCAGCGACGCGATCCCGAACAGTCCACGCCGACCAGGATGTTGGCGTCGCAAGACGCGACGGCCATACGCCTGACCTCCCATCGCCGTTGCGGCCGAAGGCCGTGCAGCCTCGGGGACTCCCCGCGCGGGACGTATCACCCCGATGTCCAGTGCAGCAACCGCGCGGTGTGGTGTGCAGCGACAGGGCAGTCCGGGTGGGCGACTGGTCAGCATGCGGCGCGACCAGTGGTTTCGATGCTGTCAGCCCGGTGCGCCTCGCCATGCTCAATCGTCGCTGGAACGACGCACGGAAGCGTTGCGTACTGCCCGTTGCGCATTCGACGTTGCGCTCCTGAAGGGGCGCGTTCTCGTCGATCCGAAATGCCTGGAGGATAGCCCCACGTGAAGAGGTATTCGATCATCATGCTCGCCGCGGTTCTGGCCGCTGCAGCGTTCGTCACTGCCCAAGCCCAGCAGCGTCGAGCCACGGTGCGTCCTCGCACCCGGCCTGCCGTCGCAGTCGTCGGATCGGTGTCTCCGTTCGCAGACCTGCGCGCCGCTGCGGCGCGTATCGCTCAGTCAGGCGGCGCCGGGACAGAAGATGCTGCGCCTGAAGCTGGCGGCGAGGCATACCTGGTGATCAATCTCGAGTTCGATACCGAGGCCAGTCGGCGGGCCTATGCCGTGGCCGATGCGCCGGTATTCGCTGCGGCCGATCGGTTTGCCGACGTGTTCCTGCCGGTGGGCAAGATCAATGAGGTGGCTCCGGCGATTCAGGCATCGCAAGGGCTTGTGCGGTTGGAAGTTGCCACGACCGTTGAGGCGCCGCCCGGACCTCGGCCGGGCAAGGCGGCGTCGCGCGGCGAACCGGAACAGATCGTTCGGGGCGGGCTGAGCGGACTGACGGGCAAAGGGGTGGTCATTGCCATCGTGGATACGGGCATTGACTTCCGCAACAAGGATTTCATCCGCTTCGAGGACGGAAAACCGGTGTCGAGACTGCTATACCTCTGGGACACGACGAGTGATGACTTCGATGCAGGCAGAGGCGGCACCGCGCCGCCGATCAAGTTCCCCAATGGGAGCGGGGTCGGAACGGTGTATGCGCGCGATCAGCTGACGGCTGACCTGCGCGCATCGTCTTCCGCTATCGGCGCACGGGATCTGAACGGGCACGGAACTTCGTGTGCAGGCATAGCGGCCGGCAACGGCGCCAACGACAGGCGCTTCATCGGTGTCGCTCCTGACGCGGACCTGATCGCTGTGCGCATCGGCGGCTCGTCTAGCGGGGGTCTCGAGAACGGCTGGGTGCTCAATGCCGCCTGCGAATGGATGGACCGTGTCGTCGGCAACAAGCCGCTGGTCGTTTCGTGCAGCTTTGGGTCGCACCGAGGCGCCCATGATGGCCGAAGCGTTGAGGAACTGCATCTGAACGCACGCTTTCAGCCGACTGTGAAGTCGCGTGCCATCTGCATCGCGGCCGGCAATGAGGGCGACGAACCCATCCATGCGGGTGTCACGCTCGGATCGGCATCCAAGCCTGCCGAGCTCACGTGGAAGGCAAGCTCAGGCGCTGCGCTCTCGCTGATCTTTGACACTGTGGATCTCAGCAGCGTCCGATTTCGCGCCCTCGAAGGCACGACGTTGCCCAAACTCAGCGCTTCGGTGAACCCCGTCACCAAAGAGGCGACGGTGCCCCTGCGCGGCTTCGCGAAAGGCGCAGGCGGGCTCCAGTTGTTCACCGCCGACGGCTCGACGGTTCGATGCGATGCCTATCTGGCGGGGGGAACCTTCGACAAGAGCTGCGCCACTTTCGCAAAGCTCATCGGCCGACCGGGTACAGCGGCTGCGGCGATCACCGTCGGGAGCTACGACTGGAACGACCGTTTCGAAAAGGACGGCGAGCTGGTCACGGTCAGTCCCGGCGGCGTGCCGATGGTGATCGGCAGTCTGTCGTCGTATTCAAGCGTGGGTCCGAGCCGCGATGCATCGGTGACGAAGCCGGACCTTGTCGCGCCCGGGCAGTTCTACTCAGCGCCGGCGCCCCTTGTGGAGACCGACGGACTGCGCGACAAGAGCAAGAACTACCAGCTCTTCAACGGTACGAGCGCCGCCACGCCATACGTCGCCGGCATTGTGGCGCTGATGTTTGAGAAGCAACCCGCCATGACGTTTGGTGACGTTAAGACGGCGCTGCGCAATGCCCTGACGTCGGATACGTACACCGGCGCTTGTCCGAATCCCAGGTGGGGCTACGGCAAGCTAGACCTCGCTGCTGCGCGTAGAGCCATCGCCGGGGGCCGCTAGGCCTGCAGGTGCGAGCCATGCCGGCGCGGGCGTCTGCTGCACGATTCGCCCTGGCTGCGGGCTTGCTGTGGCGAGTCAGCCTCGTCTCAGCCGATGCCCAGTCCGTTGCGCCGCATGAGACGGCCGCTGTCGCATGCGTCGAGAGTTACTGCAGGGCTGTCGCTGCTGGCGATGTGAGCGACGCACTCAAGAGGTGCACCGAAAAGCGCGACTTGCGGGATGCGCTGGTGTCCCTTACGAGCGAGCTGGCCGACAAGCTCAACCGAGTTTCGGCCGATATTCGGACCTTCTACCGTGCGGGAGATGAAACGCGCGCGGTTGTGCGGGTCCGCGTGAACTGGTCTGACGGAAACGGGAAGCAGGTTCTGGGCCTGGACTTTCGCCTTGATCACGAAGGCGACGCCTGGCTCATTCAGGGCTCGCGGGATGCCTATGACCATGTCCAGAAGACGCTCGCGGAAGCGGACGCAGCCGATCGTGCCGGCATCATAGAGCAGAACGGGGAGCTCGTTGACGCGGCTCTCGCGCTGCAGATGCGCCGCGACGCCGAGCGACTCTCGATCGCGGGCAGCTACGACGAGGCGGTGCGCATGGCTGATGCCGCGATTGCCGTGGGTGAGCGCCTCAAGAGCCCCTACGACCTGGGGTACGCCTATCTGACGCGCGGCTCCATACGCAAGCGCAAGTCCGAGTGGAATCCGGCTCTCAACGATTATGAGAGCGCTCGTAAGCAGTTCGTCGAGGCCAAGGACCGTGAAGGCGAGGGCAAGACGCAGAGCCGCGCGGCAAGCATCTACCAGCGGGTGGGCCTTCTCGAGAAGGCCGTCCGGTTCAATCAGAACGCGCTCGACATTGCGCGGGAGATCAAAGACGAAGATGCCGAGGCCAACGCTCTCCAGGACATCGGCGCCGTCCTGAAGGACATGGGCAGGCCGGCGGAGGCGTTGACCTACAACACCCAGGCCCGGGCCATCAGGCAGCAACGCGGCGAGAAGGCCAGAGACGCGGTGCTGATGGCAAACGAGGCTGGCCTGCACGCCGATCTGGGTCGGTACGGCAAGGCCGTCGGGATGTTCCTGGAAGCGCTCACATTGCTGCGCGAGCTCAAGGACACGAACGGCGCCGCCTTCGCCCTCAACAACCTTGGAAACCTTCTCGACGAGATGGGGGACCTCGAGGGCGCTCGCGACCGGCTCTCCGAGGCAAGGGATGCCTTCAGAGAGACGAGGGATCGCCCCGGCGAG
>JAAYVH010000124.1 GCA_012517255.1 Chthonomonadales bacterium
CCGGCGGATGCAAAGCGGGTTTGTTTCCATAGCCCGCCTTGGTTTCGACACGGCGCTGCGCGCCGGCTCAACCACCGGCGGGCGCAAAGCGAGTTTGTTTACGTAGCCCGCCCTGGTTTCGACACGGCGCTTTGCGCCGGCTCAACCACCGGCGGGCGCAGAGCGAGTTTGTTACCGTAGCCCGCCTTGGTTTCGACACGGCGCTGCGCGCCGGCTCAACCCCCGGCGGGCGTAGAGCGAGTTCGTCTGCGTAGCCCGCCTTGGTTTCGACACGGCGCTGCGCGCCGGCTCAACCACCGGCGGGCGTAGAGCGAGTTCGTCTGCGTAGCCCGCCCTGGTTTCGACACGGCGCTGCGCGCCGGCTCAACCACCGGCGGGCGTGGAGCGAGTTTGTTTCCGTAGCCCGCCCTGGTTTCGACACGGCGCTGCGCGCCGGCTCAACCACCGGCGGGTGCAAAGCGAGTTTGTTGCCGTAGCCCGCCCTGGTTTCGACACGGCGCTGCGCGCCGGCTCAACCATTGGCGGGCGTGGAGCGAGTTTGTTTCCGTAGCCCGCCCTGGTTTCGACACGGCGCTGCGCGGCGGCTCAACCACCGGCGGGCGATCCGGAGCGCGTCAACTACCATCAGGCCCGAGCTGCGAGCCCGGCTTCGCGGTTACGGCTTCACGCTTGTCGTGATGTGCGGCAGATGGCCCATGAGGCTGTCGCGCAGACCCTTCAGGTGCGGCTTGTGCAGCTCGACGTCGCGCAGGTGGTACATGGGTACCCACGGCGCATCATCCACCGCGATACGCTCCGCCTGAGCATACAGCTTGAGCCGCTTCTCCGGATCGGGCTCCACATCCGCCATGTCGCACAGCCGATCGAACTCGGGATTCGCATAGCCGATGGTGTTTTCGGGCGACCCGGTGTGCAGCATGAGCGAGAGGAAGTTCTGCGGGTCGAGGTAGTCGGCCGCCCAGCGCAAGTGGTAGCAGGGGAGCGTGCCGTCGGTGCGCTGCTTCAGGAACTGCGCCCATTCGATCTGCTGGATGTCGCACTCGATGCCGAGATTGCGCTTGAGATCGCTGCGCACGGCGATCACTGCGTCTTCGATGTACTTGTAGCCCTGCCGGAAACTGATCGTCAACTTCGGGAAGCCCTTGCCGCCGGGATAGCCCGCATCGGCCAGCAGCTTGCGCGCGCGCTCGGGATCGTAGGCCAAACCCCGGAAGCCTGCCTGATGCCCAAGCACTCCGGGCGGGACGATCCCCTCGGCGCGCGCTGCGGTTCCCTTGAGCGCCAGCTTGATCACGGCATCCTTGTCAATCGCGTGGGCGAAGGCCTGCCGCACCCTCTTGTCCTTGAACGGCTCGAACGCGAGCTGGTTGAGGGCGAGATACCAGATGTTGGCCCGCGGAAACTCGCGCAGCTGCTTGCCGAGCACAGGATCGGCCTGAATGCGGCTCAGGTCTGCGCGCTGGATGTCGGTTATGTCGGTTCCGCCGGATTCATAGCGGGTCTGCCGCGTGTTGGAATCGGGCAGGATGGGCCGCTCGATGCCGTCCAGGATCGGCTTGCCGCCGTGGTAGGCCGGATTCGCGGCGAGGAGCACGCTGTAGCCCGGCTTGTACTGAGCCAGCGCAAACGGCCCGGTGCCGATCATGCTCTTCTCGTCGACACGGCCGCCGTTTTTCTCGATCGCTTCACGGCACACGGCGTAGGCCGTGGGATAGGTGAGCTTGCCGAGGAAGTAGGGCTTCCGTTTGTCAATGGTGATCTCCAGCGTCGTGTCGCTGAGGGCCTTCACGCCGGCCAGCGTGCTCGTCTTGCCGTCGGCCACATCGGCGGCGCCCACGATGTCGTTGAGGTAGTTCATGGCCGTGGCCGACTTGGTTGCGGGGAGCAGCGCGCGCGTGATGGAGTAGACGAAGTCCTGGGCTGTAAGCTTGCGCTCAAAGGGCTTGTGGAAGAGAACGTTGGACTTCAGATGGAACGTGTAGACCCGTCCATCGCCGCTGATCTCCCATCGCTCGGCGATGTTCGGCACGATCTCGTTGCTCTCGCTCCACTGCACCAGCCCTTCGAAGACCTGCATGAGCATGTCAATCGTGTCGCCATCCTCGACCGTGGCCGGGTCCAGTGAGGTCGGCCGCGACTGAAGGGCATAGCGAAAGACGTTGTCGCCCTTGACTGTATAGGCTGCCTTCTCACCCTTAGGTCCGCACGCTGCCAGCGTCAGGACCGTTGCAGCAGCCGCCCATAACCTGAGCCATCGATTCACCGCGAACCTCCTCGCCGCACACGTGTCGCCATTCATACCAGATTGGCCAACGGGAGCCGGTCACTCCCTCTCCAGCGTGATCGTTACGAGATCGAGCCCGATCGAGTTCCCCTGACCCGGAGTCAGCACGAGCATGACCGGGTTCAGCCCCGTGCGCATGGGCGCCGTTCCGAGCGCCACCGTCCGTACCGCGGGAGTCGGGGCATAGAGATCCGCCTTCGGGCCTACGGGGGCCTCTTCCAGCGTCCACTGAACGGAGCCCACTTCTGGGCCTGCAATCGCCTCGATGGTCAGCCGATAGAGGCCGTCGGCAGGCACATCGCAGAGCGCCTGCACGAAGTGGTCGCCGAAGATGTCGCGGCCCTCGGCCCGGACGCTGAGCGCACGGACGTTGCGCTCGCCCACCTTCCGGTCGCCCTTGCGCACCGTGGCGTTCTGGAGCGAGAACGCCTGAAGGGGCACGTTCCAGCCCGCCGCGATGATCACCTTCTTCGGCTCATGGACGGCTCGTTCAGCCGCTGGCGGCACGATCCCCGCTCCCTCTGGCGCGCGGTCGGCGTAGAGGTAAGTCACGCTGGCATAGTCGGTGGGAATGTTGTTCTTCTCGGGCGCATGCTCAATCGCGTAGTGCAAGCTGCGATGGTAGACCACCGGATCGGGCAGCATGAAGCGATAACCCGCGCTTCGGCCAAGGTGCTTGCGGTAGTCCATGCATCCGCTCAGGGGCAGCGAGCGGCGTCCGTCCCATCGCCCCGGCACGTCATACCAGCCGCCGTTGAAGTAGTCCTCCGAGCCGGTGCCGTGCACGGAGAGCTTGCCGTCAATCGTTGCCTGATCGTCCCCCTCGAAGAAGGGCGTCTGTCCGGGCTCGACGCCCTGCGCCTGCAGGGCGACCCCCACGACGTGGCCGTGTCCCTCGGCCCGGACGAACGTGTAGGGCTCGCCGATAGTGGTCGGGTTCTCCCTGCGCCATACGGCGTAGAAGTGGCCCTCGTCGGGCCGCTTCGGGGCGTCAGCCACCACGATCTCGGCCTCGATCGGTATGGCCGGGCCGGACGACCGTTCCGACAGGAGCTCGATCCGGGCCGAACGAGCATACGGCATCGGTAAGTAGCAGTAGCTCATGCTGCCGTCGGTGCCGATCAGAAGGCTCCGGATGGCCGGATCACCCCACGCTGCGCCGAAGAAATCGCCCGCCGGGCAGAGCGCCGCAGGCGTCCGCATGCCGTCGAAGGTGATCCGGAGCAGGATGGCCCTATCCGGTCCCGCTATGGCCGAGGCTGGCCCGATCCTCAGCCCCACGATACGTCCGCCCTTGCGTGCCTCGAAGAGCCTCAGCGAGCCGCCGGGTTGGAGCCGACCTTCTGCCCGCATCGTTCTGAGGGAGGCGCTCGGCGGCGCCATGCTGGCGGATATATCCTCGCCCGTGCGCTTCAGCAGTCGAAGGGCCGGTTCGAGCGACGCGGTCATCTCGGGACGCCAGCTCTCGACGGCCGTGCCTTCGGGCAGCGTGGCGTACCCGATCTGATAGAAGTTCATGAGCGGGCCGCGATAGGCCACCTTCAGCGACCTGGCATAGGGAATGGGCACGTAGGACGTGAAGCCGCCAACGCCGTGGCTCACCAGCGGCTCGGGGAATCCGTCGGTCTTGCCGAGGAACAGGTCACGGAACGGCGCCTTGATGCGGGGCTCCGCTTCGCCGTCAAAGGTGAACTCCAGCGGCAGATCGGTCGGTGTCGGGGTCTGGAGCCGGAGGAGAACGCCGGGAC
Source organism: Chthonomonadales bacterium (assembly GCA_012517255.1). Classification (GTDB taxonomy): domain Bacteria; phylum Armatimonadota; class Chthonomonadetes; order Chthonomonadales; family CAJBBX01; genus JAAYVH01. The sequence goes on from JAAYVH010000124.1 coordinate 4,033, forward strand.
CCTTCAGATCGGCGATCACCAGCGTGTCGCCCTCTTTGCGCAGGAACGAGTACTTGCCCGAGAACCCATCATCGTTGCCGCCGGTGCGATCGTAGCTCGACTCGCCGCCGACGGTCACCTGCCTCAGGACAGGCAGAAGGTAGGGCTTCGTCAGGTTGTCGAACGGCCCGATGGGGACGTCGGCAAATGGCGTGGTCACCATGGTACATGCGAGCAACGGGAACATTGCGAAGGTCTCCTCAAGCGAGCGGCCGTCGGCTTTCACTGCGGCCTACGGTCCATTTTCGACGGGATGCCGTCATACACCTGCGGGCGACCATGAGGCAAAGGAGGATAGGGCCGCGATGGCGGCGAATGACGACATAACCCCTCCACCCCGGGAGCGCAGCATGGAGCTTGCAGGTCGTTTCGAGGAGCTCGTTGGCGAGCTAAAGACGTTGCCTCAGAACGAGGCGCAGACACGCCTGTGGATCATAGACCGTGTGCTGAAGGAGATCCTGGGATATGGCGTGCCCGAAATCGTGCCCGAGGACACGGCTGCTGCGGGCAACAGGCCCGACTACACGATCCTGCCGGGAACCCCTCATACATGGCTCCTCGAAGCAAAGGCCTGGGGAGTTTCCCTGTCGGATGTGCACGCGTCTCAGGCAACCACCTATGCCTACCAGAACGGACATCGCTGGGTCGTCCTGACGAACGGTCAGGAATGGCGGCTCTATGACAGCAACGTCACGGGCCCCGAAATGGCCCAACGCCTTGCGATGGAAGCCAAGCGGGGCGATCCTGCCGCACTCCAGTCCCTCCTCGCCGCCCTGACACGAGAGAACGTCGTGTGCGGCGGCCTGGAGGCGGTGGCGCGTCGGGGCAGGCTGCGGGCTTGCCTGGCGGCGGAGTTGCAGGATCCCGGCGGCGAAGTCATCAAATCGGTCAATAAAGTGGTACGCAAGAGGATCGGGCTGGAGCAGACAAGCCCGGACGAGGTGGCCGAGGTCATCGCCTCGCTCCTATGTCGCACGGATCGCGCGGCTTCGGAACAGGCCGCCGCACCTTCGACTGTGTCCGCTGACAGCGCGCAGACGGCCACCGTCGCCGTGAGCGAACCGGTTCATGGGCTTCTGACGCTTGCCGAGGCGAAGAAGGTGTGCAATAAACGGCATCCTGAGACGATCGCATTGGGCGATACGCCGGCCGCGCCAGTGTCAACATGGAAGGATGTTTATGCGCGCACGATACAGTGGCTCGATGAAAACGGCCAACATCCCATACCGGTGCCGTGGCGGCCCGGTCCGCGTTGGCGGGTCTGGCTGAACACCGAGCCCAAGCTGGAAGATGGGACCGACATGCGCGCGCCTGTGTCAATCACCCTTCAAGGCAAACGGATCTGGTTGGCGACGCACGCGACTCCGCTGCAACTCGTCAGCCTTCTCATCCGGCTGTGTGCCGAGGTTGGAGTGGACCCGTCTCGGATCCGGGTATCCCTTCGCTAGCGCCAACGGCAGCCGCAACAAGGAACGCTGACCAGAGGCGCCGAATCCTGCTGCGTTCGGGCCATCGCCCCACACCAAGTACGGAGGAATGTCATGCTCGCGCCTACGCCGCCCATGGGGTGGAACTCGTGGAACACGTTCGGAGGGGATATCAACGAAGACGTCGTCCGGCAGACGGCCGATGCGTTTCTCGATGCGGGCCTGAGAGACGCGGGCTATGAGTATGTCGTCATTGACGACTGCTGGTCGCTAAGGGAGCGAGGCGCCGACGGCCGCATCGTGGCGGATCCCGACAAGTTCCCTTCAGGCATGAAGGCGCTGGCCGACTACGTCCACGCCAAAGGACTGAAGTTCGGCATGTACTCGTGCGTGGGCACGCAGACCTGCGCGGGCTACCCGGGCAGCTTCGCCAACGAGGAGCTCGATGCACAGACGTTCGCCGAGTGGGGCGTGGACTTCCTGAAGTACGACTACTGCTACAAGCCCGCAGGCACCGACGGCAAGGCGCTCTATCGGCGCATGGGTCAGGCCCTCCGCCAGACGGGCCGACCCATCCTCTACAGCATGTGCAACTGGGGACAGGACGAGCCGTGGAAATGGGCGGCCTCATGCGGCGCGCACATGTGGCGGACGACCGGCGATATCGTGGACTCCTGGAAGAGCATTCAGGATATCGGCTTCGGCCAGGCTGGCCTCGAGTGCTACGCCGGTCCGAACCGGTGGAACGATCCCGACATGCTCGTGGTGGGCCTCTACGGCAAGGGCAACGTGGGCTTCGCGGGCGGATGCACCGACGCGGAGTACCGCACGCATTTCGGCCTATGGTGTCTGCTGGCCTCGCCCCTGATGATCGGCTGTGACGTGCGCAGCATGAGCCCGTTCGTGCAGGACCTCCTGACGGCCCGCGAGGCCATCGCCGTCAATCAGGATCCTCTGGGCGTGCAGGCGCGGCGCATCGGCGACGCGTGGCTCCACGGCGAGGTCTGGGCGAAACCGCTGGCCGACGGATCGGTGGCCGCCGGGCTGTTCAACCGGACCGATCGGGAGTCGCGTCTGGTGCCGCTCCCGTGGGAGAGCCTCGGCCTGCACGATCGCAGGCAGGCCGTCGTTCGTGACCTCTGGGCGCAAGAGGATGTTGGCGTGTTCCGCGGCAGCTACGTCGGCAAGGTTGAACCCCATGACTGCGCGCTGGTCAAGGTGACGCCGATCACATAGGGGCGGGTGATAGGCCGTAACGGCGTGACCGTTCGGCGAACCAACCGCGCGCTGCCGCGGTCCTCTGCTCGATGGCTCGGTTCGGCGGTTGATTCGCCCCAACGGGCTGCCGGAGGGCGCGCACAATGGCAAACGACGATGCGCCACGTCATCGCGAGCAAAGCGACGCGATCCCGAGCAATCCACGCCGATCCGATGCTGCGGCCGATGAACCTTCGGGATTGCGTCGCTGCGCTCGCAATGACGTGTGGATGTGCCGGCCGCCATCGGTAGGGGCACGTCGCAACGTGCACCTACGGCGCGCGATCGTAGGCCCTGCGGGCCGAACAGAACAATCCCGG
>JAAYVH010000125.1 GCA_012517255.1 Chthonomonadales bacterium
CCGCGGTGGGTGTTTCAGAAAGCGTCGAGTGCTTTCTTAGGAGCGAAGCGAAGCAATCCCGAAGGATCATAGCGTTCCCATCTCGCGACGCCTGATCCATGTAGATCGCTCGGGATCGCTTCGCTGCGCTCCTGAGGAAGCTCTCTACGCTCTCTCATTCACCCACCGCGGCCACGCCGCGTCCGAACTCCTAAGAAAGCTCTCTACGCTTTCTGAAACACCCACCGCGGCCACGCCGCGCCCGAACTCGCGATGACGTTGGGGGCGCGGGCTCGTGTCGTGCGTAGGGGCTCGTGCGATCGTGCCTCTGTGTGTCGCTATCCGGGCGTGCGCGTTAGCGTCATTTCCGCGATGGCGAAGAGCCATTATCGGCCCGGGGGTCCACCACGGCGACATGCGGGGAACGTGTATGCGTAACCTTCCCGAATGCTGTATGCTAGCGGCGTCACACCCCCGGCGGCATGCGGCGCCGCGGAGGGCGCAACACCAGCCAATGCGGGGTACTAGCGGCTGGCGGTAGGAGAAGAGGGAGAACCAGGCCATGACAAAACGGGAGCGGTATCTGCGGGCCCTGCACAATGAACGTGTTGACGATCTCGTCTGGGCGCCCAACTTCGACTACTGGCTTGCTGTGAACCGGGCCGAAGGCACGGTGCCCGATGGCTATGCCGATCTGTCACGCAATGACATCGTCCGGGCGATCGGAGGCTACATCTGGAATAGGGCAGGCGCGCTCAAGACGGTCCTCGATCCGTCGGTTCGCACCGAATGGACCGAAGAAGATGCCGCGCGCGTCCACTGGTTCCACACCCCCGTCGGCTCCGTACGCGCCGCCTGGTACCCCACGGAGGGCGCCCACCGAAGCCGCTTCCTTGGCGAGCACTATGTCAAGGACCTCGAGTCGCTGCGGGTTATGCGCTACGTCGCCGAAGCTACCCACTACGAAGCTGACTACGCCCCGGCCGAGCAGGCGCTGCGCGAGACCGGGCAGGATGGTGTCGTGGTCACGGGCGGATTCTGCGTGCCCTTCATCGAGTTCGCCAAGAACAACGCGGGCTACGTCACCGCGTACTACCTGTGGGCCGATCATCGCGAGGAGGTGGACCGTCTGGTGGCCGTGTGGTTCGAGAAGTTCGTCGAGGGCTTCCGCATTCTGGCCGAGGGCCCGGGCGACGTGGTGGCCACGGGCGACAACATGGACGAATGGACGCTCCCGCCCAAGCTGTTTCGCGCCTACGCTATTCCGTTCTATCAGGAGGTGTCCCGCCACACGCGCGCGCACGGCAAGGTGTTCGAAGGCCACTGGTGCGGCCGCACTCAGCATTTGCTTCCCCTCGTTCCGGGCTGCGGGCTGGACTGTGTGGAAGCGATCGTGACGGCTCCTATGGCCGATGTATCGCTCCAGGATGCGCTCGATTCGCTGTGCGGCGAGGTGGTGCTTCAGGGCGGCATTCCTTCGGTGCTGGTGTGCGAGCAGGGCTGCACATCCGACGAGTTCGACCGCTACATCGAGGAGGTCATCCTGCCCCTCAAGGGCAGGCGAGGGTTCATCCTCGGCATGAGCGACAACGTGCCGCCCAACGCCGACTTCGCCCGCGTGGAGCGGGTCGCCAGACTGATCGCCTGAGGTCACCCGGTCGCATCCGATCCGGCAACCGCCGGGCTGCATGGGCGTTCGTCGGTTCGGGGTAATGTGTGTGATCATGGTCTCGACGCTCCTCAGGTACCGGCTGCAGGCCGCCTGGAACGCTGTCCGCTTCGCCACGCCGCGTCAGCGAGCGCTCTCGATCGCGCTCTCCGGGCTGAGCATTCTGCTCGCGCTCGGCGTCTTCGTCGGTTTCCGTCTGGTGATGCTCATGCGGGGGTCCGGTCAGAGCGCCACCGACATCGTGCATGAGCTGGTGTACGCGGTGTTCCTCTTCATGCTCGCGGGCTCCGTGCCGTTCCTGGCCGCGACGCTGCTCCATCCGGGCGATGTCGCCCTTCTGGGGGCGGCGCCGATTCGCCCAACGCACGTTGTGTTCGTGCGGTTGCTGGAAGGCGCAGCGGCAGGCGCGGCCCAGTTCGCTCCCATCGGGGCTCCGGCCGTCGTTGCCTGTGGAGCAGGGCTGGGATATGGATGGGGCGCGTGGCTCGGGACATCGCTGGTAGCCCTCTCCCTGGTCGCCATGCCTGCCGTGATCACGGCGACGCTGCTGTTCGCGTCGGTTGCTGTCATGGGGCATCGGCGCGTGCGGGCCGCCATCGCTATGGTCAACGTCCTGCTCGGCTCGCTGGTTTGCCTCACCGCGGTCAGCCAGGTCACGGGACTGCGCATGCAGGAGGGCCTGGCCGGGCTGGCAGGCGGTTCTGCGAACCCATCCGGTCGGCTGGCCTACCTGCCTCCGTGGTGCTGGATTGCCGACGGCATGATCGCCCTGTCGCACAACGACGGCAGGCTCATCGCCGAGGCCGCGGCGCGCGTTCTGGGAGCGACGGTCGCGCTGGGTATGGCGGCCGTGATGTTTGGCGGCCGCCTGCTGCGTGAAGGGCGCCTGACCGACGATGAAGGCGTTGCAGCGAGGAGAGCCGGCGGCCGGAACGAGGCGAGACGGGGGGCTCGCCCACTTATGTCCGGCACGCTCGCGGCTCTCATCGGCAAAGAGGTGCGCTACATCATGCGCGACAGCCTCCTCCTGTCGCAGGCCGGCATGCCCGCCATCCTCTACCTCGTGCCCTTCGTCATGGCGATGAATCCGGGATTCCGCGAGGCCAATCGGGGCGATACGATCTTCGCCTTCGGTGTCGTCATGACCATGGCGGTGCTCTATATGCAGTCATCCATCCTCTCGCTGTCGTCGCTGGGGCTCGAGGGAAGAGCCTTCTGGATCGTGCTGGCCTCGCCCGGCAGGGTTCGCGCAGCGCTGGCCGCCAAGTGGCTCGTGAGCTGGTGGATGGCATCGCTTGCGGGCATCGCCATGGTCACGCTGAGCGGGATGGCATTCAGCGCGGACTGGCCTACTGTGGTTGCGCTCGATGGCGTGGTGGTGGTGACCGCAGCCGGCCTTTGCGGCATTGGCGTCGGGCTTGCGGCATCGCTGCCTCGCTTTGTGTTCGAGAACCCTGCCCACCGCGTCAGTCCGCTGGCCATCGTGCTGGGATTCGGCATCGGCGTGGCATATGCGGGATGCGCATGGGCCGTTCTGAGCGCCACATGGTATGCCGGAACCCACTGGCCGCTTCATGCAACGGCCATCCATGCGGCGGGCATTACGCTCGTGGCGCTGGCGACGGCGCTCGCCGTTGCCGTGCCGCTCGCCGCAGGCTACTACAGGCTGTCCGGGCTGGAGTGGGAGTACTGAAGCGGCGCCATGGCCGCGTCGTGACGACCGAGAGGTGGTATCTTGACCCCGAGGCGAACGACTACGTTGGCCTCCCGGAGGTGTGACCATGAAACGGATAGCTTTCGCCCTGTGCCTCGCTCTGGCGCCCATGGCGATGGGACAGACGGCGCAGCCGATTCTGAGACATACGTTCGATACGGAGCTGCACGGCTGGAGCGGCATCGGCATCAACTGCCGCGCCGCCGTCGCCACGGGCTCCTCGTTCAATGGCATCGGCGCGCTGAAGTTCGACTACGACATCAAACAGGGGGCGTTCGGTATGCTCACCTATGCCCCGCCGGAAGGATCGCTGGCTTCGGCGTCGGCGTTTCGGTTCTGGATCCGCGTGGATCAGCCGACAACCGTCGCCTTCATTGCCCAGGAGAAGGGCGGCGGACGATTCATGGCATTCCTCGTTCCGCCCCGCGGCAAGTGGCAGCAGGTGGACATTGCCCTGGGTGACCTGATCCTGAACGAGGGGCCGAACGATCCCAGGGATGCCGACGGCAAGCTGGACCCCGGGCGCATCGAGAACATAGCGGTCGGCGATGTGGCGCAGCTCGTGGCTCAGGCGGGAAGCCAGGATATCGAGCGCATTCTCGGCGTGCAGCAGGGTCCTCGGACGCTCCTGCTGGACGACTTCACGGTGATCACCGAGAAGCTGCCGCCGTCGGTGTTGGCGCGAGCCGGCGAGGTCCGACTGGACAGCTTTGCGCGACCCCAGATCGCCTGGATGGCCACGGGCAATGCGGCTCTTAGCGTCGTTGATGCGGGGGGACAGGGCGCGAAGGCGCTGCAGGCGAGCTATACGCGCACATCGGGGCGTGTGTTGGCGCTGGTGCGCATGTTCCCTAAGGGCACGCTGAAGGGCATGGACCGGCTCGCCTTCACGGCATCATCGCAGCAGCCGACCATGCTCCTCGTGCAGGTCGAGGAAGCCGGCGGCGGCAAGTTCAACACCGTGTGCAGCATCGCCGATCCGGGCGCGGAGAAGACGTTCACGCTGGAGTTCGCCGGGCTCAACGCATCCGACGACTCGCCTGTGAAAGACCGGCCCGTCAAGCCGGAGCTAATCTCGCAGGTGGTCTTCATAGATGCCTCGGCGCTGGCCGGAACGGGCCCCGAAGGCCAGAATGTGCTCGTGCTGCGCGGCCTGGCGGGTTCCGCTGCGCCGCGACAGTAGGAGGGTCAGGTCCAGGTGCGCGGGGCTCTAGGGAGGCCCAGGCGTGAACGCCACCTTTGAGCCTCCCAGAGACCCGCCACGGCTGTCACAGAACATCGCTGTCAGCGCCAGCACATCGCCGCCGCCCTTGTGGACCTTCTCTGCTTCGAGGACCAATGAGGCAACCTGATCGGGATTGACCTGGGTGTAATGGATCACCAATCGTCGGGCTGCTTGCCTGCCGAGCGTTACGGCCCCGTCGCGGACGAGACGTTCCCGAGCCTCGTCATCCCGGCCTATGGCGATCAGGTTGGGACGGACCGCGAGCAACGACTTGGCGGGCGGCCAATGGTCTGATAGCGTCGCCAGTTGCTCGACGCCAAGACGGACATCAGCGCCAGACCTCCGATTATCGCGGCGAACGAAGACACCGCTCAGGCTCCTCCTCCACCGCCCCCTTGTTGCTGCATGATCACAGAGAACACATTGGTGTCCGTCGCATATTGGCGGTCTTGCGTGCCCGGCACCCAGATCTCGGCGCTCCCGCCGGCGTGCCGCTCGCCGACGCTCACGTAGCACGAGCCGGAGATATCCGGGGTTCGTTGCCAGATGCCTTCGCAATCGAAGGTGATCATGGTGCCTTCGACGAGTGCGACTCCCTGATTGCCCTCATCGTATCCCGCCATTACCCGCCATGATACCGACGCGGCGCTGTTCGGCACGGGTCGGCCGCGCAAGCGCCGCCGCCATACAAAAGGACAGCCATAGCGCGCGTGATACGTTCATAGACAGCCTCCGTAGAGCGTTCTTGATGAGACACTGAGTCTCTTCCACATAACGGGTGGGATCACGCGGATCACGAGACTGCACGTGACCGCCCCCCCCCGTCAAGACGCACATCTGTCTGCTATGATTGACGAGTCCGCCCCAGCCGACAAGCGCCATGTGGACCATTTCCGGAGTATCATGCCTGGGTGTGTGAGCAGAAACTGGTCATTTGACTGCACAGCCAAAGACGAGGAGGACCTAGCATGTCAGACAAACTCGGGGGCGCCAGGCTCGCGCAGGTGGCGCTGGTCGTGCGCGATATCGAGGAAGCATCGCGAAGATGGGCCGCTTTGCTGGGAGTGCCGGTGCCGAACGTCATCACGACGGCTCCGGGCCTCGAAGTGGCGCAGACCTACAAGGGCAAGCCATCGGATGCACGGGCCAAGCTGGCGTTCTTCCAGCTCGGACCCGTTCAGCTGGAGCTCATCGAGCCGCTCGGAGGCGACAGCACGTGGCAGGAGGCGCTCGACCGCAAGGGCGAAGGCTTCCACCACATCGCGTTCTGGGTCGAGGGCATGCAACAGAGCGTGGACTACCTTCGCGAGCACGGCATCCCCATGGCTCAGCGAGGCGACATGGGCGAGGGGCAATACGCCTACTTCGACGCCGAAGAGCGCCTGGGTGTCACGCTGGAGTTGCTCGAGCGCAAGCGCGAGGCGCGAGCAGAGCCTTAGGCTTGTATCGGAGATCAGGCAATGGAGCCGCGTGTGACGGGTCTTGACATGCTTCGCAACCCGCAGACTGCCAATGCCCGGCTGGCGCTGGACACCATCCACCGGCAACCGACCGACGGCATCCCGTCGTGGCTGCTCAATGTCATGGAGCACGCGCACATCGGCAGGCTCGCCGGACTGCCGGATGATGCCTATGTCCGAGCCCCGGAGCCCACGTATCTCGCCATGCAGGTGGCGCTGGGCACGGCGCTCATGGACCAGTACTTATGGGACAATCCGCTGAGCATGGGTGCCCAGGGCTATGAAGGGCGCGAGCTGGGAGCCACTACGGGAGGCGGTCCCCCCGTTCTGGATGGGATAACGATAGACGGTCCGGAAGCCGTCGTCGAGCATCTTGAGAGGTTCGTGTTTCCCGCGCTGGTTCGCGCCGAGCGAGAGTTCGACGAGGATGCACGCTACCGCGAGATCATGGAGGGCGAGATAGCTCTGCAGGAGCGGGTGGGGCCCACGATGCTCAAAAGCGGCTATGCGTTTGTCGCATTCCCGGCGCTCGCCTACGGCGCCTACGGCTATGAGCCGTACTTCTCGGCCTATGCCCTGTACCCGGAGGTCATGGAGAGGCACTTCGCGCTGCAGGCCGACCTTGCGCTGCGCAACAATCGCGCGGCCGCGAGGGCCTATTCCGAAGGCAGGTTGCCGCCGCTCTATCGCCTCGACCACGACATGGCCGATTCACGCGGCACGCTGGTGCGCATCGAGACCCTCGATCGGCTCTGGTTCCCCCACTTCGCCCGCTGTCTGGAGCCGCTCCTCCGGACCGAGGTCAATCTGATCTGGCACTGCGACGGCAATCTGATGGCGATGGTACCGCGACTGCTGGATATCGGGCTCGCCGGCTTTCAGGGGTTCCAGTACGAAGATGGCATGGACTATGAGCGCATCTGCCGCATGAAGACTCGCGACGGACGATCGCTGATCATCATCGCCGGGGTGTCGGTGACCAGGACCCTTCCGATGGGAACGCCCGACAACGTGAAGCGGGAGATAGACTGGCTGGTGCGCTACGGGCCGCCCGTCGGTCTCTTCCTCGGAGGATCGAGCAGCATTGCCCCCGGCGTGCCCTGGGAGAACATGGTCACGCTCAAGGAAGGCCTGGCCTACTACCGCCAGCATGGCAGGAAAGGGCTGGAGCTGGCATGAAGGAAACTCGTATGGATTGGACGCTGACAGACGTTGACCGTGCCGTATACCGTCAGGAGATCGAACCGTGGTTGCCTCCGCGCGTTCTGGACTTCCATGTCCACGTGAACCTTCCGGCCCACACGGATCCGATCTCCCCCGAGAGGATTGCCTCAAACTGGGCCATGGAAGTCGGAACGGCTCAATCGTGGGATGATCTTCGGGCCACCTATGCAGCGCTCTTCGAGGGACGCGAGGTGGGGTGCGTTGCGTTCGGGACCGTGTACCGTGAGACCCGGACCGACGAGAACAACGCCTACGTGCTGGCAGGCGCAACCGAGACCCCCGGCAGGGCGTTCCCGCTGATGGTCACGCGGCCCGAGTGGCCTGCCGAGAAGGTGGTGTCGGGGCTTGCCGCAGGCTTCGTCGGCATCAAGCCGTATCCGGATCTCGTGCCCGGCAACGGCGAAGTGAGCGTCTTCGATTTCCTGCCGCATGCCCATCTGAACGCGCTCGACGAGGCAGGCGGCATCCTCATGCTGCATCTGCCTCGGGCCGGCAGACTCGGTGATCCCGAGAATGTGCGGGAAGTCCGCGAGCTGCGGCAACGCTTTCCGCGTGTGAAACCGGTGATCGCCCATGTCGGTCGCGCCTACTGTCTGCCGACTGCGGAGCGCGGCCTGCCCGGTCTCGCCGACGATCCCGGCATCGTCTTCGATATATCAGCCAACCTGAACAGCGACGTGTTCCGCTTCGCTCTCGACGTCGTGGGACCGGATCGGCTGCTGTTCGGTTCCGACCTGCCGATCACGCTCATGCGCGGCATGCGCGAGCACGTCGGCGAGAACTACGTCAACTACACCTCGACGCCCTATAGCTGGAACACCAACCGCAAGAGCCCCAATGAGGAGGCCCTCTACACCTTCTTCCTGTATGAAGAGCTCCGGGCGATCATCCGAGCCGTGCAGCAGGTCGGACTGGGGAAGGAAGCCATGGCGAAGATCATGCACGACAACGGCATGCACGTTCTGTCGGGAGGACGACTTTAGCGATGACCAAGCCGCGCATCGGCCTGCTCGGCCACTACCTCGAGCTGTATGATCGCGTCGCGCCCGCTGCGCGGCCCAGGATCGACGAGTTCTATCGCGCGACGGCCGATGCCCTCCAGCGCCGGGGAGTTGAGGTCGTGACCGCGGACGTCTGCCGCCTCCGGCATGAGTTTGACGCCGCCGTCTCGCTCTTCGAGCAGGCGCAGTCCGATGCCATCGTGTCGCTGCACCTCGCCTATTCACCGTCGCTCGAAAGCGCCGACGCGCTGTCTGCCACGCGCTTGCCTCTGATCATCCTCGACACCACGCCGTCTCCGTCGTATGGCCCTGCCACCGATCCGGAAGAGCTGATGTACAACCATGGCATCCACGGCGTTCAGGACCTCTGCAACGTGCTCATCCGGCGCGGCAAACGGTTCCAGATCGAAGCCGGCCATGGCGACGACGTGCTGGATCGGACCGCCAGATGGGCGAAGGCTGCGCAGGTGGCGGCCCGGCTGGGGCGCGCACGCGTGGGCATCATCGGGAAGCCCTTCGAGGGCATGGGCGACTTCGCCGTCTCCTCGGATGCGCTGAAGGCCACGCTCGGAGTGACCGTCGTCGCCGGGCCATTTGATCGGCTATGGCTGCTGCTGCCTGCCGACGACGATCCTGCGGTCAACTCCGAGATGGCCGGCGACCGCGCGCGGTTCGATTGCACCGGTCTGGACGAAGGCGCCCACCGAGCGACGACCCGCGCGTGCCTTGCGGTGCGCCGCTGGCTCGATATCGAGGGACTGACCGACTTCACGATGAACTTCGACAGCTTCGACGAGATGTGCGGCATGCCGACGGTGCCCTTCCTCGAAGCGTCCAAGGGCATGGCGCGCGGAGTCGGCTACGCGGGCGAAGGCGACACGATGACGGCGGCGTTTGTGGGAGCGCTGGCGTCTGCGTGGTCGGCAACGACATTCACGGAGATGTTCTGTCCCGACTGGGAAGGCGAGGCCGTGTTCGTGAGCCACATGGGAGAGCTCAACCCCGACCTGTGTGTCGGACGACCGCGGCTGATCGAGAAACCCCTGCCGTGGATCGCAGTGGGCGCGCCGGCTCTCGCGGTCGGGCGATTTCGCCCGGGAGTCGCCACCTTCGCAGACCTCGCGCCAGCCCCGAACGGCGCCTACCGCCTGCTGACGGCCCGCGTGGAGATGCTGGATGTTGCCGGCGACGATCGGCATGCCGACGCCATCCGCGGATGGTTCCGGCCTCCGATGCCCGTGGCCGATTTCCTTGCGGCCTACAGTCGCGACGGAGGCACGCACCATGCGGCGCTCGTCTACGGCGATGTCACCACCGATCTGGCCCGACTTGCCTGCCTGCAAGGCTGGGCGTTGACAGAGCTCGGATAGGCCTGTGGCTATCGTACTGGGTGTGGACATCGGCACCACGTCTGCCAAGTGCCTCGCCGTCGAGGATAGCGGACGAATCCTGGCCTTCGCCCAGCAGGCGTATCCCATGAGCCACCCCTATGAGGACTGGGCCGAGCAGGACCCAGAAGACTACCTGCGCGCGCTTGCGGTCATTGTTCGGCAATGCGTGGGGGAGTGTCAGCGGCTGGGCAGGGCCATAGACGACGTGCGCGCGATGGCGCTGAGCGCCCAGGCCGATACGCTCATCGTCGCCGATGCGAACGGGAGAGCCCTGCGCCCGGCCATTTCATGGATGGGTCGCGCGACCGAGGAGTGGCGCGCTCTTGTGGAGGAGCATGGCGAAGCGTTCTGGCGCGAGCACGCCGGACAGCGTCTCACTCCCTACAGCTCGGCATGCAAGATCCGACGCCTGCAGCAGACCGAGCCCGATATGATGGCCTCGTGCCCTCACATCGCCTATGTTCCGGATTTCCTGGCTCGCAGGCTCACCGGCCGATGGATCAACGACGTGCCCAGCGCCTCGTGGTCGCCGTTCGTGCTGCCGACGACGCGCGCCCTCGCGCGCCCCGTGATGGATGTGCTGGGCGTCTCCGAGGAGCAGCTCTCGCCGACATTGGACTCGGGGCAGCCGATCGGCGAGCTGTTGCCCGACGTGTGGCGTGACCTTGGACTGGCCGAAGGCGTCCTCCTCGTCGCTGGAGCGTTCGATCAGACCGCTGCCGCTCACGGCGCCGGCGCGACGGCATGCGGTACGAGCGTACTCTCGTGCGGCACGGCA
>JAAYVH010000126.1 GCA_012517255.1 Chthonomonadales bacterium
ACCCTGCATCATGTGATCGCAACAGCGGTCGTCCGGCTGATGCGCCCCGACGTGGCGCGCGCAGCCCGCCTTGATTTCGACACGGCGCTTCGCGCCGGCTCAATCACCGGCGGGCGATGTTCGTCGCGATGGCGGTCGTTCAGCCTGAAGGGCCGGGATTGTTCTGTTCGGCCCGCAGGGCCTACGATCGCGCGCCGCGGCGCCGGTAGGGGCACGTTGCCCTCGCGACTCATGCACGTCATTGCGAGCGAAGCGCGGCAATCCCGGAGGTTTGCCGGCCGTCGGATTGGATCGGCGTGGACTGCTCGGGATCGCCACGCTTCGCTCGCGATGACGTGTGGGCGGCGTGGATTGGTCGGGATCGCGTCGCTGCGCGCGCGATGACGTGGCGCATCGTCGTTCGCCATGGTGCGCGGGCTCCAAAACCGCCGCGATGGCGTGTATGCTTATGCATCCAGCGCGCATGTGCCGTTGCTCAGGAGGTCCCACGCTCAATGATCATCGCCGCCGTCATCGCTGCCCCAATGCCGCCCCAAGCCGAGATTCGCATGGATCACGCCACCGGGCGGTGGATCGGATTGCGCCATGCGGGAGCCGAACTCGCTGTAGCGCCTGCCGATGATGTGCGGCTCGACTGGGAGGGCGGCTCGCTGCCGTCCCAATCTGAGTGGAAGCTGGTGCGCATGGGTAGCGAAGGGCCGACTACCGTTGTGGTGCGGCGTGCAGGCGATTGGGAAATACGCACAGAGACCACCGTGTTGCGGTCAAGCATCGGCCGCCGTGCGGCGTTTCGGTGGCTCGGCAAGGGCAAGGTCGTCGTCACGCGTGCGGCGCTTGCGACGCCGTCGTTGCGCCTCTCCGCGATCGGAGACGATTGGGCGCTCGTTCCCGGCAACTTCCCGATCCGCAAGGATCGCGTGTCGGCGATGGCCACCGGCCAGCGCGTCACAGAGTCTGGATGGACGCGCGGCGACTACGGGCTTGGGGTTGTCCATTCGCGGTCTGCGAAGCTCAGCGTGGCCGCGTCCTACGTGTTCGAGCGTGATCAGGCGCGCGTTTCCGTCGTCAAGCGCGGCAAGGGAATCGCCATCGAGCACTCCTTCGACTCTCTCGCTCAACTGGAGCCGGAGCAAGAGGTCATCGTCGGCTCGCAGGTGATCGAGATCATTCCGGGCACCGAGGCTCAGCTACGCGCGGGCCTGCGCGGCATGGCGGATTGGCTCCGCAACGGTCCTCCCACCGATCAGCCGAGTCATCTGCAGAAGCTCACACTGTGCGAGGTGCATCCGTGGGGTCGACTCGAAGCGTGGAATCGCGGCGATACCGGCAACCGATACGACCGGCTGACGCAGTTGATACCGTACTACAAGGATCTGGGCATCACGGGCCTGTGGCTGCTTCCTGTGAGCTGGCCCCCGCCTTGGGTCTACACGCTCAAGGACTTCGAAGCCATCGCGCCGGAAAATGGCACGCCCGAGCAACTCCGCGAGCTTGTGCAGACGGCACACACGCATGGCCTGAAGGCGCTCATTGACCTCGTTGTCTACGGCATACACCCCGAAGCCGACGAAGTCAAGCGTCTGCCGGAGGATGTGTGGTGCAAGGATCGCAACGGTCAGCCAACGCGTGTCTGGGGCGGGTCGGTCCTCGCCGCTGACACGACGCACCCCGTATGGCAGCGGCGCATCGCCGAGGTCACCGGCAAATGGGCTCGGGATTTCGGCTTCGACGGCACGCGGCTCGACTGCATCGGCTGGGGCCAGACCGTCAACTGGGCCGCCAGACGCCCGGCCGACGCCGTGGCGTACGGCGGGCTGCAACTGAACAAGGTGGTCCGCGATGCCATGCGGAAGGCCAATCCCGACGCCGTGACCTTGCCCGAAGGCGGCAAGCCTCTCGTCTTTCGCAACGCCGACATGGTGTTCGACTATCCGCTCTATCTCGCCATGCGGGACCTGACGTGGGAGCCCAACCTGGCAAGGTGGGTTGCCCGGATTCGCGAGTGGCTCGAATGGGAGCGCTGCGCCTACCCGCAGAGGGCGCTGAAAGGACTCGTCCGCTTCCTCGAGTGCCACGACATCGTCGCCGCCACCGAGTATTTCGGGGTTGGGCCGTCGCAGGCGCTCATGGCGGCCTGCGTGCTCATGCAAGGCGTGCCCCTCATCCAGCAAGAGCAGGAGATCGGCTTCTCCGCCGACCTGACCGCCTGGCTGAAGCTCCGCAATCGGGAGCCTGCATTCTACGCCGGCAGTGCGGACTACCTCGCGACATCAGGCTCCGACCCTGAGACGCTGACGTTTCTCCGACAGGCAAACAGCGGCGCAGCCGTCGTTGCCATCAACCTGACCGGCAGAGCCAGGCAATGCACCGTCCGGTGGCCCGCCGCCGTCGGCGCGCGTTTCCCGCTGGCATATGACGGCTTCACAGGCAAGAGCATCAGCGTTCGTCAGGCATCGGCTCGTATTACCGTGCCGCCCTATCGTCCCGTGGTCATCCTGCTGAAGAAGGCAGGCGCGCGCGTGGGCAACATCACGCGGGCAAAGCCCGATTGGACGGTGGTCACTTCGGAAGGCGTATTGGCCGACCGCAGGTTCGATCAAGCGATTCGGCTCAAGCCCGGCGAGCGCCTTGAGGATGCGCTGCCGACGCTCAGCCGAGCTATGAAGGCGGACGAGATCGGGCTCAATGACGGCACAGCGCCGGAGGCTGTCCATGGCGGTCCCGTGACGGTCAGTGTGAATCCCATGTTCGTGACGATGGTCAACGGGCGTATCCGGCTCACGCTGGCGCGACGCCACGGCGGCGTGATCGCGGCCTTCGATCGGATTGCGGCGGCCAGGAGCATGCCCGTCATCCTGCCGGGCGGCGACTGCTATACCGACAACGGCTTCTACCCGAACCGGCTGTTCGCATCGGTAGACGGCGAGACCAATCCGCGGCTCCGTTTCACGCGCGAGGGCGATGCCGTAACCGTGACCTTCACGGGCAGGCTGCGCCAGCGCTCATGGAATGGCGTGCAGACATGCGCTGTGCCCGGCCCGCCCGTCGCCTATGAGATCTCCTACACGATGGACGCCACCGACCGCATGACCTGCGCCATGGCCCTGACCCCTTCAGCGGATGTCGCGCCGGAGATCGCCTTCTATGCCTTGCGCGTTCCTCTGGCGGCGTTTGGAGGCTGGGAACGCGCCGGCGCATCGGGACGAGCCGGTGGAGAGCTCGGCGCACGGCTGGGGCAGTCGGGACGGCAGGAGGACCCGCTGATCGTGCTTACGGGCGGCGGCAAGCTGATCGTCGAGAGCGGGCAGGGTCTGCGCAGCGCCTTCGTCATCGAGAGCGGCGGGGGGACGGCCCACCTGTTCCTCGCGATGCTCGACGGCGCGGCATCGCCGATTCGGGCGGGGCAGACGGTTCGGGCTCAGGCGGCGCTTCGGGCGGCAGCCGGCGGACCGTGACCGGATACTCCATCACGCGCTGCCAGACGTCAGCATCGAGGACGTTGCGCACCGAGAGCCGGAGCGTGTGCTCGCCCTCCACTCCCGCCGGAAAGCCCACCACGGATCCGCGCACGCGCAGCGTTCGGGCTTCCATGCCGAACTGCTGACGGACGTCGGCGGCCACCTTGCGATCGGGCCGAACGATCTCGAGCCTCTGCTCGTAGGTCTGGCCCACATCTTCCGGCTCCGCTTGCCAGACGGTGAGGTGTTCCCATGCGAGGTCTGCAACCGTCGCTCCGGCCTGGGCCTGGATGCCGTCCACCAGCGCGACGAGCGTAACAGTCTGGTCATCGGCGCTGACGATGATCTTGGAGCACGGTGCGAAGAGCAGCAACTTCGGCATGGATGACCCTCCCGTCCTACCGTCTCTCGATCCGCGACATCATCGAGCGGTACCAGCCCAGGTCGAAGGGTGGCGTACCCGCCAGATAGTGGTTCCAGCCTGATCCGACGGGGCTGCTCCATTCCAGTGCGTAGATGGTCTGACGCGACGCGTCGTGGGGGATCTCGCCGATAACCGTCACCGCGTCCGCTCCCGCTATCACAGTGTCCGCCGCCGCTAGCTTGCCGGATTCCATATCCCGGATGGAGTAGGTGAGCTCGACCTCTTCCCGTGTGTCGTTGCAGACGACGATCTCCTGCTCATCATCCTTCGGTTCGCGCAAGACCATGCAGATGGGCGTCTGGGAGCGCCGCACGTAGTCGAAGGCGCGCTTGCGCACGAAGTAGTAGTCCACAAGCGCGTCCGAGAACTGCGGCCACCCGTCGAGGATGTTCCACCAGATGATGCCCGTGCGCCTCCACTTGCGCGATCGGAACATCTCCACGAAGAACTTCATGGCCTCAGCCTGTGAGCACTGACTGGCATAAGCGAAGTCCTCAAGGTTGTCGGGAACCTCGCCGAAGAGCACGCGCACTTGCCTGGCCATGAGCTCGACGCGATAGTCGAACAGATCGACGCCCGGTATCGGCGACGTAGAGTGCAGCAGCCACTCCCGGTTGCCCTCGTAGGGCCACACGTTGTCCGGGGTGATGAAGCGCCGCACGGACTCGGGCGACGGGCAGCCATGGTAGCCGATCTCGCTCGCAAAATGGCAGAGCGAGCTTGTGTAGTACGAGCCCTTGTAGTAGTCGCGCGGTCCCCATAGATGATCTTCCGGAAGGTATTTCAGGCCCCTGGCCATGGCCTCCGGCGCGATGTAGGGAGAGCTTGGCAGATACGGCCTGCGCGGGTCTTCCTGTCGGATCACCTCGGGCAGAATATGGCGCGTCAACACGTTGGTGTTCGGGTCCACGCCGCTCGATCCCCACAGGAACGACATGTCGCACTCGTTGTCGCCTGCCCACAGTGCGATGCAGGGATGCTGCCGCAGGCGGCGCACGACCTGCACGGCTTCGCGGCGCAGCGCAGCCTGGAAGGCGGCGTCCTGCGGATAGATCGCGCAAGCCATGGCGAAGTCCTGCCACACGAGAATGCCGGCCCGATCGCACAGATCGAAGAACCGGTCGCTCTCGTAGACGTTGCCGCCCCAGCAACGCACCATGTTGCAGCCGATCTCCTCGACGAGAGCGACAGCCTGATTCACGCGTTCCAGGTCGCGGCTGTGATAGGCATCGAGCGGCACCCAGTTGGTGCCGAGAACGAAGAGCCTCTCGCCGTTGATCTCGAAGCAGAACTCTCCCTGACCCGATTCGTCCGTCGTGTCGGTCCGTTCGAGCCTCAGCGTACGCGCGCCGAAGGTGAACTCGACGCTGTCGAGCACGCGGTCGCCGTGGACGAGAGTCGCCCTGCAGGCGTAGAGGTTCTGAGCGCCCCTGCCGCGCGGCCACCACAGCGCAGGCCTGTCGAGCCGGAATCGCATGGCACCGATGCATCCGAGAACAGGTTGCTCCTGGATGAAAGCGCTATCGCCACAGGTGCCTTCCAGGCGCAGACGGTAGCCTCCGTCTACGGAACCGTCCTCTGCGGGCTTCAGGGGGCTCTCGTTCAGGCGAAGCGCATAGTGAAAGTGGAGATCGGCGCTGCTGTGATCGGGCGCGAGGCTCAGCGTTTCGAGATACGTCTGTACGAGCCGCTCGCGCGGAAGCGCATGGATCCGGATGGGTCGCCACAGCCCCATGGAGAGCGCCCGGGGCATGATGTCCCAGCCGTACATGTGCGGAGCCTTGCGCGTGCGGAGCGACTCGTAGTTCGCCGCCATGGCCTGCAGGAGGCGCGGCGTGTCTTCGCCTTCGCCGACAACGAGGGCCGGCATGCAGTCGGGTCCTCCGTTCTCTGCCTCTCGCCTCTGGCCTCTTTCCTCTTGCCTATCGCCTTTTGCCTCTTGCCTCTCGCCTCTTTCCTCTTGCCTCCCATACCCCCGCATGGGCGGTTCGAAGACCACAACGATCTCGTTGTGTGTGCCCAGCAGACCGGGGGGCAGCTCGACACGCGATTCGATGAGCATGTTGTCGCATACGGCCACGCACGCGCCGTTGACATAGATGCGCGCATAGCAGTCCACGCCTTGCGCTTCGAGGACATAGTCCAGTTGGTCCACGGGGTCGGCATCGAAGCGACGGAAGTAGACGGCATGACAGGTCTCGTAACGACGGAGCGCGGATATGTTCATTCCCACGAACGGATCGGGGATACGCCCGCACGCATGCAGATCGAGCTCCAGGTTACCGGGCACCGTCGCCGGCAGCGATTCGAGACCGAGAGCCTCGACATCGGCGATCGTCCGCACGTCGTCGAATAGCGGCTCGTCAGCTATGCAGAAGGACCATGGTCCGTCGAGGGTGGTGACCGTTCGGATGTGTTCACGGGTCATCTGTCACGCTCTACTCCCATCTGTGATGCCCAGCGGTCCCTGGGCCTCGGTACCCTTCGCCCTCAACCACCCTGGCGGCGCTCCGCCCAGGCCTTGCGGAAGCTCGCGATACGCTCGTCAATGTCCGGTCCGCCCTCACGGGTGTGCGTCACGCCGACCTCACGAGCGATCCGTTCGAAGCGTGCCAGAATGTCGGGATACTCGGCGCCGACGAACTCCGGGCCCCGCATGAGCTTCACGTACAGGATGGCGAGCTCGGCACGCTCGACTCGGCGCCGTATGGTCGCATCATCAGCCAGTGTCTCGGCACGCTTGAACAGGGCTGTCGCCTGATCGAGGAAGTCCCGCGAGAGAAACGGGTTGTCCATCTCGAAGCGTATGCCCCCCTTCGGGGCAGCCAGATCGGCAGCGTGATCCGCACCGGTCTTGCGCAGCAGCCGGTCGTACTCAGCGATGGCCGGCGCGGCCTTGCCATAGTGGCCGTAGATGAAGTCGTTCACCAGCGCGTCCAGATCGAGGCTAGGATCCCACATGAGCTTGGCGATGACCCACGAGCGCATCTCATCGCGCTCCGAGCCGGGCGACTGGTAGGAGCCCTGGGTCATGATCCCTTCGGCGTTGTTCTCGATCCAGAAGCGGATGTTGTCGGCGATGACCTCCATATTGGGCATGGGCGCCAGATAGTGGCTGAAGTTGGTGTTGTAGTCCCAGATGTAGATGCGCTTGCACACGGCGGACCATGCTTTTACGAGATCGGCCACCTTGCACTTGCGCGCGGGCGTGAAGGGATACGCCCACGAGCCCACGGTGTCGTTGCAGAGCCGAATCGCCACGTTGGGGCGCGGGCGGACCGTTTTTGGAACGCCGATGGTATCGAGATAGGCCAGCGTGTCCACCGTTGCGCGAGGGAACTCCCTGGCGACGGCGTCGGCGACCTGGTTCACCATGAAGAGCTGACAGGCCATGTCAGCGCCCTCGGCTTCGCGCATCTCGGTGCACCTGGGACAATGGCAGATGCCGCCTCCGTCCATCTTGAACACCGACGCCAGCTCGGCGTGCGGGTGCTCGCGGAATGCCTTAAGGACCGCTTCGGTGACGAGCCTGATCGTGTCGGGATTGGTGGTGCAGAGCTGGTAGGAGTTGCGTCTTCCGTTGGCGTCGAGCATGTAGTACTCGGGATGCTCGGCGAAGTACCTGTCAGGCGGCATGAGCTGATGGAACGTGTGGACGAAGAGCGGACCGTAGTCCATGCGGCCGCCCCATTCCTCGGGAACCGGCGCATCGGGAGCGTTGGTGCGGTTGCGGAGCGACCATGTTGCATCGAAGGAAACGAAGTAGAACGGATCGCGCAGGCGAAGCTGCGGAACATAGGTTCTGGGCACCGGCGCAACCCGCAGCGTAGCCGCCTTCGGCAGCCGCATGCTGTCCCGTGTGTACCAGCGGCAACCCATGTCCTCTTCCAGCAGAGCGTACAGGGCATTGATGACGCCGCGCGTCCGTCCGCCCCACAGGAACACGTTGCCCCGCTTCACAGCGATGCCGTAGCCCTCGTCCGCGAGGTCTGCGGTTGGCGCAACCTCGCGCGCGAGCATGGCGGTCCTGCCGATGCTGATCACGCGGCCCCGCGATGAGCGCGATTCGGAGACGATGGGGATCGTGACGCCGGACACTTGGGTTAGCCACTGCTGCAGGTCTGCAGCGGCCTTCGTCTCCTGCGTGGTGGGACTCGCCGGCACCAGAATGACGCACGTCGGCTTGCCGCGCGATGCCAGCGTGATGGGCGACGCGGACTTTCCCCTTGGCGCAAGCGCATTGCGCCACTGCGCCTGGGACACGCACGCCACAGATGCCAGCGCGACTGCGATGAGGACCTTCATCCATTCACTCCCTTCGAGCCGTCAGCGTGCGGGCAGCTCCTGACGTGTCGCAATGGGAACGTACCCGATCTCCAGTCCCTTTGGCGGTACGACTATCTGCGCGGGATCGAGGTCGGCCAGCGTGCCGACGGTTGGCGGCGGCAGGTACTGCCGGTTTCTGGTCCATTCACGATGCAGCTTCTCGACGCGGTCCTGCACCCGCTCGCGCTCCGCATCGGTCATCCCCGCGTTGAGCATCGCGGGCTGGTCGGCGAACCGGTACCAGTAGTACGTCACGACGCTGCCGTCGCCGAGCTTTGCCTTGAACGGGCCCGCAGCGGGTCCGGGCTTCTTCCAGCAGCTTGTCGGATCGTCCGGCGTCGTGTACGGCTCCTGCGGATCCTCCACGGGGGTCTTCCAGACAATAGTCCGCAGACCGGTCTCCGCTGGCACGGCATCCGGAGCGACCGGCGTCCAACGCACTCGCTTCTCATCGCCGGGATTCTCGAGCCGATAGTACTCTGGCAGCGTCACGAGACGGCCCTTCGACTGCACCGGAGGGGCATGCCACTGATAGCCGTACGTTGCGGGATCGGGAGCGAACGGGGTGGCGAAGGCAGACCAGTCGAGGGGAGCCTTGGTCTCCTTGCCATCCTTGCCCGCAATCCTGATCTCCCAGGTCGCGTAGCCCTTGCCGGTGAACGTGCGCACATGCGTGCCGGACTCGGCAATGGAGCCGCTCGCCGCCGGACCTCCGGCGAACCACGCGGCCACGGCATCCCAGAGCGCCGACCGATCATAGACGCTGTCCCGATGCACGAGAATGGAATCGCCATTGGCGGCTCGTGGGAAGCGCGTCGGCGCGATGCGGGCATACATCACGCCCCGGGAGTCCTCTGCGACGCGGCACGGAATATACTGCGTCTCCATCTGCACTGCACGGTTTGGCTCGGCAGGCTGGTTGTCCAGCAGCTTGCCCACGAGACGTGTGTCTTCAACGCTGGACTCCGACCAGAAGGGAGGAAGGAAGAACGCCACCGGCCCTTTGAAGTTGCGCGTGTTGAGAAAGAGCGTCCAGCACTCGCCGCCCGTCGGTATGTTCTGACCTTTGGTGGTCGGTTTGGGGTCGCAGAGCGGCAGCGAAAGATATCCGTAGCCCACCAGTTCGCCTCGCATCCCCTGCTTGATGTTGAGGCCGTCTATGGGGAAGAGCAGCCACGGACTGAGCTGGGCAACGCCGTAGAGGCCGCGTGGTTCCTCCCAGGTGCCCCAGCCATGCGCGGGGCCGTTGGCGATCTTCGTGAAGTTCGGCGCCACGCCGCCCATGATGAACTTCGGAGTCGTGGTTGGGAACCGCGTATCGCGCCACCAGCCGAGCCCGCCCTCAACGTCCGAGTAGGCATCCTTGATGGGTTCGCCCGTCTGCTGCGCGAACATCCATGTCCCCGGCAGGCCGGTCTGGAACTGATGGCCCGGGTAGTGATCGAGCAGCGTCCACGCCGCCACGTACATGGAGAAACCCGCGCCATAGCGCGAGTCGGCGCGCCCCGAAAACGGGATGATCAGGTAGCCGGCCAGGTACGCATCCGGCGAAGATGCGTTGCGGGCGCCGGCATGCACGGAACACACGAGGCCAATCAGAGCCATCGCGCCAAGCAGTCTCACGGGTTATCCTCCCTCATGATGGACAGCTGCCTCTGGTGCGACCGAGAACCGCAGCAGAACGGTACCCGTGGCCTGCGCTCGGCATCAGTCCTCGTCGTTCGACGATTGGCCTCCCAGCAAGGCCCATCCCTTGCGCTGGTGCCGCGCCTCCTTGCGGATCTCATGGAGGCTAATCACCTCGAAAGGCTCCATGCGCCCGCGGTTGCCGGAGGGTTTCCAGCGTATAACGCTCGGCGTGCGTCCCCGGCGACCTGCAATGTCGGCGACGATGAGCGTCGAGGCCACCGAATCGGCTGGCAGGTTCACCACGATAGACTGCTTCTGCCAGTCCGAGGACGTGAAACCGAGGGTGTCCAGCAGAGCTCGAACCTGAGGCGCCAGCGGTTCGGTCTCGGAGAACGCGTGCCCCAGATCAACGACGCGGCGCGCTTTGCGACCGCACAACGCCGAGATCATCGAGAGATCATCGCTGCTCAGCGGCGAGGCAAGGTTGAGAATCGTCATCGGCGAGTAACCCCCGTAGCGCGTGGACTTGCACGACAATCGCGCGACGCAACCGCGCTACTATGCGTCATTCCGAGGCGTTACGCCAGGCTCACGTCCTGCGCGAACGCCTTATTGGTATGACACATCGAGCACGCCAAATGTGACGCCGAAATGCTGATCGGTGGTCTCTGTTCGAGATCGCTTCGCTGCGCTCCTCAGAAAGCTCTCTACGCTTTCTCACTCACCCACCGCGGCCACGCCGCGCCCGAGCTCGCGATGACGAAACGGGCCGCATCTAACCATGGAGAGCGCTCCGAGAGACCGTAGGGGCGAATCAACCGCCGAGCGCCACCGCCGCCATGATGTACGCGGCGGCGCGCGGTTGGTTCGCCCACGCCAGCCGATGACGCAGCGATTCGTCCGAACAAGGGCGTACCAGCCGGATGCAGCCGCGCATTGTGTGCTCGCACCACTGGCCGTCCGGCAGACACGCCCCTACGGGGCGCGCACGCAGCCCGCCGGTGATTGAGCCGGCGCGTAGCGCCGTGTCGAAATCAAGGCGGGCGATGTTCGTCTCGATGGCGGTCGTTCGGCCCGAAAGGCCGGGTTTGCTCTGTTCGGCCCGCAGGGCCTACGATCGCGTGGCGCGGGTGCCGCCTTGGGGCACGTTGCAACGTGCCCCTACCAGGGACGCCGCGACGCCGACACGTCATTGCGAGCGAAGCGCGGCAATCTCGAAGGTTCATAGGCCGTAGCATCGGATCGGCATGGATTGCTCGGAATCGCGTCGCTTCGCTCGCGATGGCGTGACACATCGTCGTTTGCCATTGTGCGCGCCCTCCGGCAGCCCGTAGGGGCGAATCAACCGCCGAGCGGAACCCTCGAGAAGAGGACCGCGGCAGCGCGCGGTTGGTTCGCCCAGGACGATCGGTGACGTGGCGGTTCGTACGAGCACGGGCGTACCAGCCGGTTACCGCCTCGGATCATACGATCGCGTCGTCGGTCGTCCGGCTGATACGCCCCTGCGTGGTGCACACGCAGCCCGCCGGTGATTGAGCCGGCGCGAAGCGCCGTGTCGAAATCCAGGCGGGCGATGTTCGTCCGGATGGCGGCCGTTCGGCCTGCAGGGCCAACATTGTTCAGACCGGCCCGCAGGGCCGGGATAGCGCGCCGCCTTCCTACCCCATCATCAACGTTGGGTGAGGTGGTAGTGCCCGTCGCTTGACCGGGGCTGACGCCCCGGTCGTGCGCGTCGCATCCCCTTACCCAACCGTGTAAGCGCAGCGCACGGGGGCGCATGGGATGGCCCGAGGCGCGCCATGCCAAACCCTGTGCCCGCACGTGTTCGGCGACCGACACGTCCTCACGGGATGGGCGCGGATCGCGGCAGTTGAGTACGTCAGCGCATCATTCTGCCTCACACGGCAGCGCTTCAGGAAAATATAGCTGGACTAAGGAAGCAGCGAGGTCGGGGGGCGCGTACTGCCCGTAATACGGTTACCGCGTCCGTGGAGCATCGCTGCAGCGCGGTGCACCGGCGCGTCGGAAGTCGGAGGGCCAGACCATGCTAGTGTCGTTGATGGGTATGATCGCTATCCTCGCGTCTCAGGCTGGACCCGGCGCGTCGCCGGCGAGTCGCGAAGCGCCGCAGAAGCAAGACGGGGCGGTCGATGCCGCCACGAGAGAGCATGCCAGGTTGCTCATGCTCGACAAGTCGCTCTTTACGCCCGACGAACGTTGGCGCTACGAAGGGTCGGACATGTTCGAACGGCCCAAGGCGCGGTTTGGCGGAGCGACAGTCTACCAGGCCGGCATCGTCACGGTGGGTGACAACCGCTGGATGCCTGCTGGCGCCTACGTGAAGTACCGCGTCTGGAAGGCAGAGTCCGCCGAGGAGGCGCACAAAGGCTTCGCCAAGACTGCGCTGCCGGAGCGTAAGAGCCCGTATACCACGCGAACAGTGAAGCAGCTGCGAGCCGGGGACGAAGCTCGGGACCTTGCGGAGACCGTGGCGTCCGAAGGGCAACCGGCCAGCTATCTACGCCGCATCCATATCCGCTACGGCGAGTACCTGGTGGAGATCGCCGCCTATGCGGATCTAAAGGCCTTCGGGCCTGCTCCCAAGAAAGGCCCTCGCCCGTGGTTATGCGATGCCCCGCTGAACCGGGTACTTCAGGCCGCGCTCGACCATTGGAAGAAGTTGCACCCCGTATCGAACACCTCTCGCAAGCCGTAGCAGTGCGCTCCCAGGGGAGGCGACAGGATCCCCTGACCGACACCGGCGCTATGCCGGCAATACCAAGGAGTACAGCACTATGCGCAAGTCCTTGCTTTTCGCTGTCCTGTCGTTTGCGGCGCTTGCCATGCTGTCGCCTGTAGGCAATGCCCAGAGAGGTCGGGCTCCGACCAAACCGATCTTCTCAAGGGGCATCTACACGCGACAGGGCATCGCCGTACTGGGATATGCAGTCTCCACGCCTGTGAGGATCATAACCCGCCTGGATGGCAAACTCGCGTGGTCGGGGACGATCGGCAACCGTACCATAACGACCATTCGCCTCCCCCACGGGAACTATGTGGTTCAGGCGCCCGACGAGATCCGGATCGTTTCGCAGAACATCGTGGAAGCGGACCATGCGGGTCCGCGCCCGAAAGTCGAGGTTCCTGCCGGGATCAAGTACCGCCCCCTCGCGCCCGGTCCGCTTACCATTCAGCCGGTGCCGTGGGTGGCCGACGCCTCCTATGCAAGTCATCCGCCGAGCCTGCTCAGTCGGCACACGGTGTTTGCCGGAGTTCCGACGATACTGAAGGCGGTTGTGCAGGGCGGGACGCCCCCGTACACCGTGGACTGGGATCCGGGCGACGGCTCTCCCGTCATATCCACAGCCGGCATCGTGGACGGCTACAACGGAGCTGCCGCCTGGCACACCTATAGCGATCCCATCGGCACGCCGATCACCGCGAAGATCACCGTGACCGACGCCATGGCGGTATCGGCTGTTGGCTACTACTACGTTATCGTCGGCAATCCCACCGTTCGATCGAACCGCATCGCCCGCTCGACGGATGAGGGGCTCTGGTACCTGCATACACAGATCAACCGGATAGACGGCTACGCCACGGGCGGGCATCCCGCGGCCGATGTCGGATACGTGTACAACTATGGCCCCTATGGTAATACCGTCGGGTCCAGCGCGATGACGGCTGTGTGCTTCTCGAACACGGGGCGCGCCATCACCGGCGGCAAAAACATCAGCAACGATCCGAGCAAGGACGCCTACGTCGAGGACCTGAACCGGCTGATCAACTGGCTGACCGACTCAGGCAACCTCTACAGCGCCGGCATTACGCCCAAGGTCTTCGCGACGTTCGGGCCGTTCAACCCCGACACGCACGGTCCCGGCGGCGTCCCCAACGGCATCGGCCTGCGCTCTTCGGGCGAGCCGATCTACGAAGGCGGCATGCAGCTTCAAGCGATCTCGCAGGCCGGCTATACCGAGGCGCCCGTGCCGAACCGCTCCGACTACGCGAGCTACTATGACCTCCTCGGCGATTTCGTCGATGGCATGCAGTACGCACAGTCGGAGTCCGGGCCGTGGGAGGGCGGCGCACGCTACTCCGCGTACCCCGCAGACAGCGACGGCTCGGCTGTGGGCTGGTATGCCATCGGGCTTGCCGCAGCGCAGCAAGCCCACCTGAACACGCCGAACCCGGGCCTCCTGCCGGGGCCCATTGACACTGATCCGATCTTCAAAGCAGCCCTGGACCTCTGGCTGACCACGAACTGGCACAGCACGGTCGCCGAGACCGTGGGCGGCACCGACTATCGTACGGGCGCCGCAAGGACCTTCCACATCTATGGCGGGCAAGACTACGAGCCCTTCTATACCTATGACAATGCCGGAAAGACCGGGGGCGGATTGGTCGCGCTCCATCATGTGGGCGCACCCATCACCGATCCCCGCGTCGAGGGCGCTCTGAGTTACCTCTATCGGTGGTTCTTTGCACCCGACTACCAATTGTATGGCTGGACCAGCGCGCGCGACGCGTATGGCATGTACAACATGTTCAAGGGTCTCAACGCCTACGGCATCGGTACGTTGACCGACCCGATGGGCGGACCGCTGGTTGACTTCGACGGCGAGCCCAACTGGTCGGGACAGTGGTTCGACGTGCTGGCCGACTTCATTGTCGGCGCTGCGCCGACAGCTCCGGGACCCCCGACGGATCTCGGGCATCAGAGCTGGCCCGGCAACCCAACGATCACCAGCTCGATCTTCTCGGGGAGCTTTGACGGGCACTACGAGCCAGTCGGAGCTCGCGGCGGCGCCATCGCGCCGTTCGTTCTCGGCGAATGGTCGACCGGCTACTCGGACGGCAGTGCTGGCATCAACCTGGTTACGCCGTGGGACATCCTGGTCTGCCAGTCCACGGTGTTTACGCCGCCGCCGGTCGCCGTCATCTCCAGGCCCAGCGACCCGGCAGGCGAGACCTACGTTCCCGACCAGGTAGGCGGCGTGGACCACTATGCCGTCTTTGATCCGGGCGGCAACGGCATAGCGCCCGATTTCCGGTTTGGTTCCTACCACCTCGACCCTTCGCGATACGTCAAGAAGGTGCGGTGGAGTTGGGGCGACGGCACGCCGGATGTAGAATACGATCTTCCGTTCCCCGGTGCGCCCGGGGGCTATGTGCCGACAGCCCCCGGCATCTACCCCTCCGGCAACCAGGCCGTGCACCACTTCAGCTTGGGACCCGGCGGAACCCCCATAGATCGAACGGTCACCCTGACCGTATGGGATGACGCGGGCCAGCAGTCGTCTACCACCGTGGTGGTCCATGTGATTCCGGCGCCCTATCCGCCGAACGCGATCATGAGCTTCGAGGCGCAGGGCGCATCCAACCAGGATGGCGACACGGTTGGCGTTCTGCCAGACGGCAAGGTAACCATTAAGTTCACCGGCACGGCCAGCTACAACCCGGATCCGTCGTCGGTTCTTGCTCCGAAGAACGCGCTCGGCATCAGCCAGTTCTGGTGGGAGTGGCCCGCCAATGCCCTGCCGTACAACACCGGCCTATCCGAGGCACCGCCGCTGTTCGATCAGGGCTCCTCGTCTGGCGATCCCAACCTCAATGTGGGCTCCAAGGACGGCGTGCAGACCTACACGTTCGAGTTCAACCCGGCATCGTTCCCGTCGGCCATCATCGTCGGGTTGAGGGTCAAGTCGAACATCGTCGCCGTGGGAGTGCCGGACACCGCAACGATCTACAAGACGATCAACCTGAAGGACAACGCCAGCGTCACGCCGAGCGCCGTCCAGATTAAGAACGTTTCGGTGCATGACATTACCGAGACATCGGCGACGATCAGCTTCGACACGACCAACGCAGGCGGAGCTCCGCAACTGACCAAGGGCAAGGTGGACTACGGGCTGACCGCTGCCTACGGGCTGACTACCCCGCTGACACCGGCGTTCCAGACCCACCACACCATCCCGCTGAGCGGATTGACCGCCAGCAAGACGTACCACTTCAAGATCACAGCGACGACCGCAGGCGGCGTTTCCGGCTCCACCAGCGACGCTACATTCACCACGCTGGCGCCCGCAACGCCGATCCTC
This sequence comes from Chthonomonadales bacterium, assembly GCA_012517255.1. GTDB lineage: Bacteria > Armatimonadota > Chthonomonadetes > Chthonomonadales > CAJBBX01 > JAAYVH01. Next base: position 15,939 of record JAAYVH010000126.1, read on the forward strand.
CGCTATCGGGTGCTGAGTCGCTCGTTCACGCCGGGCTATGAGACCGTGACGTACCGCGTGACCAACGTCGGGGCCGGAATCGCGCTCAATGTCGCCTTCTCCGGATGGTCGGCTAACAAGGGCGTTACGCTCGACGCGATCCTGACGCCGCTGCCAACCACCATCGCTGCGAGCGGCGGGTTCTCCGACATTACCGTCCGCTGGGCCCTGCCGACGCCCGCGCCGCCGAACTTCACCTCGAAGTTCACCTGCACCTTCGAGAACAGCGCGGCGCCGCCCGTGTCGTATACCAACACGCCCAATCTGCTCGTCTTCGTACCCTGATCGGGGAGCTTGCGTCGCCGCCTTCGGGCGGCGACGCCAAGCGCCGATCACCGAGACGCAGAGTGGCGGAGAAAGGTTGACACTTGCCATGACAATCAGACGCAACAAAGCGGCCGCAATCCTTGCAGCTGGTGTGGTTCTGGCGGGATTGGCTGCCTCCCGCGCCACGGCAGAGCCGTGGGATATGCGTATGCTCGAGGGAGGGGTAACCCCGATTCCCTCGACACTGACGTTCGATCTGGGCTCCTGGGTATCGGGAACAGTGCCGGGAGGCATGAGCCTGAACTTCTATGCGCTCGTGCGCAATCTATCGAGCACCCAGGACATGTGGATCGGGGGATACTACGATGGGTTCTCGGGATCGCCTCCTTCCCTGGATGGCCGAACGTGGTGGACGTCTCAGGGCGAAAACCATATTGGTGATCAGGTCGGGGCTGGCGAAAGCCTGACGGCGTGGCTGGGCACGTTCGATGCATCGGCGTTTCTCTGGTCCTTGCCTGCCAACGGGGTCCAGTACGATGCGCTGATAGACTTCACGTACATCGCCGTGGATGCCAACCTCGACCCCTTCGATAGCGGACTTCCCAACGGCATCACGCCTGGGCCACCGAGCCTTCGCATCTACGGCCGCATCAATCCGTCGGGCGACCCTAACGTGGTTCCTGAAGCGGGCACGCTCACGTTGCTCGGAACAATGGGCCTGTGGGCTGCGCCGCTCGGAATATGGCGCTACCGCCGGCAACGGAAGCAAGACGTCCCGCCGCCGATCGCGACGTAGCCAGGCAACCGCACAGCAAGACCCGCGGCCCTCGCCAACCGGCGAGGGCCGCTCCCCTGGTCGGCGCCGCGTCATGCGGCGGGCATGGCGCCTTACTTTACGTAGTGCGGGTCGGTCTCGCGACGGGCCTCGACCTTCGCCTTGCCTGCCGACGTGGCCTGCAGGCTGGCGAGGAGCCTCTCGTATCTGGCGCGATTGACCGGCAGCTCCACGGGCTTGCCCGTCTTGCCTGCCATGATGAGCGCGTTGATGAGCTCCACGGCCCAGATCCCCTCGGCGCCCGGCGCGATGAGCGGCTCGCCGTAGAGGATGGCGCGACAGAAGTTGCGCGTGATCTCCTGATGCTTGCCCTGGCCCGCAGGTATGTCGAGCGTGATCTCGTCGGACCCGGGCGAGCCCCACATCTCCTTTGCCTCGCGCGAATGCTCGCGTATGGGCTGCTTGTTCTCCCACACGCGGATCGTGGATCCCTGCAGCATGAGCTTGCCCCGGTCGCCACATATCTCGATCTGCTCGTGGCCGGGCACCTCGGTGGTGCTCGCATACAGGTAGCCGTGGGCGCCGTTGGCATACTCGAGCAGCGCGAAGGCCTCGTCCTCGACTTCGATATCGTGGATGCGCGTGCGCGTATTGCCGGTCAGCCGCACCGGCAGCCCTCCGAGCCATGCGAAGAGGTCGAGGAAGTGGGGCGCCTGGTTGATGAGGACGCCTCCGCCCTCGCCGGTCCATGTGGCCCGCCATCCGCCCGAGTTGTAGTAGGCCTGACTCCGGTACCAGCCGACCACGAGCGAGGTGCGATAGATCTCGCCCAGCCTCCCCTCTTCGACGATCTTCTTGGCGAGCTGCATGCGGCCCAGCGCACGCATCTGGTACATGACGCCGAACACGCACCCGGACTTCTCGGCAGCGGCGATCATCTTGTCGGCCGCCTTAACGCTCACGGCTATGGGTTTCTCGGACAGCACGTGAATGCGCCGTTTGAACGCCTCGATGGCAATGGGCGGATGGAAGTAGTGGGGCGTAGCGATAATGACGGCATCGACGAGACGGCTGCGGAGCAGATCTGTCGCGCTGGTGAAGGCGGGCACCCCGAACTTCCTGGATGCCTCCTGTGCGACCTCGGGGTCAATGTCGCATACGCATGTGAGCTCGGCTTCGGGCGTTTCGTGCATCCACGAGCAGTGGCCAGAGCCCATGCCGCCCGTGCCGATCACCCCCATGCGAACCGTGTCTGTGGCCATGTTGGCGTTCCTCCTGACAGAGTGCTTGCGCGAGTCTTTGCCATGCGCCGCCGAGAGTCCTGCCTCGGGGTGCGGCACAATGGGCGGCGTTTTTTTGCGCTGGCGGGAAGGATATGGCCGCGGTTTCGTCTAATACCTGACCTATGCCGCGCGATGAAGTGTGCCGCGCGGGATGCCAAAGGAGGCTGCATCATGAAACGTAACGGTTTCACGCTGATCGAACTGCTTGTTGTGATCGCCATCATCGCCATCCTGGCGGCGATCCTGTTCCCGGTCTTTGCTCAGGCCCGCGCTCAGGCAAAGCGGACGCAGTGCATCTCCAACATCAAACAGATCGGCCTGGCCTGTCTGCAGTATGCGCAGGACTACGATGAGAAGCTGCCCTACGGCGGACAGTCCGGCAACTGCAACGAAGTTGGGACGTCGTTCGACGGGCGGATCGTGCGCAACGTCTGGGACTGGCGCTACTCGGTCTACCCCTACATCAAGAACTCCGGCGTCACCGTCTGTCCGATGTGGGAGCACGAAGAGGAGCCCCTGTGGGCCTGGGGACTCTGCGGAGACACCCAGCTCGCATGGCAGCAGCCCATGGCCCGACGGTCGTACGCCGGATGCCATAGCTGGGCGCACACCGGATACGCCCCGACGGGTCGCAAGCTGTCCGAGCCGACGCGCCCCGCGACCCTCGTGATGATCATCGAATCGCGCGAGTGGTATCCCGACCTCGGTACGTGGACGCTGCCGTGGACCGTGTGGTTCGACGGCTCCAAGGGCATGTTCAACGGCCACAACTCGGCCAAGTCGGCCTGGTGCTTCTACGACGGCCACGTGAAGGCGATTAACGCTTGCGCCACGTTCGGCGCTCTCAACTGGGCTCCCGGGCAGGTGCCTGCCGACGACTTCCTGTGGGAGTGGTGGTCCGGCCCCGACAGCAACGTGCTGCGCGACTGGCAGAACCAGTGCCGCAACATCCCTGAGAACCGCCAGTAAGAACTGCTCAGGGCAGTTTCGCCGACGGAGGATGCGCGTGAGATGCGTCCTCCGTCGGGGCTTGCGTGCCGCCCGGCTTGACACCCGGCGGCGCGATGGCCCATACTTAGCCCTTGACAACGTGGAGCCGGGGTGTGGCTCAGCTTGGTAGAGCGCGCGGTTCGGGACTGCGAGGTCGGCGGTTCAAGTCCGCCCACCCCGATGGCGAAGGCAAGGACGGGCGTCGGAGAGCATCCGACGCCCGTAGTCATGGGTGGATGCATCTCTGGATGAGGAAAGGACCTCGCCATGGCATGGGACATCGTCGGCAGACGCTTTTCGGACGATGATTTCGCGACCTACGTAGACGGGCTGTCGCTGAGCCGCTGGAAGCCCGACTTCATCGTCCTCCACAATACGGCTGTGCCGTCGCTGGCGCAGAGGCCCAACGGATTCACGCCGCAGCACATTCAGAATCTGCACGGCTTCTACCTCGGCAAGGGATGGTCTGGATGCCCCCACCTCTTCGTGGATCAGAACGGCATCTGGGTCCTGAACCCCCTCACGCGCAAGGGCGTCCATAGCCCGAGCTGGAACGCCGTGGCATGGGGCATCGAGATGCTCGGAGAGTACGGCTCGGAGCCCTTCGATACCGGGCCCGGCGCCATGGTGCGGGCCAATGCCGTGTCGGCTCTCGCGACGCTCTGCAAGAAGGGCGGCTTCGCGGCCGACACGATCCGGTTCCACAAAGAAGACCCGAAGACCACGCACACCACGTGCCCGGGCAAGAACGTCCGCAAGGACCAGGTGATCGAAGCGGTGAGGAAGGCCATGCAGCCGCCTGCTGCATCTGACGCGAAACTTGTCATCTACCGGCAGGGCATGGGCGATCAGCCTGCTGCGGTCATTCCCGCCGAACTGCGGGGCGGAGCGGCGCACGCCTCCTCGGCAGCCATGTCCAGCGCGACGGGCATACCTTCCGATGAAGACCGAATGGTGTCGGTGCGGAGCTTCCTCGGGAGCCGCTACTCTCTCAAGTGGGTCGCCGAATCCCGCAAAGTATTCGCCGTAGAGAAGTAGGCGAATGCTGGCACAGCGATGAGCTCCCTCAATGTCGCGACTGCACCGGCGTGTCGTTGACTACAAACGCCCGTCCGACCCCCGTCACGGCCTGCGCCTGAGCTGGGCGTTTGACCCCACGGACTATGTCGAGGTCGTGCGCCGACTCGGGCCCGAATACGTGCCGGTGACCATTGCGGAGTATGTCAGGCTGTACGGCGAGGCGGGGCGCTAGAGGCCTCCTGCCGCGTTCCTGCGGCGCCCGACCTTCGAGCGCCGCAGGAATGCACCGGCGGACCTACAGAGCGAAGTCTACGCGGGCTGTGAAGAGCCGCTCCGTGGCATGCCCGAGGCCGGTCTGGATGGGGCTCTGCGTGCGGTGCGAGTATTCGAGGTGCACCGCAACGCTATCCTCGAGGTAATATCGGCCGCCGACGGTCCATCGGTTGACGCCCATGCGAACGGATGAGGGAGTATCCACCCAGTCGTAACGGGCAAACGCAACCAGATCGGTTCTCGGATGGCACAGCAGCTCGGCGAAGCCGCCGTCGAACTTCACGTTCTCAGCCGTGCCCCAGAGCTCCCGGTTGTCTTCGCCATGAAGGTACTGGACTCCGAGGTTCCAGATGCCGACGTTCATGCTGGCATCGGCCCCCACACGCGTGAAGCTCTTCCGGGGCGAGGCGCCGCTCTCAGGACGCGCCAGGCCGCGATAGCCTGTCAGTCCGATACGATGCCCTGCCGTCTGGCCTTCGCCGGCTCCGATGACCTTTTCCAGGCGCAGGTACATATCGGCAGGCGAGTCGCTGGCGCTGTTGGTGTCGGACCCGTCAATGAGACCGGCCGCGTAGCGGATGCCCGGATCGCCCCAACCCGTGATCTCGACGCCTGTCCGAGTGTCGGCGAACGGAGGCCCGCCCGGGAATGCGAAGTCGTAGATCTCGTAGGATGCCACCGTCAACGACCGCTTCACGCTGAACGGGACGTAGGCCGGCTCGAAGCGCCCGAGACGCGCGTAGAACCACGTGCTCCTGGGCGATGACAGCACCACATTGGCAGCCTCCAATGCGCCATCCTGTCCCGCTACGCCTCGACCCGCCGCAATCTGAGGCGTGTAGACCATGAAGTAGCCGATGTTCCTTCCCAGCAGGCCCGCCGAGAGCATGTCCAGGCCGTTGAGCTGGAACTCGGCGACGTTCGTGGTTTCCGGCGTGTTGCTGAACGTCTCCGAGTTGTAGCCGACGCTCGTGCGCATGGCGAGCGGCGTCGGGGTCTCATAGACGAGCTTCTCGAGGTTCTCGCGGCCCGGAATACGGTACCCGTTACGCCGGTACCGCAGCCCAAAGTCGTTCAACCTTGGAAACGCCGAATGGCACATGGTGCAGTTGAAGCCGTACTTTCGAGCGAACACAGGCACCGCCGAAGCTGGCTGCATCAACGCGGCCGCAACGCAGAGCGCCGCAGCCCCCAGACCCAGGCGGCTCACAGAACGCATCGCATTCGTCCTCATCACTTCCCTCCTGCGGCGGGAGGCAGCGTCGGCGGGGTGATCTTCACCGGCTCGCCGGTCAGCGCCTCGAGGAATGCCACCAGATCCGCCTTCTCCTGTGCGGTGAGGTGCAACGGCAACATCAGGGGATCGAGGTTCGGGTTGGGATTGCCGCCCCGGTCGTAGAACTCGATGACATCCGCCAGCGTCCTTTCGGAGCCGTCATGGAGATAGGGAGCGGTGAGGGCGATGCTTCGCAGACCCGGCGTCTTGAACTTGCCCAGATCGGCGGGGTTCTTGGTCACATCGAAGCGTCCCTTATCGGCGTACCGACCGGCAGCATAGCCAACGCCGAGATTGTGGAAATCGCCATCCGAGAAGTTGGGACCGCTATGGCACGGGGTGCAGTGGGCCTTGCCGTTGAAGAGGTTCATGCCCCGCACGGCGGACGGACTCATGGCCGATCTGTTGCCCCTGACATAGCGATCGTACGGCGAGTCCGTGGAGATCACGGTGCGCTCGAACGCAGCGATGGCCTTGGCCACGCCCTCTTCGGTGGGCTCAGTCCCGAAGATCCGGCGGAACGCTTCGACGTAGCCGGGTATGGCCTTGATGCGATCGAGAGCCTCGACCATGGTCATGGCCATCTCCACCGGGTTCTGGATGGGCCCGAGGGCCTGCTCCTCGAGTGTGGCTGCCCGGCCGTCCCAGAACTGAAGCGGCATATAGGCCGAGTTCAGAACGGTGGGTGCGTTGCGGCCGCCTTTCTGACGCCCCACTCCCTCGGAGACGGGCTTGGGATCAGCCCATCCGTGGTCCGGGCTATGGCACGTGGCGCAACTGGTAGTGCTGTCTTTGGACAGGCGGGTGTCGAAATAGAGCTGCTTGCCGAGCTCGACTTTGGCAGCGTCCATGGGGTTGTCTGCGGGCACGGGAACCGGCGGCAGCAGCCCGTTGGCGAACATGGCGCCGTCGGCTGCCGACGGGTTTCCGTGGGCCAGCCACAGCAACACGCCGAACGCCGCAATGCCTAAGGTCAGAATGCGCATGGGCTCCTCCTCTGAGAGCGAGTGGTACTTCCCCGTAGATTCGCTGTGTCCGAGCGATCTCCTCTCGGACACAGCAATGTCGAGAACCTTAGGCCTGGAGGAAGCGCGAGGCCGTCGGTCGAAACGACGCTGGCAACGGTGATATGTAAAGAAGGGGAGGTGCTCGGCATGGCGATGCTGTTTGCCGGTGTCCTGATGCTCGCGGCTATGGCTGGCGCGGTCGAGCGGCAGGCGGTGTCGATCCCCAATCCCGGCTTTGAGAGCCTGAATGCCGCAGGTTTCGCCGAGGGCTGGATACGGGGGGTGGCTCCGGGGACGGACGGCTCGGCCGAAGTTGACGCCACGGTCGCCAGAAGCGGCAACCGGTCGTTGCGGATTCGCAGCGCGACCAAGCATGAGGCCTATCGCTATGTGCTGGTCACCACCGAATGGCTGAAGGCCGAACCGGAGACGACCTACGTCCTGCGCTTCCATGTGCGGGGTCACGCTGTCGGCAAGTGCTTCGTGGGGGTCGCCTACGAGGGCGCCGGCGAGCACCGACAGCCGCTGCCGGTCGGCGACTACGATTGGCAGGAGGCTGCGTTCCGGTTTACGACGCCTTCCGGCACGGGGCGCATCAGCGTGCAATTCATGGCGGACGACGTGGCCGACGGCCTGTGGATTGACGACGTGTCGCTCGAACGCTCGGAGGTGCAGCTCGCCAACATAGCCGAGCGACGGCCCGCGAAGGCCCCCAACACCTGGTATCCGCGCACCCCGGGTCAGCTACCGCGGCGCCTTGTCGTCCTCGATGTTTCGCATGACGGGCCGGACGTGTGCGCCCTGATGACTGCGCTGCAGGGGATCGTCAATCGCCGTGCGCCGCGCCTTTACCTGATCAATCCCACCAACCCGCCGGGCTTCGATGAGCGCTGGCTCGCCTACATGAAGGAGAAGGGCTACACCGGACAGGAGGAGCGGCTCGACGGCCCCGAAGCCGTCCTTGCGCGTTTCCGCGCGGCGGTCAGGGGCGCAATCGTCTGGGACGATGCGCTGCCCGGTTCGCGACACGCGGCATGGATGCTGGGCTCGATCATGAAGAGCCTGCCATGCTCTGCCGCCGTGGCGCGTCGGTTCGGTCTTCCCATCGTCGAGGACCTTCGCGGACGATGGAAGCGCAATGTGGACGCCTATCGCTACGTGATGGATCGTCACTGGGCAGCGATGAGCCGCGGCCTCATTGCCTGGGAGCACCCGCTGAGCACGGCGCTTCTGTCGCGCGACGTGGCGATGCAGCAGCGTGCGTTCCTCTTCTGGGTGTCATCGCCGCTCGATGGCGAGGCTGGCGCCGACCCGAAGGCCGAGATGGAGTTCGCCGAGGAGCTGCTCGCCCGGACGCCCGGCAACATTCCGGTCATGGGCTGGCCCATGTACGGCACGAAGGGCATCGAGGAGTACACGGGCGTGCGTCTGCTGTCGGAGTTCGGCAAATGGGTGCCCGGCACGCAGTTCACCTCGAACGGCACCGTCCACAGCGCGATACGGCCGCCCTCGGGAGTTTTTCGGCAGCCGTCGCCGCCTGCTCCGCTGCTTCAGACGGACAGGCTCTACCTCGCCGTCAGCATCATGGACAGCGGCGACGCACACTGGTACTGGCAGCTCTATCAGCAGGGAATCTGGGCCGACCCTGCGCGCGGCTCGGCGCCGACAGGCTACGGCATGAACATGACGCTCGTCGACGCGCTGCCTCTGGTCGCGCAATGGTACTACGAGCGCCGAACGGCCAACGACACCTTCTTCGGTCTGATCTATATGAACGCGCCCATCTTTGCGTCGCGGTTCCGCCGCGACGACCGCGAGCGGATATGGGCGGACTTCGTCCGTCGTACGGGCGAGTACTTGCGCCGTCTGGACATGGACGGCCTGGAGATCTATACCGGCGGTACGGCGGAAGCGAGGCCGCCCGACGCGTTGCTCCGTCGCTTTACGCGCGGCATTCCCGGGCTTCGTTTCATCCTTGCCGGGTTGGGCCGACATGCCGATGTCCAGCCGGATGCCGCGGCACGCATGCTCGACGACACGGTGGTCTTCGACACGCTGACCAACTTCAGGGTCTGGACCGAGCCGGGCGACCTTACCGGGAAGAAGATGGAAGACGAGAACGCGTGGCTCCTCGGCGAGATCACAGCGCATGCGCCGAAGTCGCGCCCGGGGTTCATGAGCGCCCTGGCGATCAGCTGGATCTACTATCCCGCATGGCTCGCAGACCTGAAGTCCAGGCTCCCGCCCGACTTCGTCATGGTCAGTCCCCGGCAGATGGCGGAGCTCTACAGGCAAGCGGCGAGGACATCGCCGCGCGGCCGCTGACAGGCCGTTCCATCCTGCGGGGTGCAGGAAACTCCTCGGGGATGGACGAATCCATCAGAAGAGGACGAACCCACCATGAATCGCAGGGAGATGATCGGCATGACCGTGGCGATGGCCGCAACGCTGGCGTTGGACGCAGAGGCTGAGGGACAGCGCAGGCTGCCCGAGCCGAGACCCGACAAGCTGCCCCGGTGGCGGGGCTTCAACCTGCTGTCCAAGTTCAATGTGGCCAATCAGTCGCGCTTCGATGAGCAGGACTTCATGTGGATCGCCGAATGGGGCATGAACTTCGCGCGGCTGCCCATGGACTATCGCTGCTGGACCGACGAAGCCGACTGGACGCGGCTCAAAGAGCCGGCGCTGAAGGAAATAGACGAGGCCGTGCGCCTGGGAGAGAAGCACGGCGTTCATGTGCATGTGAACTTCCACCGCGCGCCGGGCTACACGGTTGCGCGCCCCGCCGAGGCAAAGGACCTGTGGACCGATGAAGAGGCCCAGCGCGTCTGCGCCCTCCACTGGGCCGCCTTCGCGCGTCGCTACAAGGGCATCCCGAACAGCCGCCTCAGTTTCAACCTGTTCAACGAGCCTGCCATGGTCGCCCCCGACGCGCACAGGAAGGTCGTGGCGCGCATGTGCGAGGCCATTCGCGAGCAGGATCCCCAGAGGCTGATTGTGTGCGATGGCCGATCGTGGGGCAACACCGCTCCCATGGAGCTTGCAGGGCTCGGCGTCGCTGCCGCCACGCGGGGCTATCAGCCGATGCCCATATCGCACTGGCATGCGAACTGGGTGGGCGGGAGCGACCGCTGGCCGGAGCCGACGTATCCGCTCAAGGAGGGCTCGCAGGTGTGGGACAGGGAGTTCCACAGGGAGCGCTTCATCAAGCCGTGGAAAGAGCTTGAGGCCAGGGGCGTGGGCGTGATGGTCGGCGAGTTCG
>JAAYVH010000127.1 GCA_012517255.1 Chthonomonadales bacterium
ACCTGCCGGATGTTGACTCGTGGGTGATTGTGGATGCCTCCGGGCGCGTTCACCTGCGCAATGTGGTGCACAAGTCGGCGACCACAGCCAAAGAGGCTGGCTACTTCGCCTTTCCGGCTGCCGTCCAGGCTGCGTCGTCGCGCGCGTTCGTAGACGTGCCGTTCGGCTTCGTCGAAGCCGAGCGCTCGCAGCTTGCTGGGGCATGTCGCGACTGGTACGCATGTTCGACGCACGCTGCCATTGCGGACGCGGAACACTGCGTCACTGTCGCCATGCCCCATTCGCCTCTGGTGACCTTCGGCGATATCTTCCGGGGCCGGTGGCTGCGCAAGGTGGAGCCCGCAGACGTCGTCTTTGCCTACGCGTTCAACAACTATTGGGACACCAACTACTGCGCACGTCAGGGCGGGCCTCTGGTCTATGCCTTCAGCCTCGAACTGGCACCTGGGTCGTACGATCCCATCCGGGCGGCTCGGTTCGGTCAGGAATGTGCGCTGGCGGCGCCGGATCCGGCACGCGCGCGCTGGCAAGGGAGCGTTCTTGATGGCTCGGAGTTCGCACTCGTTGATGCGCCGTCCGAGGCCATCCTCAGCCCGCCGATCAGCGTGAGCGGAGCCGAGGTGTTCGGGATAGAGCGAGATGGCGAAAAGCTAAGCATCCACCTGCTGAACCTGAGCGCGCAGCCGACGCACGCCGAACTGCGCGTACCGTGGCGCCGATCGGTCCGCGCTTTCCGAACCAACCTGGTTGGCGAGCGGCCCCAATCCGTTCCCATTCGGCACGGCGGGTCGCTCTCGATCGAGATCGGCCCGTACGCGCCGGCAACGGTTCACATAACGTTGGGAGCGTCGCCTAGCAGGCCTTCTCCCTAGGCAATCCCGATCACGCCGGCCGCGTGATCTGAATGTCGCCGGAAAGACTGTGAACGACGATCGAGCCCTCGCCCGAGCCGATGGTGCCGGCAAGACCCGTCTCGGTTCGCACGACGTCAGGCGACGGATGCTCACACACGGCCTCACCCGACCGCGACGTCAGATCGAACCGGAAGCTGCTTCCTTCCCGAGTCGCAATGCTCACGTCTCCGGAAACCGTCTCGGCCTTGGCGGTGCCTGCGAAGACGCCGGACAGGTCCAGCCGCAGATCACCCGAGACGGCTCTGGCATCCAGATCGCTGACGCTCAGGCGGTCGCCGACAACGTCGCCGGAGACGGTGGCGATATGCAGCGAGCCGTTGATGTCGCTCAGCTTGGCGTCGCCGGATACGGTCTCGACTCTCGCTTGTGCAGGTCCCTGAGCTCCGACGTGCTCGGCAACGATATCGCCGGACACCGACCTGGCTTCCACCTCCCCTGAGTCTATCAAGCTGACGCGTATCTCGCCGCTAACGGTGGTCACTCGTGCGCCGACAGCGAGTCTCTCGGCTTCAATGTCGCCGCTCTTCGTAATGGCGATGAGCCTGCCGGTCAGCCCCGACGCTCTGATGTCTCCACTGACAGCTTCGCATCGAATCTCGCCCCCCAACCGATCCAGGCTGATGCTTCCGGATGTTGACCGAGCCTCTACGCCGCCGCTGGTGCCTGTGACCCGCACGTCGCCAAATGAGGTCAGCGCAGTGACGTGGATGCCTGCAGGCAATCGAAGCGTAACGCTCACGATCCCGTCGCGCCATTCGGTCGGGGTGCTGACCTGAATGCTCATGCTCCGAGGAGGACCCTGCGCGGCGTCGGGATCGGTGTCCTTCTCGTCGGAATCCATGGGGCTGACTTCGATGTCGAGTTCACCCAGACGAATCTCGGCCTCGACCTGACTCGATGCCCACGCCTCGCGGACAACCTCCATCGAAGGCGCGTCACTGCCTCCCACGATAACAATGTCGCCGTATCGATTCTCGATCTGAAGGGCGCCGTCAGGAGCAATATCCAGCGGCGTCGTCTCGGTGCGCCTCGCTGTCGGAAGACCCATGGGGTTCACCGGGCGTCCGTGATCGTCGTCCTGCCACATTCGGGCGAAGTCGCGCAGCTTGTCCCCAATCCGGGCCTCTTTGACGATCCGCTCCGGATCTATGCGGCTCACGGCGGCTGATATCTGCTTGCCAAGGGCCGCAAAGTCAACGGGGAAGCTACGGCGGTGTCCCCAGCGGAAGTCGAAGGTCTTCGATCCGGATGCGGTTGTGCGGCTCTCCTTCGGCTCGGCGGCCTGGGACCCACCAGTCTCGGAGCGGCTCTCCTTGTTCTCCACTTTGACGGCCGCCAGCAAGGCCTGCGCTTCAGCGGCCGATATCTTCCCTTCCTCCAGCATCTTCAGTATTCTTGCGACATGATCGTCACTCATGGTATCCCCTCCTGCATCCGGGAGCGGACGAGCCGCTCGGCCTTTCGGTAGTGCGCCGGCTGACTGTCCGCCGATCTCGATGATGAGAATACGAGCCGGAGACTGCAGGGTTTCAGGCGGTTTTTGGGCAGACCCGCATCGGCAGGCTCACGCTGTGCGATTCGGTCGCGTCAGAACGCCCGCCAGATCGCCGCCCGTCAGGTAATCTGAAGGCATGGACAGACGAACGTTGCGCGAGATCACCGGGCTCACGGACCCGCGCGGGCGTGTCTTCGTTGTATCTGGTCCCAGCGGCGTCGGCAAAGACTGCGTCCTTGATGGCCTGCTGTCGCATCCGTTGCGCTTGCCGGGACTCTGTCGCGTCGTGACCGCCACGACACGATCCCCTCGGCCGGGCGAGCGCGATGGTCGCGACTACGTCTTTCTGTCCCATGAGGAGTTCATGCGGCGAAGATCGGCGGGCTGGTTCTTCGAGACCGCACAGTTCGGATCCAACTGGTATGGGACTCCGCGTGATGCGCTCGATGCGGTGTGCACCTCCGGGTCCGATGCGGTGCTGAAGATCGAGACCCAGGGCGCTGCTGCGGCCAAAGCCCAGATACCGGACGCTGTGCTGATCTTCATCTGTCCACCCAGTCTGGATGCACTCGCCGCCCGCCTCTCGAACCGGGCCACCGAGACGGTGGAGGCCCTTCAGGAGCGTATCTCCCAGGCGCGCGTAGAGCTCGAACGTGCGGCGCACTACGACTATGTGATCGTCAACGACGACCTCGCCCAGGCGGTTGACGCGTTGCGGGCCATCGTCCTCGCGGAGCGGCACCGTGTCGCCCGCAGCTCTCTCGAATCCGGGACTCGCGACGGAGCCGCGATCGGGGCGGCTAAGGAATGAGCGACGAGATGGCCACCGCTGTCGGCGTGTCGTTTCGGTATCTGGGCAGGCAGTATCTGTTCGATACGGCGGGACACGATCTTCACGTCAACGACCGCGTCGTTGTCGAGACATCCCGCGGAGTGGAGATCGGGATTGTGCGTACCCCGCCGAGACAGACCGAGCCCGATCCGAACGGACCAGCCCTGAAGCCCATTCTCCGCGTCGCGACGGCCCAGGACCTCGAACGAGAGGAGGACAATCGGCGTCGTGCCGAAGCGGCGCTGCGCACAGCGGCAGAGCGCATCAGGCATTTCGGTCTCCCGATGAAGCCACTATCCGCAGAGTACGCCTTCGACGGATCCCAGGTGACCATCTATTTCGTGGCTGAGACGCGCGTGGATTTCCGCGAGCTGGTCCGCGACCTTGTAGGACAGCTTCGATGCCGTGTGCAGCTCTATCAGGTAGGCGCTCGCGACCAGTGCAGAATGCTCGGAGGCATCGGATCCTGTGGCCGGGAGTTCTGTTGCCGATCGTTTCTCACGGAGTTCGCTCCCGTCTCCATGCGGATGGCGAAGGATCAGAGCCTGTTCCTCAACCCCGTGAAGTTCTCGGGAGCCTGCGGCAAGTTGATGTGTTGTTTGCGCTACGAGCACGATGTCTACGTGCAATCGCGGTCGCAGTCGCCGTACGTAGGTGACCACGTCATGACGCCAAAGGGCCCGGGGCGCATTACGGCCGTCTGGGTAGTGCGTGATCAGGTCAGCGTCGTCCTCGACGGCAGCTCTGCCGAACTAGTCATGCCCCGCAGTGACGTAACCCTTCAGCTATCGCCAGAACCCTCCCCGTCCGGGTCCATCTGAAGCCGGCATCGCTCTGCCAGCCTGGCGTCTCGTTCTGTTCATGCCCGATCACCGTCAGGTGAGGCTCCATGCCCGTGATTGTGTGCGCAGTCACCATCTAGACACGACGGGAGTGTCTGTCCTTGCCAGTGAGGCAGTATGGTCTGTGATTCACGCGTATCAGGCCGTTTGGTTTCGCAAGCTATTCTGTGCTTTTTTTCACGGATTGTCCTTGTAACCCTTGCTTTTCGCTGTCGGACGTGATACGATACTGACGTCCGTTCACCCCTGGTACAAGCATAACCTGGCAAGACCTGGCATGGCAGCACCCGTCGCCGAAGAGTGACGGTCCCATAGCAAGACCCGGCAAGTAATGCAAGACCCTTGTGCGGTACGCCGCACAGCGCCCGAACCGGCGTGGCTACGCCCGCCGGCACGATAGGAAGGGGGTACGACGCAATGCATGGGTGCGCCTGTCTTTGCCCATGAAGCGCCACATCAAGTATCAGGTGGACGCTCAAGCCGACTGGGGGGCCATGGTCGGCGAGCAGCCCGGATGTGAACGGCTCTTCTCGTGCATCCAGTGCGGAACCTGCTCTGGAACCTGCCCTGTGTCCATCTACATGGACCTGTCCCCTCGCCGGATCATGGCTCTTGTCCGCGAGGGATTCCGCGACGACGCGCTTGCGTCAAAGACAATCTGGCTCTGCGCCTCCTGCTACAGTTGCTCGGTCGCCTGCCCGCAGAAGATCAGCGTCACGGATGTGATGTACGCGCTCAAGCGCGAGGCTCTTAGCAAAGGGATTCTTCCGAAGGACCTCGCCATCCCGGTCTTGGCTCAGGAGTTCTGCTCGATGGTATCGAAGACCGGCAGGAACTCGGAGTTCTGGCTCGTTCTTCGGGTCGCGCTGCGCACCAACCCGTTCGCCTTGTTCACCATGTTGCCGGTGGCCTGGAACCTCATGCGCACCGGAAGGTTGCCGCTCGGGCGTGAGGCGATCGTGCGAAAATGGGAGCTTCCTGCGCGAGCCGCGGCAAAGGGGGTGCGCTAGATGGCTAACGGTGAGCCCTCAACTGCAACAGGATATCTGTACTACCCGGGCTGCTCGCTCAAGGGCACAGGCATAGCCTATGAAGAGAGTCTCTTGACGCTCTTTCGCTTGCTCGAACTGCCGGTGACTGAGCTGACCGACTGGAACTGCTGCGGTGCGACCACCTACATGTCGAGTGACGAACGTGACGCCCAGCTGCTCGCAGCGCGCAATCTTTCGCTGGCGAGGCAAGCAGGCGGAGCGGATGTTCTGGCGCCCTGCAACGCCTGCTACCTGACCCTCCGGAAGTGCGTGGACTTCTGCAAGAAGTACAAGTCCGTTGCGGACGACGTTCACAGCTATCTGGAAGATGCCCATCTGCCGACGCTCCAGGACGTGGCGATCAGACATCCTCTCGAAGTCCTGTACACCGACGTCGGCGTCGAGCGGCTCCGCGCTGGCGTCGTGCGCAAATGGCCGGGCGGCCCCGTCGCCTGCTACTACGGGTGCCAGGCCGTTCGACCCTACACCGAGGTAGACCGCGAGAGCAACCCGATGCGGATGGATGAGATCCTGAACGCAGTAGGCGTTCCGACGGTACCGTATGCGCTGAAGACGAAGTGCTGCGGGGCCTCGCACACAGGCACGATCCGAGACGTCGGCGTTCGCCTCAGCTACATCCTGCTCCGCGAAGCCGCACGGCAACAGGCGAAGGCTGTCGCGGTCATCTGCCCCCTGTGTCAGTTCAACCTGGATCTCTATCAGGCCGAGATGAGGCGGAGCGATCCTTCGCTGCCCGAGCTTCCGATCATCTATCTGACGCAGATACTCGGATGGGTGTTGGGAGGCGATCCCAAGGACCTGGGCGTGCAACGCTGCGTGTCCGGCGCGAACACGGTGCGCCAGTGGTTCACGTCAGAGAAAGGAGCACCCGTGCATGTCTGAGTCCAACGCCTCTGTGCGAATCGGCGTCTATGTCTGCCATTGCGGGTTCAACATCGCCTCCGTGATTGATGTCGAGGCTGCCGCCAGGTCCGCCCTCGCTCTGCCGGGGGTCGTCGTGGCGCGAGAGTACAAGTACATGTGCTCCGAGCCGGGCCAGACGCTGATCGAGCAAGACATACAAGAGCACAAGCTCAACCGGATCGTGGTGGCGGCTTGTTCACCCCTCCTCCACGAGGAGACATTCCGCGGCGCTGCCGAACGAGCGGGGATCAACCGGTTCTATGTCCAGATGGTCAATGTGCGCGAGCACGGCGCATGGGTCCATGAGGACCGGGAAGCCGCCACGATCAAGGCCATTGACCTGATCCGGGCGGCGGTCCATCGCGTTCGCTTCCACAAGTCGCTGACCCCGAAGCGCGTCCCCATCAACCCGCAGGTAATGGTCGTCGGCGCCGGCATCGCCGGCATACACGCGGCTATCACCATCGCGAACTCCGGCAAGAAGGTCTTCCTCGTTGAGCGGGAGCCGACCATCGGCGGGAACATGGCCCGGTATGACAAGACCTTCCCCACCCTCGACTGCGCGGCGTGCATCCTAACTCCCAAGATGAATGCCGTTCGCTCCCATCCGAACATCACCCTCTGGACCTATTCGGAAGTGGCTGAGGTCGAGGGATACGTCGGCAACTACAAGGTCAAGGTCCGGCGCAAGCCGCGATACATCAAAGAGGATCTCTGCGTAGGCTGTCTCCATTGCGTGGATGCGTGCGTCTTCAAGGACCCCAAGTTCCCGGACACGTTCAACATGGGTATGGACAAGCGCAAGCCGATCTATCTTCCGTTTGCCCAGGCGACGCCGAAGGTGGTGGTCATCGACCCTGAGGCATGCATCCAGCTGAAGACAGGCAAGTGCAAGCAGGCCTGCGCGGCGGCATGCGAGCGCGGCGGCGTATCATTCGACATGACCGAGACCATCGAAGAGATCGAGGTGGGTTCGATCATCGTGGCGACCGGCTTCCAGCCCTTCGATGCAGCGAAGGCGCCGGAGTACGGCTACGGCATCTATCCCAACGTCTACACCTCCATGGAGATCGAGAGACTGGTCAACGCCTCGGGGCCCACAGGCGGTGAGGTGGTGATGCGCGATGGCACGCGCCCGAAGTCCATCGGCGTGATCTACTGCGTGGGCTCCCGCGACGAGCGCCATAACCGTTGGTGTTCGCGCGTGTGCTGCATGACGGCGCTGAAGCTGTCGCACCTGCTCAAGGAACA
>JAAYVH010000128.1 GCA_012517255.1 Chthonomonadales bacterium
CATCCGATGGCAGTTCGAGCATTCATGGCGTGACCCTCCCGGTCATGCTATTGGCCTACCACGTCATTATAACGCGTATACGACGTTGCTGCCCCGGGGTGTGCCTACTCGGGCTTCATGCGCGCCGCAACGAGCCAACCCCCCATGCCATACCGTACCGCCTCGGCTCGGAACCCGCAACGCAACGCCGTCTCGATGGTGGCCCTGTTCAGGTGACACCCGCCCGAGAGCCTCTTCCAACCAGGAGTGAGCCTCTCCTGAATGGTCTCGGCGAGGCCACCGGGCTTCCGGATGTGCTCAAGGAGCCTCAGCTCGCCGCCAGGCTTAAGGACGCGCCGGATCTCGCCGAGAGCGCGCTCCGGCTCAGGCACGCTGCAGAGCGCGAGAGAAACCACCACCGTGTCAAACGCATGGTCGCTGAACGGGAGCGCCATCCCGTCGGCGACGACCGTATCCACGCGGAACGCCACGCGGCGCGCCCGCAGGGATGAACGGCGGAGCATGGCGGCGCTCGGGTCGGTCAGGACGACGCGCCCGACGTGCGCGTAATGGGGCAGCGTGCAGCCCGTACCGCCTCCGATCTCAAGAACGGAGCCCCGCGCATCGCCGAAGATATCCCGCCGCCAACGGCCAAGGAGCGCCCACTCGAACGGCGCCATGACCAGATCGTAGACCCGCGCGTTTCTCATGGCGCTGCTCAGTTCGCCCGCACTGCACCGTCACACCGGTGTCGCAGGTGGCTCATTCGCCTATCTCACGCCGCGCACGTTCCGCACGAGGATCGCGCTGAGAGCCAGCAGAACGGCGGCGACCGCGAACAGGTAGAGATAGCCCCGCGACGCATAGTGAGGTATGGCCGACCCGGCCACGGCGAAGGCTCCGCCGGCTTCCAGCAGCATGCCGCTCACCTGAGGGGCCAGCGACTGCGGCAATACCATGGAGATGTGCCATACCCCCATGTCCTTGCCTGCATCGTCCTTGTTAGGCAAGACATCACAGCCCAGCGCCCAATCCACGCTGTAGTAGGCGCCGAACGCCAGTCCGTACAGAACAGCCGTGACATACACGGCGGGCATGGTGCGGGCCGCCATGAACCCCAGCGAAACCAGCGCCATCAGTCCGTTGGCCACGTAGACCACTCGCTTGCGTCCGACGCGATCCGAGATGATGCCACCCAGGAGACCGGTGCCCGTCGCCCCGACAAGCGCCAGTCCGACGAGACGGCCCGCGTCCTCCGCCGGTCTCGATGAGCCGATCACGTCTCGCAGGTAGTACTGCAGGAACGGCTGCACCATCCACATGCCTGCGGTAAACAGAAACCGCGTGAGCCATACCCACGCGAAGTCGGGGTGCTTGCGCGGGTCTATCCAGAAGCCGCGCAGGAACGAGCCGAGCGACAGCTTCGATACTTGCGGCCGGTCGGTTCGCTCGAGCGGCCTCTCGCGCATGGCCGCCGCGGTCGGAATGAGCAGGAGCGTGAGCACAACCGCGACAGCCAGGTATGCCAGGCCCACATCGCCTCGTTCCACGAGAATGCCGCTGCCCAGCGCGCCGAGGATCGTGCCTGTCTGGGTCATGGCCGCCATCCATCCGCTCGCGACCCCCCGCTGGGGATGCGGGACAAGGTCGGGGATGGCGCCGCTGTAGGCGGCTGTCGCCACGTTGCTGCCGAACTGCACAATGACGTAGCCCAGGAGATACAGCGGCAGGTTGCGCAGGTATCCTGCGCCAAACAGCACGGCGAGACCGACGAGGTTGATCGCGGTCCCGCCGACCATGTAGGGCCGACGCCTCCCCCAACGATGCGTGCACCGGTCGCTCAACGCCCCGACGATCGGCGGCAAAACGAGCGCGACGATCGCCCCTACGGCGATGAGCCTGCCGAGGATCAGCCCATGCCGCTCGGGATGGATCTCGGCAACCTGCCTCGGCATCACTGCCACCAGCAACGCGCCCCAGTGGAGCTGTGCGGCGAGCCAGTACAGGCTCATGCCAAACAGCCTGCCACCCGACACGGGCCGCGGCTCGGCTTGCGATGGCTCCGGAGACGCCTCTGTGGTGTCCGTCACGTCCAATCCCATATGACCTGGTATCTAACCGCCATCCGCACGCCCTTGACCATGGGTCGCAGGACCCACCTTTGGCGCCGTCGGGTCCCGATTCATCCGCGCAGGTGTCGCGCCAGCCAGCCCCAGGCCTCCTCTTGCATGGCGGCGTTGAACTCGTGCGGAGCATCGTAGAGTCGGGTCCGGACCATGTCGGGAGCCCCCGCCTTCGCGTAGCACGCGGAGAGCTTGGCGTGGGCGCGCCGGACCCCTTCAGGCTCGAACAGCGTGTCCCGCGAGCCGTTGATGACCATGAGAGCCCGCGGCATGGCCAGCGAAGCCACATCGGGGTAGTCAAGCCGGCTGTACAGGCCGGGTATCAGCATGCTGTGGCCGATGGTATTGATGACGCGCTCGCGAAGCTGGGTTGGGAATGACGTCATCCATCCGACGGCGACGGCGGCCCTGATGCGCTCATTTAGGGCGGCCAGATGCACCGTCCTGAAGCCGCCGACCGAGAGCCCGACGCATCCGATGCGACGAGGGTCGACTTCGGGCCGGGTCACGAGGTAGTCCACGGTGCGCATGTCATCCCAGAGCATGACGCCAGGCCATGTGAACCCGGCGGCGCCGATGGTGCGCGCGACGAGGTCCTCGTATCGGCTGGCGCGCTGGTGCGCCGCGGCCACTCGCTCCATGCTCATGGAGGAGGACCGCTCGCGCCAATCCGCCGGATCGTCGGGCAACTGGAGCCGGCGCTCGCCCCAGTAGAACATATCAATCACGATGACGACATAGCCCTGCCGCGCCAGCTCCGAGGCAATGCTCTTGCCGCCGTAGCTGTTGCGTTTGTGCTGGGTGAGGGCTGGATGCTCGTCGTCTATCTCGACCAGCTTCTCCTTGCCCCACAGGTAGAACGCCCCGTGGTCATGGAGCGCCACGATGCCCGGCGCAGGCAGCTTCGCAGCGCTCGGAATGAGCACGAAGGCGGGAACGCGCACGTCGGGGGCGGTGTTGAAGGTCACCTTCTCGAGCGTGTAGCCTTTGCGATCCCATCGGCCGAGGATCTCAGGAGCCGGAGCGCACTTAGGCGGCGCGTAGTGCAGCAGGTTGAGCAGCACGGATCGGGCACGCCGCCGCCAGGCTCTCAGGTCCCGATGCTCGGGACGCAAGAACGAGAGGCCTGCCTCGCCGGAGGGCGTCTGGCCGGCGATGAATGGATACAGCGAGCCGACATGCGATGCGGTGTCAGGCGGCGGTTCCATCGGATGCTCCCTCGTGTCTGTCGACCCGAAGGTCGACCCCAGCGCCGAAACGCCCGCCAACCAGCGTGCGAAATCGCGCCGCGTGCCCATCAGCGCCAGTCGAAGACGACGCCCATGAGCGCCGGATCGCCGGCAGCAAGCCTTCCGTACAGGGCGGGCGCCTCGGCGATCGGCAGAATGTCGCTGATGATCGGCTCCATGCGGATCAGGCCCTGCCGGATGAGGAACAGCAGCACCCGCAGATCATCGCGGCTGAAGTGGCACGACGTCTCGATGCGCGCCTCGGTGCCGTGCAGGATGCTCCACGGGTAGGTCACCTCGCTCCGCACAGCCATCATGCCGATACAGCCGGTGTGGGCCAGCAGGCCGTTCTCGAATATGTCGAACAGCAGGCGCGGCGCGCTGCAGCCGTCGAAGATGAAGTTGAAGGGGCCGTTGGCCTTCAGGACCGCCATCGTGTCCGGATCCGAAGGGTCCAGCGCGAGGTGCGCGCCGGCCTCGCGCGCTGCCGCGAGACGACGGGCATTGAGGTCGGTGACCGTCACCCGAGCTCCCACAGCGCGGGCGGCCTGTGCGATGAAATGGCCGATCGGCCCCTGGCCAGCGACCCAGACGCTGTCGCCTGCGCCCACGCGCATGCGGCGAACGGCTCGCAACGCCACGCCTGCCACCCCCATGAGCGCGCACTGCTGTGCGTCGACGTCATCGGGCAGCTTGACAATGAGGCCGTTCTCGTCCGTTATGTGCCATGACCGATGGCCCACATAGTCGCCGCAGAAGATGCGGTCGCCGACCGCGAGCGTCTGGACCGCCTCGCCGATCGATTCGACGATGCCCACATGCTGGTAGCCGTGGCGACTGGGGAAAACGCCGCCTCCGTAGCCGTGCTCGCTCATCAGCGCATGGCGCTCGGTGCCGTTGGTGACGCCGGTGAACTCCGTGCGCAGCACGACTTGGGTGCCGCGAGGGATCGGCGGCTCGTCGATCTCGACCAGCGCGGCGACGCCACGCGATGTGAACTCCACAGCTTGATGCATGTCGGCCTCCCAGAGATCTGATGCGCGGATTCTACCTGCTGCCCATGGCGAACGACGATCAGCCCACGCCATCGCGAGTTCGGACGCGGCGTGGCCGCGGTGGGTGTTTCAGAAAGCGTAGAGAGCTTTCTTAGGAGCGCAGCGACGCGATCCCGGACAGTCACCGCCGATCCGATGCTGCGGCCTATGAACCTTCGGGATTGCGTCGCTGCGCTCGCAATGACGTGTGGATGTGCCGGCCGCCATTGGTAGGGGCACGTTGCAACGTGCCCCTTCGGCGTCGCGGTCCGCACCGATGTCGTAGGGGCGTATCAGCCGCCCGCCCGCCA
>JAAYVH010000129.1 GCA_012517255.1 Chthonomonadales bacterium
AACCTGGATGTTGACCCGTACGGCGCCGGCCCCATGCTGGACTGCTTCGGCATTCTGGCGGGCTGGAACCCTGGCGACGGCGGCCCCAACTACACCGGCTGCGCCTATGGCGGCGAGTTCTACCGCCATCTGATGCATGTGCAGCTTGGGCCCTACCAGAAGAACAAGACTCTCTGGTATTGCCCGTCTGACCCGTATCGCCGCCCGAGCGCCGACAACATCGGCCGGGGCATGCAGTCGTACCAGTGGTTCCCCAACTGGATCTATAACGGCTGCTGCGGCATCGACGTGCGGTATCCCGACGGTACGTTCAAGAACATCAGCAACATGAACCCGAGCGAGAAGACCGAGTGGGTGTCCGAGCGGATCCTGTTCGCCGAGCGCGGCATCTTCGGCTGGGACGGCGCGGATGCAACTACGGACGCCTGCACCCCGTGGACGGATCGGCGCACCATCTACAACCACTCGCGCGGCTACAATGTGACCTTCTTCGACGGTCACTCCAAGCTGGTCACCTACGGCCAGAAGTGGCGGACGATCCCGGCTTCCGGCTGGGGCATCGGCTGCCGACCCATGTAGTCGCCAGACCGCGCACCGTCCGCGTGTGCGGATAACGCCGGTCAACATGATCGGGGCGCCTCATCAGCGCCCCGATTCTGCGTCTACCCCTCGGTGAGAAGGACCGTCGCATGCCCGCAGCGAAATGGACGGGATGAATGCCTCGAGGGAGTTCCCCATGCTACGCTGTCTCACAACGCTCGCAGCCTTGCCCATCATCTCGCTGCCGGGAGGAAACAGCATGACACGCCAGTCCGCTGACGGCCTGACCGTCCGAGTCAAGGTCACCAACGGCGCTCCGGCGCTGCTTGTCAACGGTAAACGCGTGCGCCCCCGGATGTTCTTCGGCGGGCCGGGCAGCAATCCCATTCGTGTGGGGCCTGAAGGCAAGCGCATCACTTTCGAGTTCACGGCAAACAGCACCGCGCCGGATGACGGCACGATGCACCTGCGGTTCGGGCAGAAGGCCGGGCAGGTCTGGCTCGACGACATCTCGGTGGTGGATGTCGAGACATCCAGAGCGGTCATGCAGCGGGCGACGTTCGAGGCAGACGAGCGGAGCTGGGCAGACCAGTGGATTGTCTGGCCGTGGGACGAGAAGAACACGGTCGGCAAGGCCGCGATTGAGGCGGGAGGAGGCGCCGGAGGCTCCGCAGCGCTCGCGGTTACTCTGAGCGATCCTCCCGATGGGCGATGGCCCGACTTCCATATCTACCATGTGCCGAACATGCGGATCGAGCGGGGCCGGACCTATCGAGTCTCGCTCTGGTGCCGGGCCGAACCGGCTCGCGACCTCTCCGTCCAGTTCTATCGTCCGGGCGCGACGTTCGTGCATCTCGGAGGCCCGCCGAGCCGCTTCGAAAGCCAGATCAAGCTGGCCGCCGATGCGGGCGTGGATTTCGTCTCTTTCGTGATTCCCACTCCGTGGCCGGAACCGGGCCACGATCCTGACTGGTCGGGCGTGGATGCGGAGTGCGACCGCATCCTCCGCGCCAATCCGAAGGCTCTGTTGCTTCCGCGGTTCGGGCTCGACCCTCCGGCCTGGTGGGCACGAGAGTATCCCGACGACATGATGCAGTGGGAGGACGGTTCACGCCGCCACACCGCCGTGCCGGCATCCCCGCGCTATCGGAAGGATGCCGCCGAGCGCGCCGCGGCTCTGGTACGGCATCTGGAGGAGCGGTATCCCGGGAATATGGCCGGCTACCACCCCTGCGGCCAGAACACCGGCGAGTGGTTCTACGAGGAGACCTGGGGCGCGCTGCTGAACGGCTACGCCCGGGCCGATCTAGAGGGATGGCGTACGTGGCTGCTCGCGCACTATCCCGATGATGCCGCGCTCCGCAAGGCGTGGCGCGATCCCGCGGCAAGCCGATCCGGAGCCGATCTGCCCACAACGGAAGAGCGGCGCGGCAATCCGAACGGGGTGCTGCGCAATCCTGCCGCCGAGCGCAAACTGCTGGACTTCGCCCAGTATCAGCAGGACGCCATGGCGGACTTCGTCTGTGAGACGGCACGCGCCGTTCGACAGGCCTCGGAAGGTCGCAAGCTTGTCGTCTACTTCTACGGCTATGCCTATGAGTTTGGCGGCGTGGTGCTCGGCCCGTCTACATCGGGCCACTACGCCATGCGGCGTGTCCTCGAGTGCCCGGATATAGACATTCTGTGCTCTCCGATCTCCTATGGTGACCGAGGACTGGGCGAAACCGGGCCGGTCATGTCGGCGGCGGAGAGCGTAGCTTTGACCGGCGCCAAGATGTGGCTGCAGGAAGACGACACGCGGACGCATGAGAGCCCCGACACGCCCGACGCCATCGCCCGTCTGAAGACGCCCGCTGAGACCGAGCGCGTGCTGACGCGCAACATGATGAACGAGGCGACCCGCAACCTGGCAACCTGGTGGATGGACCTGGGCATGGAAGGCTGGTTTGATGATCCCGGCATATGGGATCTGATGAAGCGGCTGGAGCCTGTTGATCGGTTCTTCATGCAGAACCCGACGCCGTATCGGCCTGAAGTCGCCAGCATCATGGATGAACGATCCATGCTCCTGATCGGACCGAACGTCTACCGGCAGACCTATCCGCTGACCTATGGCGCCCGACATCAGCTCGGCAGGATGGGCGCTCCCTACGGGCAGTACTTGCAGGATGACGTCCTGGCAGGGCGAGTGAAAGCCCGCATGTATGTCTTCCACAGCGCGTGGCGCATGAGCGCTGAGGACCGGCAGAAGCTCCTGCGGGCGACAAAGGGCGCTGCCTGCGTCTGGTTGTACGCTCCGGGAGCCTTCGACGAGGACGGGCCGTCGCCCGAGGCGATGCGCCAACTGACGGGCTTTGCCCTGCGATCCGTCGAGCCATCCAGGGGCATGGCGACGCCGACGCCGGTCGGCACGGCTCTCGGCCTGACGGGACCGATCGGAGTTGACCTGCCGGTCCGCCCCCTCTTTGCTGCCGCGGACGCGAGGCCTGAGGAGACCCTGGCGACGTACGAGGACGGGTCGGCAGCCATTGCTATGCGCCGCACAGGAACAGAGTGGTCCTTGTTCGTCGGCGTGCCGGGCCTGACGCCCGAGCTCCTTCGTGTCGTTGCCGACAAGGCCGGTGTCCATCTCTATGCGCGCGACAATGCGGCCGTGTGGGCCAATGGCCCGTTCGTGGCCGTCCAGGCGACGCGCGACGGCCCCGTTGCGGTGCGCCTCAGAAGTCGCGCAACCGTCACCGACGCGATAACCGGTGAGCGCATAGGCGCGGGACCGAGCCTGACGCTGGACATGCGCAAGGGCGACATACGGGTGTTGCGCGTTGGCAATCGCTGATACGTGCCGATGGCAGTCTTGTACCCACAGTGAGTGAGGTTTCGAACGTGAGCACAGAAGACACAGCAGCCACCCGCGCTGGCGCCGACTACGGCTCCATGACGCTGAACGGCGTCTGGCAACTCACATGGACGGAGGACGGCCCAGAGACCCCGGCGGCGCCCCAGGCCCCTGGCCAGATGTGGATCCAGGCCCGCACGCCCGCCCCCGTTCATGAAGTTCTGATGGAAGCCGGGCTGCTCGACGATCCGAACGTTGGTCTCAACAGCCTGCGAGCACGGTGGGTCGAGGAGCAGTACTGGGTGTACCGAACCGAGTTCAGCGTGCCCGAACATGCGCTGCATGGCTCGCAGTGGCTCGTGTTTGATTGGCTGGAGCTCGACGCCTCTGTCCGGCTGAACGGCCATGAAGTCGGGCGACATCGCAACGCTCACAGGCGGGCGCGGTTCGATGTCACCGGCCGTCTCCATGCCGGCGCCAACGTGCTGATCGTGATGGTGGAGAGCGGTCTGCATGCCGTGAACGACGTTCCTGTGGCGGGCTACGGCTTCGACCCCTATGCGCAGCTCACGCGACGACCGCTGCTCCGGAAGGCGCAGTACCAGGCTGGCTGGGACTGGAACCCGCGCATGATGAACGTCGGCATTCTCGGCGATGTGCGATTGGAATGGGCGACAGTGCCGGTTGTCGACGATGCATGGGGAGTGGCGGTTGCGGCCGATGAGCTGATGACGGCGCGCGTGTCAGCAAAGGTGCGGTTGCTGTGGCCCGATGGGTGTGACGAGCGGTGCGTCCTGCGGGCCGCGATTCCTGAGATCGGCAGTACCGCATCGCTGGAGATAACGCGTCCCGATCCTGCGGGGTCTGCGTCTGAGCATGCAGTGGGACTGACTGTTGACGAGCCACGGCTCTGGTGGCCGATCGGACACGGATCACAGCATCTGTACACCGTTGCCGTGACTATCGAGACGCGATTCGGGGTCCAGTCGCGGAGTCTCAGGACGGGCATCCGCAAGGTCGAGATTGACCAGTCACCGCATCCCGAAGCTGGTCGGCACTTCATCCTGCGCGTCAACAACCGACCGATCTTCTGCAAGGGGGGCAACTGGGTGCCGCCCGACCTCATGCCGTCGCGCGTGGCGGCCGAGCGATATGGCGAGCTGGTCCGCCATGCTGCAGAGGCCAACTTCACGATGCTCCGCGTGTGGGGCGGCGGGGTGTTCATCGCTGATGAGCTGGCAGATGCCTGCGATGAAGCCGGAATCCTGGTGTGGCATGACTTCCTGTTTGCCTGCGCCAAGTATCCGGGAGACGATCCGGACTTCGTGACTGAGGTTGAACTTGAAGTCACCGAGGCCGTCCGGCGTCTCGCCCGGCATCCTTCGTTGGCGGTATGGTGCGGCAACAACGAGGTGGAGTGGGGAGACCGGGAATGGGGCTATCGGCACCGAAGACCGGTTGCGCCGCATCATGCGCTGTTCCATCTGTACATTCCGCGCATCCTCGCTGCTGAAGACCCGTCGAAGGCCTACTGGCCCAGCTCGCCGTGGTCGCCCGACCATGGCTCGCCAAACGATCCCACCATGGGCGATCAGCATCCGTGGGGAGTGTCCATACTCGAGCCCGGTCCGGCCGACTTCTGGAAGTATCGCGGCTACGTGGACCGGTTCCCGAACGAGGGCGGCGTTCTGGGGGCGTCGCTGCCGATCACGCTCGATGACTTCCTGCCTGACCGAGACCGCAGCCTGCTGTCACCGTCGTGGGTCCACCACGATAACCCCATCGCATTCCGTGGCGCGCAACCCGGGGATCTGGGACGGGCCTACGACACATTCAAGCTGTGGACCGGCCGGGATCCGTTCTTGATGGACTACCGAGAGTATGCCCTTCTGAGCGGCGTGATTCAGGCGGAAGGGCTCGCAGAGTACATCGCCAACTACCGTCGCCGCATGTTCAGCAGCTCGTCGGCGATCTTCTGGATGTTCAACGATTCGTGGCCGGTGACGCACGGATGGACCATCGTGGACTACTACCGGCGGCGGAAGCTGAGCTACCACCCGGTGCGCAGGGCATTCCAGCCGATCACGGTGGTTGTGGCCGACGAGGGTGACACGATCGGCGTCTATGGCGTCAACGATACCGCGGCGGAGTGGTCCGGCCAGCTCCGGTATGGCGTGTTTGACCTTGCTGGCGGGTACCCCATGGATGAGCGGGCGGATGCGACAGTGCCGCCTCTTTCATCTGTCCGGGTGGCCGCCTTTGCGAAGCAGGTATGGGAACGCGCGGGTCTGGAGAGGTCGGGAGCATTCGCGATTCTCGAGCAAGGGAACGCGGCCGTGGCGCAACACCGGCTCTTCGTCCGTCGGTTCCACGATCTCGCATTCGTTGATCGGCCCATACGGGTGGATCGCGCCGACGGCACTGTCACGTTCACGTGCGATGCGTTCGCCTGGGGCGTGTGCATCGATCTCAGCGGCTCCGACGATGTTGCCGACAACTGCTTCGACCTCCTTCCAGGTGTTGGGTATACTGTGCCCTGGTCGAACGATCGCGATCTTCCTCGCGTGGAGCACGTTGCCAGCCGCGCATTGTTGCTGAACCCATAGCCGATGCAACTTCGGTGAGGCGGCACTTTTCCCGATGATGATGTCGCAGGGGGTGCTGTCGCACGCTGGTTTTGCGGTATATGGGACAAGGTGAACCGGCGCGGCAGGAGGAACGCGCGTTCACCACGAACCGCATATACGGGTGCGGGTGTTCAAGCTCAGGAGACCACTGAATGGCCAGACGCATCAACCAGGAGCGGTGCATACAGTGCGGTGTGTGCCTGGAAGAATGCCCCAATGAAGGGATTAGCGAAGTAGCCGGCGAATACCGGATCGATTCGGGACTGTGCACCGAGTGCTTCGGGTTCTACAAGACGCCGCACTGTGCCGACATCTGCCCGGTCGAAGCGATAGAGTCCGACACGGAACACGAAGTCGAAGAGGATCTGCTCGTGGGCAGATCTGTGGAGTTGCATCCCGAGCGATTTCCGCGGAGCTAATCGGCTCGCGCTGTCATCACAACCAATCCGAGAGGATCCAGAACATGTCCGACTTGCAGGCCCTGTACACTGCCGTACTCGAAGGCAACGCACCTGCCGCCAAGGCAGCGGTTCAGCAGGCCCTCGACGAAGGTGTCAACCCGGAAGAGCTTCTTCAGAAGTACATGATTCCCGCCATGGATGAGGTGGGGCGGCTCTTCGAAGCGAACGAGTACTTCGTGCCCGAGCTGCTGATCTCTGCTCGTGCCATGAAGGGCGCGCTTGAGCTCATCCGTCCCAAGCTCGTCGAGACGGGCGCCAAGCCCGTCGGCAAGGTCGTCATCGGCACGGTTCGCGGTGACCTGCACGACATCGGCAAGAACCTCGTCGCCGCCATGCTCGAAGGCGGCGGATTCGAGGTCATTGACCTTGGCGTGGATGTCTCGCCCGAGAAGTTCGTCGAGACCGCCAAGGAGAAGGGCGCCGAGATCATCGCCATGTCGGCCCTTCTGACCACCACGATGCCCGGCATGAAGACGACCGTTGAGGCGGTCAATGGAGCGGGGCTAAAAGGGAAGGTCAAGACGATGATCGGCGGCGCTCCGGTGACCCAGCGCTATGCCGACGAAATCGGGGCCGACGGTTTCAGCGACAATGCCAGCGGAGCCGTGCGGGTCGCGCGCGAACTCGTCGCAAAGTAATCTCTCCGAGTAGTGACTGGCGGGCGCATCGGTCCTTCATGCGCCCGTAGAGAACGTTGGACGCACCGACAGGGTCTGGTGCGTCCGCGTCTGTACAGCTAGTCATCCCCACTGCCAACGGAGGAGATCGTGTCTGCCGCCTCGCCCCAGGCATCCGGGACAACCGGTCTCGTGCCTGCCATTCGCTCGCTAGACCAGTTCATCTATGGTCATGCGCCCAAGCCCATCGCCTGCGGACGCGGCGTGGTGATCGGCGACGGCACCGTGGTGCCGGAGCTGAACTTCACGCTGCCACCACTCGATGTGAATGTGGACACATGGCCGACGGTTCGTGCTCAGTATTCCGAAATGATCGAGGGCGTCTGCAAGCGTGCAGTCGAGCTGGAAGTGCCGGCTCTGCTGGTGGAGTTCGAGACGCTTCCGCCGATGACCGTCAACCCCGAGTGGGGAGCAGAGATCACGGCGTTGCTCGCGGAGACGATGGCCAGGTACCACGAGAGGCATGGGCTTCGCTCGGCTCTGCGCCTGACCCCCAACGATACGCGAGACCACGTGCGACCGCCTGTGATGCGCAGCGGCATGTACTGGGACGGCATGGTCAAGCTCTTCCGGATGGCGGGACCATCGGGAGCTGACCTGCTTGCCATCGAGAGTACGGGCGGCAAGGAGATCCACGATGAGGGTCTGATGAACGCGGACCTCGAGACCATGGTCTACGGGATCGGCGTCCTGGCCCCGCGCGACATGAAGTTCCTCTGGACGGAGATGGTTGCCGCCTGCCGCGAGACCAACATCGTCCCGTCGGGGGATACGGCGTGCGGTTTTGCCAACACGGCGATGGTGCTGGCCGAGCAGCGCATGATTCCCCGCGTGCTGGCGGCCGTTGCCCGGGTGGCCGCCGTCCCGCGATCGCTGGTAGCTTACGAAGTCGGCGCCATCGGCCCGAGCAAGGACTGCGCCTACGAAGGCCCCTATATGAAGGCGATCATGGGGGTGCCCATATCCATGGAGGGCCGCTCAGCGGCGTGCGCTCACCTCAGCGCCGTGGGCAACATTGCTCAGGCCGTGTGCGACTGCTGGTCCAATGAATCGGTCCAGAACGTGCGCCTGCTGAGCGCCAACGCGCCGACGGTCAGTCTGGAACAGCTTGCCTACGACTGCCGCCTTCTGAACGTTGCGGCCAAAACGCCGCAAGGCGCAACGCAGATGCGCGATTGGCTGACTGAGAGCGATGCGGCGCTGGATCCCCAGGCCTACGTGCTCCGCCCCGATGTGGTCCTTCGCCTGGCAGCTGCCATCGCTGCCGAGCCGACCCCGTACCTTCGCACACGACGCGCCGTACAGGCGACCCTGCAGGACATTGCCGATGCGGCAGCGAAGAACGAGGTGAAGATCCCGGCCAACGAAACACGCTGGATCGACCGTTTCCGCAAGGTCGCCGAGGCGCTGCCGGAAGACGAGGATGAGTTCATCACGGAGATGCGCAGCCGCCTGGCCGACGCGCCCTATTTGCCACAGGAGTATGGCCTTTCGGCATGAGCATGGAATCATCCGGCGAGCTGGTTGGCAAGCCTGACTGGTCACGAGCCCGCCGGGCATGGGAGGATTGGTGGCAGCGCAAGGGTCTTGCCCTCTTCGTCACCGCTCCCCGCGAGACGCCGCTCTTTGCGGCTGATGCGCCAGACTCCGCCGACTTGAGGACCCGATGGCTCGATCCGGACCATAGGGTCCGTCGTCATCTGCACACCGTCGCCAACACATTCTACGGCGGCGTCGCCTATCCGATGTTCGACACGCAGATCGGCCCGGGCAGTCTCGGCCTGTTCCTCGGATGCGGCGGCGAGCTGGCCGAAACGACAGTCTGGTATGAGCCGGTCATCACCGATCCTGATCACTGTCCGGCGCTCAGCTTCCGACCCGAAGGGTACTGGTGGGAACGGCACGTCGAGGTGATGGACGAGGCCGTGCGACGTGCAGAAGGGCGCTATCTGGTCTCGATCCCCGACCTCATCGAGAACCTGGACACGCTGGCGCAACTGCGTGGGCCTCAGGAGGTCCTCTACGACATCGTCGATCGGCCGGCCTGGGTCGAGCGCGCCATCTGGGAGATCAATGACGCATTCAAGGCGTGCTATGACCTCCTGTGGGAGCGTGTCCGCGATCGGTGGGGAGGCAGTTGCTGGTCGGCATTCCAGGTATGGGGCGTCGGCAAGGTTGCCAAGGTTCAGTGCGACATATGCTGCGCGATCAGTCCGGCAGCCTTCCGACGGTTCGTTCAGCCCGCGCTTGCCGATCAATGCGCGTGGCTCGATCGTTCGATCTTTCACCTCGACGGGACCCAGGCCATGCCGCAACTGGATAACCTGCTGTCCATCGAAGCGCTCGATGCCATCGAGTGGACGCCACAGGCAGGCATTCCCGGGGGCGGGGCGCCAGAATGGTACGAACTCTATCGCCGCGTTCTGTCGGCGGGCAAGTCCGTGCAGGCCATCGGCGTGGGTTACGACGAGGTGCTGCCGCTCTTGGATGCCACCGGTCCTGACGGCATGCTGATCATGACCAGTGCGCCGTCCGAGCAGGCAGCGCGCGATCTGCTGAACCGGGTGGGATGGAGAACCCTCTGATGGACGATCTGGCTAACGTACTGGACATACCGGCGCACAACGATGAAGTGCGTGCCGTCTGGGATGCCTACCATGCGCGGCAGCCCATACGCGTGCCGATGATCCTCGGCATCAACCCGCGGTACCTTCTGCTTGAGCCGGCGGCCAACACGCTCGGGTATGACTTCGAGACCTATTCCGAGAGCCCTGAAGCCATGTTCCGGGCCCAGCTCGAGTTCCAACGCTGGGTCCGGCACAACCTCCTGCAGGACGCAGAGATGGGCATACCGGATGCGTGGACCGTCTATGTGGATTTCCAGAACTACTACGAGGCAGCTTGGTTCGGATGTCCTGTCGCCTATCGGGACGGACAGGTCCCCGACGCAGTGCCAATCCATGCGGACCACCCCGAGTCCGTTATGGATCGAGGCATCCCCGACCCGTTCTCCGGCATCATGGCCCGAGCGCTGGAATACCATGGAGCCATGGCCGAGCTTGCGCAGCGGCAGACGTACCTGGATCGTCCGATTACAGCCGCGAGGCCGAGCACCGGTCTGGGCACCGACGGTCCCATGACGGTGGCGTGCAATCTGTTCGGCGCAGGCTTCGTGTGTGAGACACTGGCAGGCGATCCTGCGCGCATGGGGCGCCTCCTGGATTTCATCACGGAAGCGACACTGACGCGCGTTGAGGCGTGGAAGCGCCGGTTTGACATGGCATTCCCCCACGACGGCTATGGGATCGCGGACGACAGTATCGCGCTCCTCTCGCCGCGAAGCTATCGCGAGCACATTCTGCCGCTGCATCGCCGGCTGTTCGATCGGTTCGGCACCGAACACGGGCGCTCGATTCACCTGTGCGGCGACGCGACGCGCCATTTCCGGGTGATTCGGGATGAGCTGAAGGTCTCCACGTTCGATACGGGCTACCCGGTGGACTTCGGCAGCTTGCGCCAGCAGCTTGGCCCCGACGTCCAGCTGTTCGGCGGTCCCTCCGCGCCCTTCCTCGTGAGCGCGGATCCTGCGGGAGTGCGCGACGCCACGATCGGCGTTCTGCGATCTGGGGTGATGCAAGGCGGTCGTTTCGTTCTCAGGGAAGGCAACAATCTGGCGCCCGGCACATCGCGCGAGAATGTGGCAGCAATGTATGAAACGGTCCGAACACACGGGCGATATGAGGGAGGTGGCCAGCCGTGCATGAGCTGATTCAGGCTCTATTGAAGCAAGCGCCGGTTATTACCGATGGGGCGTGGGGCACGCAGCTCCAGGCGCGCGGATTGCCTGTCGGAGTTCCGCCGGATCCATGGAACCTGGAGCGTCCTGAGCAGGTCGCCGAAGTCGCTCGGGGCTACGTCGAGGCAGGCAGCCGCATCATTCTCACGAACACGTTCGGGGCCAATCGGGTCCTGCTTGAGCGTCACGGGTTGGCTGCCAGAGTAGCGGCGATCAACAGCGCCGGCGCCCGACTGTCCGTGGAAGCGGCTGCAGGGAGCGCGCGCGTCTTCGCGTCGGTCGGACCGACCGGCAAGATGGTCGCCATGGGGGAGATCGACGCCGACGAACTGCGCGCATGCTTCGCCGAGCAGGTCGAAGCCCTGGCGGCTGGCGGCGTTGACGGTTTCGTCATCGAGACCATGAGCGACGTCGAGGAGGCGGTCGCCGCCGTGTCTGCGGCTGCCGCAACGGGTCTGCCTGTGGTCGCTTCGATGAGCTACGGTTCGGGCAAGTCAGGCGATCGCACGATCATGGGAATCACGCCCGAACAGGCTGCGGAAGCGCTCCTGGCGGCCGGGGCCGACATAGTCGGAGCGAACTGCGGTCAGGGGCCCGACACTATGGTCCCGATTGTCGAACGGCTTCGAGCGGCTTCGGGCCGACCCGTATGGGCCAAGCCGAACGCCGGTCTGCCGCGGATCGTTGACGGCGCCGCGGTCTACGACCAGACGCCGCAGGTCTTCGCCGAGGGCGCCCGAGCCCTCGTGGATGCCGGCGCCGGGTTCATTGGCGGATGCTGCGGGACAGGTCCCGCGTTCATCAGAGCGCTTGTGTCGATGCGATCCTAGGCGCCGTTCTTAGGCGCGCGTGGAGGAAGTTCAGTTCGTGCACTTCAAACTTATAGCCTGCGAGGTGATGTACCGGGAGTTCTGCCACGTCGTCGCCTCCGCCCCTCATCTCATTGACATCGAGTTCGTTCCCAAAGGGCTCCACGACCTCGGAGCCGAGCCTATGCGCGAGCGTCTGCAGGCCATCCTTGACAAGGTGCCGCCGGACACGTACGATGCTGTGCTGCTCGGCTATGCGCTCTGCAACAACGGCGTGGTCGGGTTGACGGCACGCCACACGCAGCTCGTGATCCCCAGAGCGCACGACTGCATCACCCTCTTTCTGGGCAGCAAAGAGCGCTACGATCGCTACTTCTATGAGAACCCCGGCGTCTACTTCACGACGTCCGGGTGGATCGAGCGCGGCTCCGTGGTGGGCGACTTGGCCACGCAGACTGTCCAACGGCGCACAGGCATGGACAGCTCCTACGACGAGCTTGTCGACAAGTACGGCGAGGAGAACGCGCAGTACCTCTGGGAGACTCTGTGCAACACGTTGCGCAACTACTCGCAGTACACCTTTGTCGAGATGGGGATCGAGCCAGACGAGCGTTTCGAGCGCCAGACGCACGAGGATGCCCGGACGCGAGGCTGGCGTGTCGAGAAAGTGAGCGGCGACATGCGCCTGTTCCGCGCGCTGGTGGCCGGCCAGTGGGACGATAAGGAGTTCCTGGTGGTTCCGCCCGGGCATCGCATCGTGGCTCGTGTGGACGAACACATCGTGGGATACGAGGAGACGAACGGATGAGCAAAGAGCATCGCGCGCCGGATTGGGACAGCTATCGCATGGACATGCGGGACCCGCACCGCGAGCTGGAGCCCCAGGACAAGGAGATCGCGGTGGTGCAGTCGGCGCTGGACGCGCTAGCTGCCGCAGGCATTCTCCCGCATACGCACTACGATCATGAGCGCTTTCTGGCCCATCGCGCGGCCGTTGCCGACCGGTTCGAGATACCGTGGACAGCGATCACCCCCCGGCAGCAGCGACTGATCTATGCCATCAACGCCATAGCCCAGCCTGAGCACGTGCTCGCCGCGGGCGTATTCTGCGGCAACACGTTCATCTCCAACGCGGGCGCTGCCGTTGGCCCGGGAGCGGTCTACACGGCGAAGTCGCTCATCGGCGTCGAGATCAAGCCCGAGGAGGCCGAGCGAGCCGAGCGCAACGTGCGCAAGCTCGATCCGACCGGAGTTGCCCGTGTCGTGGCTGCCGATGCCGTGGATGTGGCAGCGGGTCTCGATCATGACCTCCATCTGCTCTACCTGGATGCCGACGGCGACGCCGCTCGAGGGAAGGGCATCTACTATGACATTCTTCTGGCTTGCTACAACCGGCTTGTGCCCGGCGGCATCGTGCTGGCTCACAACAGCGTCAACTGCGCGGAGAGGCTCGCCGGCTACCTTGCATGGGTTCGCGACGAAGCCAACATGCGGGCGAGCGTCAATGTGATCCTCGATGGGGAAGGACTGGAGGTCTCCGCCAAATGACATCCCGTGAACGCTTTGCCCGCATGTTCGAGCATCGGGAGGCCGATCGCGTACCGATCATTGACGGCCCGTGGGCGGCGACGATCGAACGCTGGCATCGGGAGGGGATGCCCGCCAACGCTGACTACGTCGAGTTCTTCGATCTTGACCGCGTTGTGGGCATCGGCGTGGACATCAGCCCGCGCTACCCGGCGAGGAAGATCGAGGAGACCGACGAGTACGTGGTCCACACGTCATCATACGGCGTCACCATGCGTGAATGGAAGCATGCGGGCGGCGTGCCGGAGTTCCTCGACTTCACCATCAAGGATCCGGAGAGCTGGGCCGAGGCGAAGGCGCGCATGCAGCCTTCGGACGATCGCATACCGTGGGATCATCTGAAAGCCAACTATCCGAAGTGGCGCGAGCAGGGCGCGTGGATCCAGGGGCATCTCTGGTTCGGGTTTGACGTAACGCATTCCTGGACCATCGGAACCGAGCGCGTGCTGACGGCGCTCGTCGAACAGCCTGAGTGGATGTCCGACGTGTTCGGTCACTTCCTCGATGTCAACCTCGCTCTCCTCGAGCGGGTCTGGGATGCGGGCTACGTCTTTGACGCTGTCACGTGGCCCGATGACATGGGCTACAAGCACAGCCAGTTCTTCTCGGTGCGAACCTACCGTCAGCTGCTGAAGCCCCTGCACAGGCGAGTCGTGGACTGGGCACACGCACGCGGCGTCAAGGTGGAGCTCCACTCGTGCGGCGACGTCAATCCGTTCGTACCGGAGTTCGTCGAGATCGGCATAGACTGCCTCAATCCGCTGGAAGTGAAGGCTGGGATGGATCCGGTTGCGCTTAAGCGGACCTACGGTGACCGGCTGGTCCTTCACGGCGGCATCAACGCAGTTCTGTGGGATGATCTGGACGCGATCAGCGAGGAGATGCGCCGCGTGATCCCCGTCCTCAAACAGAACGGCGGTTACATCTTTTCGTCGGACCATTCGGTGCCCTCGTCGGTCAGTCTGGAGGGCTTTCGCTACATCGTCAACCTGGCCAAGGAGCTGGGCAGCTACTCATAAGGTAGAGCGCGTGCAAGACCATGGAGGAGGGTAGGGCAATGGAACCAGTGCGCATCGGCGTGATAGGCGTGGGCCAGATCGCCAAGCATCATCTCGAAGCATACAGCCACATTGAAGGCGCGCAAGTCGTCGCAGCGGCGGACATCAACGCCGAGGAGCTTGCCCGCGTGGCCGAACGCTTCGGCATCGAGAGGACGTACACCAGCTTCCGGGACTTGCTGGCTCAGGGCGACATCGAGGCCGTAGATGTCTGCCTTCACAACAACCTGCACGCCCCGGTGACCATCGCCGCGCTGGAAGCCGGCAAGAACGTGTACTGCGAGAAGCCCATGGCCGGCGCCTATGTGGACGCTGTGCGCATGCTGGAGGCGGCGCGTAAGTGCGACCGCAAGCTCAGCATACAGCTTGCAACGCTGTTCTCCAAAGAGACCAAAGCTGCCAAGCGCCTCATTGATGAAGGAAAGCTCGGAAAGCTGTACCACGCGAGATCCACCGGCTTTCGTCGGAGAGGCCGCCCGTTTGTGGACGGCTATGGCACGGCCTCGTTCGTCCAGAAGCACGTGGCAGCAGGCGGCGCGCTCTATGACATGGGGGTCTACCACATCGCGCGGATGCTGTATCTGCTCGGCCTCCCATCGGTCGAGCGCATATCGGGCAAGGTCTATCAAGAGACCGGTATGGACGAAGGTCGGCGGCAGATGAGCGGCTACAACGTTGAGGAGCTCGGCGTCGGCTTCGTGAAGTTCTCTGGCGGCGTTACTCTCGATATCATCGAGTCATGGGCCATCCACCTCGGCGGCCTGGAAGGAAGCAGCGTGGTCGGCTCTCTTGGCGGCGTGCGTCTCGAGCCGTTCTCATTCCACAGCACGGTCAGCGACATGGAGATGAACGCAACGTTCGAGCTCGACAGCGCCGACTGGCGATGGCACCAGCTCTATCCGGATGTGAGCGCCTATGACTCTCCTCAACATCACTGGATAGCCGCGCTCCAGGGGCGTGTCCCGTTGTTGCCGACGGCCGAACTGGCGCTTGCCACCATGCTCATCAGCGAGGGAATCTACCAGTCGGATCGTCTCGGCCGGGAGGTCACTGCCGAGGAAGTGCTGCAGCTCTCGGTATCCACCGCGCTGGACGTGTAGACGTATGCCAGCGATGGACTGCGTCGGCGCTCTCGACGGCTGGGAGCGCAGACGTGGTATGCGCTGGCCATCGTCCGGCCTCCCGGGTCAGACCCGGCGTCCGTGGCGTCGGCCGGCTCGTTGACTCAGCGCTCGGCGAGGTGCTAGAATCTGAGCGTCTTCATGCTCGGGCCGCGCCCGAGTCCCTGTTGTCTGCTCTGTAAGGAAGGAGTCCCAAGACATGCCGATCAAGGTCGGGATCAACGGTTTCGGCCGCATCGGGCGCCTCAGCCTGCGCGCGATGATGAAGTATCAATCGAAGGACATCGAAGTGGTCGCCATCAACGACCTCACCGATGCCAAGACTAATGCCCATCTCCTGAAGTACGACACCAACTACGGCAAGTTCGACGGTACGGTGGCCGTGGACGGCAACGATATCGTTGTCAATGGCAAGAAGATCACCGTCTTCGCGCAGAAGGATCCTGCGCAGATCCCCTGGAAGGATCTCGGGGTTGAGGTTGTCGTCGAGAGCACGGGCTTCTTCACGGACGCCGAAAAGGCCAAAGCGCATCTCGCGGGCGGCAGCGTCAAGAAGGTTCTCATTTCCGCGCCGGCCAAAGGCGAGGACGTGACGATCGTGATGGGCGTGAACGAAGAGAAGTACACCCCTGCCTGCAAGATCATCTCCAACGCTTCGTGTACCACCAACTGCCTCGCGCCTGTCGCCAAGGTTCTGAACGACACCTTCGGCGTCGTGAGCGGGTTCATGACGACCGTGCATGCGTACACGAACGACCAGAAAGTGGCGGACCAGTTCCACAAGGACCTGCGACGAGCCCGCGCCGCAGCCGAAAGCATCATCCCGACCTCGACGGGCGCTGCCAAGGCCATCGGTCTGGTCGTGCCTGAGTTGCAGGGCAAGATGAACGGCCTCGCTCTGCGCGTCCCGACCCCGACCGGCTCGCTTGTCGATCTCGTGGTCACGACGGAGAAGCCGGTCAGCGTTCAGGCTATCAACGATGCGCTGCGCGCGGCGGCCGAGGGCCGGATGAAGGGCTATCTCCGCGTCGAAGACGATCCGCTGGTGTCCGTGGACTTCGTCGGCGATCCCGCCTCCTCGATCGTGGACGCGGCGCAGACGATGGTGCTCGGCGAGAACATGGCCAAGGTCATGTCGTGGTACGACAACGAGTGGGCCTACTCCTGCCGGGTGGGTGACCTGATCGTCTACATGGCGAAGGTAGGCTTCTAGTCGGAGCCGATCTCCGGGCGCGAGATGCGGATGGCTGCTCTTGAGCCGCGCCTCGGAGCCGCATGATGGTGAAGGACTGGGGCACGGGTCTACCGTGCCCCTTCTTGCAGTAACGGAGCCTGAATATGCTGAACAAGAAGACCATTCAAGACCTTGATGTCGCAGGAAAGCGCGTGTTGGTGCGCGTGGACTTCAATGTGCCGCAACATGAAGACGGCCGTGTGAAGGATGACCGACGCATTCGAGCCGCGCTTCCGACAATCCAGTATCTCCGGGACCGGGGCGCGCGCACGATCCTGGTTTCGCACCTTGGCCGACCGAAGGGCAGCCCTGAGGACGCAGTGAAATACTCGCTGCGCCCCGTCGCAGAGAAGCTAAGCGAGCTGCTGGGAGTGATGGTGCCGCTCGTGCCCGATTGCATCGGGCCACAGGCAGACGCTGCAGTGTCCCTGATGAAGCCGGGAGACGTAGTTCTGCTCGAGAACGTTCGGTTCCACCCCGAGGAGACCAAGAACGATCCCGAGTTCGCTTCGAAGCTCGCTTCGCTTGCCGAAGTCTACATCAATGATGCGTTCGGCACAGCGCACCGAGCCAACGCCTCTACCGAAGGGGTGGCGCACTACCTTGTCTCCGGCGTCGGTTTCCTGATGCAGAAGGAACTGGAGTACCTCGGATCGGTCCTGGCGGAGCCCAAGCGACCGTTCGTTGCCATCCTCGGCGGGGCCAAGGTCTCGAGCAAGATCGGCGTGGTCAACAACCTTCTGGACAAAGTGGATCGGCTGATCATCGGCGGAGGCATGGCCTACACGTTCCTCAAGGCGCAGGGTAAGGAGATCGGCAAGTCGCTGCTCGATGCCGAGTCGCTCGACTACTGCCGCGACGTGCTGCAGCGAGCGGGCGACAAGATCCTGTTGCCGGTGGATGTTGTCGTTGCCGACGGCAACCCGTTTGACAAGGGGGCAGACGGCCTGGCTACCAGGGTTGTGTCGGTGGATGAGATACCGGCGGACTGGGAGGGTGTGGATATTGGTCCGGCCACCCGGGAGGTCTTTGCCAAAGCGGTTGTCGGCGCCGGCACCGTCGTATGGAACGGCCCTATGGGCATTTTCGAGTTCCCGCAGTTCGCGGTCGGCACGCGCGCCATGGCTGAGGCTCTGGCCCAGTCCGGCGCGACCACGATCGTTGGAGGCGGCGACTCGGCGGCGGCTGTGGACGAACTGGGATATGCCGATCGCATCACGCACATCTCCACAGGCGGCGGAGCGTCGCTTGAGCTTCTTGAGGGCAAGGAGTTTCCGGGCGTGGTGGCGCTGACCGACAAGTGATCGCTGTGCCAGGCTGTCGGGCACAAGGGAGGACGCCGTGAGACTGGGAGTTCTGCTCGCTGCACGTTCGCTCGAGGAAGCCGACACACGTCTTTCGCAGGCGCGTGAGGCCGGATTCTCGTTGTGCCAGATGAACCTTCAGAAGGGTGGGTGCTCGCGTGTCGAGCTGGTGACGCTGGCGGATCACATGCTGGAACACGGCGTGCGGCCTGTGGCAATCGGCTGCTATGTCAACCCGATCAGACCCGATGCTGCAGGCCCGCTCGGCGTATCTCGCGAGGATCTCATCCAGCTACTGCACTATCTGGACATCATTGGCGCGCGCCGCGTCGTGTTCTCCAGCGGAACGTTCTCCGATACGCCATTCGATCCGCATCCGGACAACACCTCGGAGGATGCGCTGGCCATGCTGGCCGAGTTTGTTTCGGACGTTGTCGCGCAGACGAGGGCACGCCGATACCAACTGGTAATCGAGCCATGGTACGGGCACGTGCTCTACAACGAGGATCGGGTCATCGCGTTTCACCAACTGCTGGACCCTGCAGTCTCAGAGCATGTGCGGTACGTCATTGATGCCTGCTCGATGATCGGTCCCGAGCGCTATGCCGAGCGCGACAAGGCCGCCAGACACATACTGCGGGCCATCGGCAAGGCTGCAGGCGTGGTGCACCTCCGAGACTGCATCATGCCGCCCGACGGCGAGGCCGATCTGGTGCCTCCCGGTCAGGGCACGCTCGACTACGCCGCCTATGTGTCCGCTCTGCAGGAGTTCGTCCCGGAGGACACGCCTGCGGTCATTCGGAATCTACCGCCAGACGAGTTCGCTCAGTCTCGGGACTACCTGCTGCGGCTGAGCGACGACTGGCAACTGACCTAACGAAGGAGTCCATAAGGTACATGCGACGAAAGATCATAGCCGGCAACTGGAAGATGCACATGCTGACGGCTGAAGGCCGGGCGTTGGCCCGGGAGCTCGCGCCGCTGGGCAAGGAGGCGCCCGGAACAGACGTGATCGTGTGCCCGCCCTACACGGCGCTTTCGGCGGTCGGCGAAGTTCTGGCCGGCTCAGGAGTGCATCTGGGGGCGCAGGATGTCTTCTGGAAGGAGAAGGGCGCCTACACGGGACAGGTTGCGCCAGCCATGCTCGTAGACATCGGCGTTAGCCACGTCATCGTGGGGCATTCCGAATCGCGTGGCCGGTTTGGCGTGCCCGAGCCCGGGATGGACGATGCGGTGCTTGCGCATTTCGGCGACAGCGACAAGACCGTGAACCTGAAGCTGCGCGCCGCTCGTGCAGCAGGACTGATCGTCCTGTGTTGTGTGGGCGAGACGCTCGCCGAGCGGGAGGCGGGGCAGACGGATGCCGTGGTGAGCCGTCAGGTTGCCGGCGCCCTCGAAGGACTGGACGCGGGCGAGCTGGCGGGCGTCGTCATGGCCTATGAGCCCGTGTGGGCCATCGGTACCGGCAAGACCTGCGAAGCGGATGAAGCCGATCGCGTGTGCGGCGTGATCCGCTCCGAGGTCGGTCGTCTATTCGGCGGCAGCGCGGCGGATGCCATCCGCATTCAGTACGGCGGGAGCGTGAAGCCTGGCAATGCCGGCGATCTCCTTGGAAGACCGAACATTGACGGCGCGCTGGTCGGCGGCGCCAGCCTCGTCGCAGCGGACTTCGCCGCGATCGTGAAGGCGTGCCCTGCCTGATGCAGCATCCGACGCTCATCCGATGGGCTCATCCATCGGATGAGCGGAACCGCTGAAGGGCCGTCTCGTATGGAGCCTCTCGTCGGCCGGTCCTCCTCGTGCCTCGCTCAACTCATGCGCGACCTCGGTCAGCCAGAGTATCGCGCCAGACAGCTCGCGGCGTGGATCTACCGCAAGCGGATGACCGACTACGATGCCATGAGCGACCTGCCGGCGGATCTGCGCAGATCGCTGGCGGAGCGGTACGTCATTCGCTCCGCAGTGTCTGAGCGTGCCGCAGCGTCAAAGGATGGAGCAACCAAACACCTCGTTCGCCTTGCCGACGGCCTTGCGGTGGAGTGCGTTCACCTGCCCTATGAGCGGCGCGTGTCTGTGTGCCTGTCCTCACAGGTTGGGTGCCCGGTGGGGTGCACATTCTGTGCAACGGGCATGGGAGGGTTCGCCCGGAACCTGACAGCAGGCGAGATCGTCGAGCAGTTCCTGCTGATGCAGGACCTTCATCCGAACCGGCGCATCACGCACGCCGTCTTCATGGGCATGGGTGAACCGTTGCTCAACATTGACAACGTGGTCGCCGCAGCGCATCTGCTGCGCGATGAAGTACAGGTTTCCGCGCGAAACCTTACCATATCAACCGTCGGCATCGTGCCGGGTATCCGCGCATTGGCAGATGCGGATCTTGCAGTTGGGCTCGCGCTATCGCTGCATGCGCCCAACGATGCCATACGCGATCGCCTCATACCGTCGAACCGTCGCTGGCCGCTGGCCGAGGTCATGGCTGCTGCACGCGCGTACCGCCGCGCGACTGGCCGTGACGTGACGTTCGAGTACCTTCTGCTTGCGGGCCATAACGACAGCGCTGAGTGCGCGCGCGAACTCGCGGCGCTCCTAGGCGACATGCCCGGCGCCGTCAACCTCATACCCTACAACCCTGTTGAGGGGGCGGTCGCCTACGAGACGCCTTCCTCGGCGCGAGTCAGGGCCTTTCGCGCCGAGCTGGAGGCTGCGGGACGGCCCGTTACCCAGCGCGCTCGACGGGGCCGCGGCGCCAGCGGCGCGTGCGGGCAACTCGCCGGCGAGGCGGCTGGACGACGCGCTCCCAAGTTGCGCGCCTCTGTGTCCTCACGGTGAGCGCGCAACGGACCACCGCGTGTCTCCTGGGCGCATGCGGGCTATACTGCATCGTTGGATGCGCGGCGCCAGCGCCTATCAGAGAGCCCAAGGCGGAGCCGGTCCGCACCGTTTTGACCGGCAAACTGCTCGTAGCATGGCATGAGCCGGCGGCAGACAGACGAGTGAACCCCGTCCTGGAGATCGAGGCGGAGTCCGGCGTTGTGGAACAGGGCACGCAATCGGGGCATCTCGAAAACGCTCGCGGGCGCATCTATCGTGACGGCGTGTTGCGAGCACGGTTTTCGGCGCGTTCAGTGGATGCCGATATGGCAGCGCAACGCGTGTTCGCCAGGAACAACGTGGTCGTCGAGAGCGCCGCTCCAGAGGGGTTGACGCTGCGCGCTCGAGAGGTGGAATGGCTGGCCCAGAAGAACCGGATCGTGGCGATGGGCGACGTGATGTTCGTTCAAAAGGACCGGGAGACCGGACGTGTCGTCGCCGAAGGCGGACCCTTTGACCGTATTACCGTTGACACCAGTCTGCAGAGACTGACCATACCGTGAGCCGCGTGTGGTGGCACCAAACGAAGCGAGGGATGCATTGGAGAGAGCGCTGGAGACAATGACGCGACGGGGGAGAGCGATCCTTGCCGGGTGCTGCGTGCTTGCGCTGGGAGTGTCGGTGGCGCTCGGACAGCGTGCACCGTCATCACGATCGATCCGGTTTGGGGACATCGTGCTGTCGGGGTTCGAGACTGCCGAACTCGAAATAGGCAAGCGCGCCCAGGCGTCTGGACCGAGCACAGTTGTAGATGTGGTGGATCCCGACCAGACGACGACGGCTCAGCTCCGCGCGATGAAGGTTACGGCATACCTTACGAAAGATGCCAAGGCCCGAGGCGCGGAAGGTAGCGTCGGGCGCGTTGAGAGGATCACTGCCGATGGCAAAGTGCAGTTCCGTGCCGCGCGTCGTCTGCCGGACGGCAAGTCCAACCAGACGGTGAATGCCTCCGGCACGCGAGCCGACTATGATCGCGTCAAGAAATACCTGACGCTCACCGGGCCCGTTACATTCACGGCCGAGCAACCGAGCCAGGGACGGGCAGGAACCGACACCGTGGTAG
Organism: Chthonomonadales bacterium; assembly: GCA_012517255.1. Lineage (GTDB taxonomy): Bacteria > Armatimonadota > Chthonomonadetes > Chthonomonadales > CAJBBX01 > JAAYVH01. The sequence continues at coordinate 21,988 of JAAYVH010000129.1, forward strand.
GCAAGGCGGCGAGCGGCGCGTATGACGAGGGGAAGCGCATCCTCTTTCTGTTTGGCGACGTTGAAGCCACCGTCACGACGCCGGATACTCCGCCGGAAGGCTCGACGATCACCGGCGACGAGGTTAAAATCGAGATGGCCGTGGACCCGTACCGCGTGACGATCGCCAATCCGTCGCTTAAGGGCGCGGTCAATATCCGGGTCAAGGTCCCTGAGAAACCGGACCAGCCGGATTCGAGCCGCCGTTAGGCGGTCTGCAGGAGCCAGAGGGGATACGTGGAGATAGCGGCACAGGACCTGGTGAAGGTCTATCGTGGGCGACGGGTCGTTGATGGGGTCAGCCTCGAAATGCACCGAGGCGAAGTGGTGGGCCTGCTTGGCCCGAACGGAGCCGGCAAGACTACGACCTTCTACATGATCGTCGGGCTGGTGAGGCCGAACTCGGGACGCGTGCTGCTCGACGGATGCGACATTACCCACATGCCGATGTACCGGCGCGCCCGAGCGGGGATCGGCTACCTTGCTCAGGAGCCCTCGGTCTTCCGTGAACTGACGGTCGAACAGAACCTGTGGCTCGTTCTGGAGCATACCTCTCTGACTCGCGCTCAGCAGATGGAGCGGGCCGAGAGCCTGCTGGCCGACATGAACATCGCCCACCTGCGCAAGCACAAAGGCAAGACCCTGTCGGGCGGCGAACGGCGGCGTGTGGAGATTGCGCGCGCCCTCGCCACTTCACCGGCCTTTATCCTGCTCGACGAGCCGTTCACCGGCGTTGATCCTATCGCCATCCAGGACATTCAGCAGATCATCTCCCATCTTCGCGATCGTAACATCGGCATCCTCATCACCGATCACAACGTTCAGGCGACCCTCAAGATCACCGAACGGGCCTACATTATTGCCGACGGGCACATCAAGGCCGCAGGTCTATCGGCGACCTTGCCCGATGATCCCACTGCCCGCAAGTACTACTTCGGCGAAGGGTTCTCGGCATAGATGCTGCGTCAGGTTGATCGGCTCATTCTCCGCGAGTTGGCGGGACCTGTGACGAACAGCTTTCTGCTGTTTCTGGCTCTTCTGTTCAACTCGGTCTATCTGCCGAAGATGACCGATCTGATGGTAAAGGGAGCAAGCCTGCCGCAAATCGGAAAGATCGCCATCCTTGGTGTGCCGGTTCTGGTCACGCAGTGCATACCCATGGCCATGCTCCTGGGAGCTCTGCTGGCGTTCGGGAGGCTCTCCGGCGACAGCGAGCACATCGCTCTGCTCGCCAGCGGCGTCAGCTTCTACCGTGCTACGAGGCCGGTGATCTGGGTAGGGATCGTGCTGAGCATCGCGGCGTTCGCGTGGAACGAGACGGTGGTGCCGGCTTCCATGCGCGCCTTCTACACAGCCTCGTTTGAAGCCGCCGAAGCTACGATGCTGCCCACGAAGACGCAGCCGATCCACTACGCCGTCAAACGCGAAGGCACCGAAATCATCGAGGAAGTCATCACGATCATGGGAGGCTACGATCCCCGCGCTCGTGAGCTGCGCCAGGTGAGCATCCTGCTGATGAGCGACGATCCCAAGCGCGAGGGGCAGCCCGAGGCTCTCATCTATGCCGAGCGCGTGGTGGCCCACGATGAGAAGGGCTATAACGCCGATATGTACAACGTATATGTGCGCTACTTTGACGCCGATCGAAGCCTGCGGCGCCAGAGCGACGCCTGGTACGAGAGCGCCGAGATGCGTTCGTTTGGTCCCGGGGTTCGGTTCGACCGTGACTTCCGCGGCGTGCCCAAGCCGCAGCTGACCGACAACCGGATACGCTCGTTTGCCGACCTGCGGGCAGCCATCGAAGAGAAGCGCCGCGAAGGCAAGACGGACCTCGGCGGCGACGAAGTGAACCTCTGGGAGAAGGTTGCCTTCCCGATCGCCGCAGTCATATTCGGGATGGTCGGAGCGCCGCTCGGCGTCAGACCACAGCGCGGATCCAAGGCGATGGGGTTCGGAGTCGCCATCGCGATCATCTTCGGCTACTGGCTCGTCCACAACGGTATGTTCCAGCTCGGCCGCGGGGGAACGGTGCCGCCCATGGTGGCGGCTTTCACCGCGAACGCTCTGGGTTTGATCGCCGCGGCCATCCTGGTCGCTCGAACGCGCCAGTAACCTCAACCCGGCTGGCGTACGTAAGAGTACTGCCGCATTCGCGCCTTGCGAACACGATGCGGGTGGTAAGGGGGTGATGCCTGTGTGGACTGCAGTAGCGCTTGCTGCCACCGTTCTGATGGGAGGCCTGATCGCCTACGCCGGCGACCTGATCGGCCGACGTTTCGGCAAGAGACGCGCATCCATCTTCGGCATGCGTCCCCGACACACGGCCGCGCTGGTTACCAGTGTCACGGGCGTCATGATTTCGCTGCTCACCACCGCTGTGCTGTTTCTGGCAGTGGAACCGGTTCGACGGGTGATCACGCAGGGTGAGGCCGCTATCCGCTCCAATGTCAGACTGCGAACGGCAAACGCGCGACTGCACAGGATGGCGGAGGCGGAGCGCGCTGCCGTTGCACGCGCTCAGAGCGAACGTGCCGATGCCGTCTCGGATCGCGACGAGGCAGTACGAACTCGCGATGCCGCGAACCGAAGTCTCGCGCAGGTTCGGTCGGACCTTCGCCGCTCGCGTGCGGACCTTGCTCGCGCGGAGGCGGCTCGGAGAACAGCCGAACGCGATCTGGCGACGGCCTTGCGGCGAGTTCGTGAGGAGCGCGAGGCAGCCCGTGAGCTAGCGGCCACGAATGAGCGCTACCGCAGGCTCAACGCGGACCTGGAGACCCGCAACGCTGAACTCACCCAGAGCAACAATGCTTTGAGGCAGACGAACTCATCGCTGAGTCTTGCCAACACCACCTATTCACAGGAGAACGAGGCGGTCTCGCGTCAGAACGTCGCTCTTGTGCGTGAACGGGACCAGCTCAGCGCCAGCCTCGAGGACCTGAGGGCCGAGCGCGAACGGCTGGCCACTGAGACCGGCGAACTTCAGCGCAAGCTCGATGATCTGCGAGAGGGTTACGTAACGGCCTATGGCGCCCACCGAAGCCTGTGGCAGATGTTCGAGGCCCTCCGCACCAAACGCGTTGTTGTTCACGGCGGGGAAGACCTTGCGCGGACGGTGGTGCCTGCCGGCACGCCAGCCGACGAGGTACGCGCCATCATCGGACGCCTGCTCAGCGAGGCTCACCGTGCCGCGCTGGAGCGAGGAGCCGCGCCTGGCGAACGCTCGCTCGCTGTAGAGATCGTGGACAAGCGCTTCACCACGCCGACGCCGTCCGGCGTGTCTGTGACCCGCGTCACCGAACAGGAGCGCATCGAGGCTGTGGTCAACCGGCTCACGCGAACCTCGGAGCCGACATGCGTACTCGCGCTGGCCGTGGCCAACAGCGTGGAAGGCGAGCCCGTCGGCATTGATCTGCAACCACTGTCCAATCATCTGGTCTATCGCAAGGGACAGGCCATCGCCAGTCGCAAACTCGATGCCTCGCTGCCTGCCGACCAGGTGTTCGGTGAGCTGGTCCTGATGCTCAAGGGTCTGGGCCAGAGCGCCCTCGAGCGTGGGCTCATTCCACGCTACGACCCGGCAACCGGGCAACCGCAGGCTGGGACGCTGAGCGCCGCCGAGCTTGTTGCCCTGACCGAGAAAGTCCGCGCCACGCGACGACGCGTCGAGGTCACCGCCTATGCCGCAGCCGACACCAACGCCGGCGATGCGCTGGCGCTGGAGTTCCGAACGCGACCGACGCTGTAGGAAGGCGAGGCCCAGATGGTCATGCCGCTGCCGGCGCATAACGATCCCGAGGCAGATTGGCCGTGATCGCGATGTCGAATGGTCAGCGGCGCACTCTGGCTGGCAGACGCGCGGTGGCGGCCATAGATCCCGGTACCGGCAAGTGCGGCGTCGCATGCATTGCTGCCGACGGATCGGTGTTGTCACGCGCCATTGTGAGCCCGGAGGCGGTGCCTGATTGGATCCGCAGCATGGCGGTCCACGGCGAGCTGGAGGTCGTGCTCGGAAACGGCACGGGGCATCGAAGCGTGGCGCGATTGCTCGAAGAGGCCGGCATTGCGTTTGGGCTGGTAGACGAGCGCAACACGTCGGCAGTCGCTCGTCGCAGGTACCTTGAGGCGAACCCGCCGCGCGGCTGGCGCCGCCTGATACCCGTTGGCCTGCGGACCCCTGATGAGGCCTATGATGACTGGGTCGCCATCGTACTGGCAGAGCGCGCGGCTTCGCGCGACGATGCTTGACAAACGTGCGTACAGTATGGTAGTGTTCGCACAGCAGGCACGCTCCTCGTAGTGCGTCGCCCAGTGGTGGGTGGATGATTACGAGTGACGGGTCTGGAACAGGGGAATGCGAGGTTCGGTCGCTCGGACTTCCTGGCCGCCAAGCCAAAGCCCTGATGTGCTGGCAGATACGATGTGGGAGACGGAGAAGGAAACAGGGACTACTTCATCTCCCCGCAGTGTCTTCGGCGCACAGTGCCGTAGCCGTGCCGTCGGGTTGAGCCGACTTCCGGCCTCAGCGGAGCTCCTGTAACCACGTACTCCAGGAGGAGGCAAGATGAGAAAGGTCCTTACCTTTCTGGGCGCTTCCGTAGTGCTGACGTGGGTGTTGCCCGTTATGGCGCAGGTTGCGCCGCCGGAGTTCAGTGACGTCCCAACCGATCACTGGGCATACGATGCGGTCGAATCGCTTCGCGCCAAGAACATCCTCGTTGGATACCCGGACGGTTATTTCCGGGGGAAGCGCACGCTCAGCCGGTACGAATTCGCAGTCGCGCTCAAGCGCGCTCTTGACAGCATCAACCTCACCTCCGGTCCCAAGGGCGATCCTGGCCCGCAGGGCCCCAAGGGTGACAAGGGCGACAAGGGCGAGAAGGGCGAGCCCGGTCCGCAGGGCCCCGCAGGCATTTCGCCTGAGGATCTCGCCGCGCTCAAGAAGCTGGCTGACGAGTTCAAGGCCGAACTTGCCAACCAGGGCGTCAACATCAACGCCCTGAACGCCAAGTTCGACAAACTGGCGCAGGACCTCGCTGCCCTCAAGGCCGAGGTCGCCAAGATGCCGAAGGTCGGCGGTACCGTATTCGCCGGCATTCGCGTTGACCGCGCTCGCGTCCCGTTTGTGGATGCCGATGGTCGTCCGAGCAACGATGACCTCAAGAACAACGCGATGGTGACCCACGCTCTCGAGCTGGGTGTCACCGCCAACGTCGGCGAGAGCGTCGTCAAGGGCTCGCTGGTTGCCGACAACTACAAGAACTACCTGAACGGGTCGTTTTCCGAGGTGCGCCCGCTGGACACCTATCCGCGCGGCGATGTGTGGATCAACCAACTGACGCTTCAGGCCCCGTTCGAGGGCTTTGGCCGCGAGGGCGCGCTGACCATCGGTCGCCTGCCCTTCCAGGTCAGCCCGTTGACATTCTGGAAGCCGGATGTCGATTCGTACTTCGCCAACCCGATCGTTGACGATGGTCAGTATCGCATGGACGGCTTCACGCTGGGAACGAAGGTCGGCAGCCTGGGTGTCCAGGCGTTCGCCGGCACGTTCAAGACTGTTCTCGGTACCCAGAGCACGGGCGGCGTCTACAACGCGCCGATCGCCGGCGCAGCCAGCCCCGCAGTCTTCGGCTCCAAGCCCGTGGGTATCGCGGTGGACAACCCGCTGGTCCTCGCTCAGGTGGGCGGCGTTGCTGTGACGCTGCCTCTGAAGGTAGGCCAGGAGGGCAGCCACCTGCGCGCAGTGGGTCTGCTCGGAACCGGTAGCCCGTCGTACTGGTACTGGGACACCGCAGCGAGTCCGACCACGTCCAAAGCCACCAACGTCGCTGTTCTTGGCGCTGACACGAAGCTCAATCTGAGCGAGAACGTTAGCGTCGAGGGCGCTTGGTCCAAGAGCATGACGGGCGGCGGCTACGGCCAGGGCCGCGACATTGCCAATATCGTGAACTCGTACAACAACGCGTTCCTTGGCAAGCTCGGCTACAAGACCGGCAA
>JAAYVH010000016.1 GCA_012517255.1 Chthonomonadales bacterium
GTGGCCGCGGTGGGTGTTTCAGAAAGCGTAGAGAGCTTTCTTAGGAGCGCAGCGAAGCGATCCCGAGCAGTCCGCGCCGACGCGCGTATCGGCGTCGCCAGACGCGACGGCCATAGGCGCTCGGGATTGCCGCGCTTCGCTCGCAATGACGTGTGGCGGCAGCGAGACGAATCGGCCACCTTACGGCCGAAGGCCGTGTGGTCGAGGGTTCACCCCACACGAGAACACAACGTTGAGCGCTGCCCGATGCCGTGGGGCTCGCGCGGTTCGCGCGCCTTCTCGTCGTGGCTTACGTCACTTCATCCTCACAAGGACTCGGAGCCTCTTGGCCACATAGGAGCTCGCGTTGGCGGCGAAGGTCCAGTCCGGGTTGTCCTTGGGACTGTTGCCGATTCCGATGTCGGCGTTGCCGCCGGCCCTCCAGTTGTTGATGGCGAAGATGGTCTGGCGGGCCGCATGGTTGTGCACTTGCATGCATCCGTACCCGTCGCGCGGCTCTCCCGGCTCATCGCCGAAGTCCCACACCTCTCCCGACGCATTGGGCACGCTGGCCGAGTTGGACGGGCCGTAGTTGTTGGGCCAGAACTCGATGTTGCCGCCCTGCATCCCCGTGCCGGCGGTGACGCCATTCGCGGTCGACACGACGTTCATGTTGGTGACGTTCGTCCGAAACATCGCACCCGACGGCAGAACGGGCAGACCGATCTTCGAGACATCCGTCGTGAACGCATCCATCGAGACCCACGCGAATCGCGTCTCGCCCGAGGCTTCGGTCAGCTCGAGCATGTAGCCGATGCGGTCGAAGGGACGACGGATCTTCGCATGGTTGTCCACGTCGTACTTCACCTGCGGTCCAAGCTTGCCGAGGTCCAGGTCGTAGACGAGTTCATACTCCCTGGCCTCCGGCACGTGCAGCGTCAGCATGTCGCGCTTGGGCACGTTCCCGGCCCGAAAAGCGTTGGCCGGCAGGCCCTCCTTGTTGCACAGGTTCGGCTCGGCCAGCATGTGCCACGCAAAGCGCACGGCCACGGGCTTTGTGACGCCTGCCGCGGAGAGAACGACCGATGCGCCGTCAATGCGAGCGTCGGCCTTCACGAAGCCGCCTTCGTCGGCATCGATGATCTCGAACCAGTCGAGCGGCTTGCTGTCGCGGCTCATGAGCCCGCCTCCCACATTGTCGAAGGTTACGCGGATATGGTCGCCCTCAATCTGCATGGATCGGAATGTCGGACCCTGGCACACGACGGGCTGTCCGTAGGTGCCGGCCAGAGCGAGCAGCGCCAGCCGCTTCCCAACATCCTGCTTGTTGGTCGGATGGATGTCGCGCAGGTTGCCGATGTCGTTCGTGATCGCCATTCCCGTGTTCGGGATCTTGAGCGCCGCGGTCTGGGCCTCCCAGAACTCCGGCGTCACAGAGGGATTGCCGCCGTAGTTGAAGGGCGCGATCTGGACATAGTAGAACGGCATGGAGGGATTGCGGAAGACCTTGCGCCAACCTCCGATGAGGGCCTTCATGCGCTCGGTGTACAGCCGCCCTTCGGATCGGTTCGACTCGCCCTGGTACCAGATGGCGCCGCGCAACCCGAACGGTACCAGAGGATGGATCATGCCGTTGTAGAGCGCGGTGGGATGCTGCACGTCGGATGGCGGAAGAAGCTCGGCGGGAATGGCCGGCATCTGGGGAGCGAGCTTGCGTTGGGAGAGGGCGGCGCGCGTCTCGCGAATCCACTTGCCGACGGCGTCAAGGAACCGCGACATCCGGGCGACATGCACGTCCGTCGTCGGATCGCCCAGCAACACCCGCTCATACTCGGTCTTAAGAGCAGGGACGATCGCATACCCATCCGGGGGCGTCCATGTCTGGATGACGGTGCCGCCCCATGTGGCGTCTATGAGCCCGATCGGGACGTTCAGGCGCTGCTGCAGCTCGCGGCCGAAGTAATAGGCCGCACCCGAGAATCCGCTCCAGCCTCCTTCAGCTACCGTCTGCGGCGTGCAGACCTTCCATTCAGCGTCGAGATCATCCTGGGGCACCGGCGTGAACCGGTTGGGGGCCATGAGCAGGCGGATACGGGGGTGGTTGGCCGCCGCGATCTCGCGCTCGGCGTCGCGGCATGCGCCGATGCCCTGCTCCATGTTGGACTGCCCCGAACAGAGCCAGACGTCGCCGATCAGCACATCGTCGCAGCGGACCACGCTGGAGCCCGACGCCGTCAGCGTCACGGGGCCTCCGGCGGGCATCGCGGGAAGCGTTACCTCCCATCTTCCGCTTGCGGAAGCCCTGGCGGCTCGCTCGGCGGAGCCGATTCGCACCGTGACCGTCTCGCCGGGGTTGGCCCATCCCCACACCACCATCGGCCTGTCCCGCTGAAGGACCATATGACTGCCGAACACCTTCGGCAGCTTGACCGCCGCCCCGGCGGGTGCGACAGTCGCTAACAGCACCGTAAGGAGCGCCGAAACTGCCAGGAGTCGGCGCGTGAACAGGAGTTGCATGGGATGTCCTCTTTCTGCCACCGCGTTGCGCGGCCGCGTTTGTCCGTCGTAGCGCTTCGCTGTGCGCCGGTGGCAATCCTGCCTGCGATGCAATCGCGGGATGACGGCGCATCGTCCATTCGCAATCCCCGCACATCGTTGGCGGCGACCCAGGGTCCGTCAATCGATCGGCGCTTTGATGAGCATGAGGATCGGCAGCGGCGCATCATGGAGCACCGCGCGCGTGTCATAGGGGCCTATCAGCCGGACGACCAGTCGTGTAGGCAGAAGAGATGAGGGCATAACCGGCTGATACGCCCTTGTACGGACAAATGGCGGCATCACCGGATGGCCCAGGCGGCGCTCCCCATCTGCGAGGGCGAGAACGGACCACTGCACCCCAGGGATACCAGGATGGTAGACTAATGGCCAGGTTCCGGGCGAGCGTCGTGTAGGGGAGTAACGCAGCCATGACAATGGGTCGCTGCGCAATACGTTCGATGGCTGTTTTCGGCGTGAGCGTCGTGACGCTCTGGTGTATGGCACTCGGCGGCCCGCGCCTCGATCGCCACCGCCCCGTTGTGAACGTCCGCGACTGCGGCGCTCGGGGCGATGGGCGTACGGACGACCGTGCCGCCATACAGTCGGCCATAGACGCCCTGGCCGCAAAGGACGGCGGCGTGCTGCGCATGCCCCGGGGGACCTATCTGCTCGACTCCTACCGTCCTGCCACGCACCCGTGGGGCTTCTACAATCTTCTTGTCGGTTCACGCATCCACATCGAGGGCGAACCGGGCGCGATACTGTTGCAGGGAGAGCACGGTCGGGCTCCGCTTCCCGATGGAGCAACCGCCGTGATGAACTCGGTCCTCGTGGTCGGAACGCCGCAGTACTCCATCGTCACGTGCCAGAACCCGGACTTCAACGGCGGCTTCCTTCCCTTGCTCCCCACAACGGCGGGCGCCAGCGGGGTGACACTGGCCAATCCCGCGGACGTGTCCCGATTCGCGGCCGGCGATTACGCGGCCATCTACGCTACCACGAACGGGGATGTCCTGCCGACGGAGCTCACGCGTATCGCAGCGGTCACTGCAAAGGGAGGCCTCACGCTCGCATCGCCTCTGGCACGCTCGTTCCCCTCCCCGAGCATCGCCAATGTCACGAGACTGATCACCACGGACGTGAGTCTGAAGGGCCTTACGATACAGGGCGCTGTGCCGCTGACCGTCATGGAGACCTACGGTTTCACGGCGGAGGGCTGCCGGTTCCTGGCAGATACCAGCGTGCGCGGATCGAACGCTGTCACGATCTTCAACTGCAACACCATGCGTTCATTCCGCTTCACGCACAACGAGATGGCATCGGTCGGCCCACGCCGTGTGGCCGTGGAGCTGCCGCAGCGCAACAGCCAGGACGGCGTGTTCGAGCGCAACACCTTCCATGTCGTTTCCCTCGGCTTTGGCGAGTACGGCGCCCACTGGCAGTTCGTACGCAACCACCTCTGGCTACATCCAGAGCCCGAGACGGCCGTGGCGATCAGCATCACGGGCCTGGACGTTCTCTTTACGGGCAACGACGTCCACTGTGAGGAGCTCAGCGGCGGCGAAGGCTGGGGCACGGTTCTGACGGACTTCTACGCGCCCGGGGATTACGCTCCGTACATTGGCCAGATCAGGGTAACGGACAACACGTTTGACTGCAAGCTGCGGAACGCCTATTGCCTGCGTTTCGGGAGTCGCGACCCGGTTGCAGTCGGCAACCGGATTCGGTGCACGGGGGTTGGCACCGCCATACGCAGCGATGGTACCAACGTCGCAGCGACGATTGCGCGCAATGACGTTGCCATCGGCAACGGCTCGGGAATCCTGATGGAAGGGGGAGGGTCCGACGGATCGGTCCTTGTGGACAACCGACTGAGCGCCGCTCGCGGTGATATGGCGATCCACATCGCCGCGCATGATCACGCTCCCCGGCAACGCATCGAGCGGAACACGTTCTCCGGTTTCCGCCATGGAGTCGTCAAGGAGCCTGCGTCTCCATCTGCCGCAGCGCGGTCCTCGACGCGCCCCCCTGAACCGGCCGGCATGCCGCAGGGCTCGACGGACGCGCCGACGGTAACGTCGTCGGTCCACACCGTTGGCGACCGGAAGTACACCGTCTGGGAGTATGCCGACCCCGCGACGAAAACCTTCTGCGTGGTCATCCCTGAGGGACTGAAGAAGGTGCGTGGGCTACTCGTCGAGAGCAACTACATGGGCGGGGACTCTCGGTACAACTGGACTTTCTGCCATTACTACCGCGAGTTCATGCACCTCCATGACTTCGCCATGGTTGGTGCCTTCGGCACGGCGCCGCATGCGACAGCGTTTCGGACGTTCCGCGCATGCCTGGAGGCGGTGGCGCGGGCGTCGGGACACCCAGAGCTCGTGAACGCGCCGTATGCCGCGGTAGGGTTCTCGTCGGGAGGAGGCTTCGCAAGTACCCTGCTGACGATGGACCCGGCCAGGACGATCGCCGCCGGTATCATCGAAGCTCGCTACAACTTCCGCATCTACCTGCCACCCAACCCGCCGCCATCCGACGCCGTGCTGAAGGACCTGCTTCCCATCCCGTCGGTCCTCTGTGTGGGCGGCAAGGGAAATCCCGAGGCTCAGACCGGGGTCTACAAGATGGTGGATGAGGTGTTCGTGCCCTATCGCCCAAAGGGCGCGCAGTACGCGTGGATGGTCCTGCCGAGCTATGGACATGAGTACGCCGAGAACCGGCAAGACGTCCTGATCATGCCGATCCTCGACCTTGCGGTCCGCACACGCTATCCCCGGGATGCAGACGTCGCCAAAGGGCCCATCCACCTGCTCGCCATCAACACCGCGTCGGGCTGGATCGCAGACAACACCACGTGGGGGAGCGGCCTCACGCAGATCGTGCCGGCCCGGCAGTTCAAGGGCGACCTCGGGCACTCGAGCTGGCTGCAGAACGAAGACATCGCGTTCATCTATCGGGCCTATGCGACCTTCAACAACCCGATCAGAATCACCTCGCCCCGACCGTGCGGCCCGGGTACGGAGCCTCTGGAACCTGGGTCGAGCGTCACCGTCGAAGCGGAAGCGAGCGCCTTTCCGGACTGGAGGAAACTGGAGCTCTACGACGGCGCCAAGCGGCTCGGCACGGTCACGGCTGCACCGATCCGGTGGACGGCAGAGAACCTGACTCCCGGCTACCACGTGTTCTCCATTCTGGGCACCGACGCGGCAGGGACCGTGCGGACCTCCGATCCGGTGATGGTCGTGGTGCGAGCGCCGAAGTCCTAGGCCGTCGCCGTCCCCGCCGTAGCCTTCACCACCTGCGTGCCGTCCATCTCCACGCCCAGCCCCGGTCCGTCGGGAACGGGCAGGCATCCGTCTTCCAGCGGCAACGTGAGGCGTGCGTCCCAGGGCGGCTTGAGCAGGTTGCCGTGGAGCGAGAGCTCGGTGAACTCGACGGCGTCGGTGACAACCTCCGTCGCCGCGAAGAGATGGGCTTTGGCGGCAATCTCCAGGCCCAGCCCGAAAGCCGTCCCGAGCACGCACTTCAGACCGGCAGCCTCGGCAAGTGCGGCGATTTTCTTCGCGCCGATGAAGCCGCCTGCCTTGCCGCGCTTGATGTTCAGCACATCGGCTGCTTCATGCCGGATGATGGCCAGGGCATCCTGCGGCGTGAAGCAGCTTTCGTCGGCTTCGATGAGCGTGTCCACCGAACGACGGACGAACGCCATGCCCGCAAGGTCGTGGGCGGCCACGGGCTGCTCCAGAAGCTCCAGACCCACGCCATGCCGCTCGCACAGGCGGCAGAGCCGGATGGCTTCCTTGGGGCTGTAGCCCTGGTTGGCATCGGCGCGGATGGACACATCGGGCCCCACGGCCTCCCGTATCGCTCGCAGGCGGTCGGCATCGGCGTCAGGATAGCCGCCGACCTTGGGCTTGAACGCGCGCACGCCCTGAACCATGAGATCCGCGCATGCCTTCGCCATGGCGTCGGGGCTCCCGCCGGGGACCTCGATGGCCACGGGCACGCGCGTCCGCCTGCGCCCGCCCAGCAGGGTCGAGACGGGTACGCCCATCACCCGGCCTGCTAGATCGTGCAGGGCCATGTCGATGCCCGACTTCGCGCAACCGTTGCCGCGGTAGGCGATGACGCTGTGCAGGTACTCCCTGTCCAGGGGGTCCTGGCCGATCAGTTGCGGCCCCATGTAGTCGGCGACGGCAGCCCGCACTTGCTCCACGGTCTCGCCGAAGAACCCGATGTCGGCCTGCGCCTCGCCCCAGCCCGTGATGCCTGCATCGGTTTCGACACGGACGAGGACGTACTCGAGCATGGGCGTGGGTCGGAGCGGCGTGAAACGGCTCCGCTTGCCCCATTCGATCTTCGTGCCCGCGCCCTCCCCCGGGTAGAGAGGATAGGGGATGTCCAGCCGGACGGGCGTCGCTGTGATCGCGGTGATCTTCATGCTATGACCTCGGTAGGGGCGCGTCGTCGGTAGGGGCACGTTGCAACGTGCCCCTACAATCAGGTGATGCCGATTGGCGGTCGGCGGCGGGGATATCTCCCGTCGGGGCGCGCTGTAGGGTTGGGGCGCATTGTAGCGTTGGGGCGCGTCGTCGGTAGGGGCACGTTGCAACGTGCCCCTACGGTGCGTTGCCATACGGGTTCTCCATATCATCGCACCATCGGGCGGGATTCGCTGCGATATAGCCTCGGATTCTGTCCAATTCGCCCTCGTCGCGGATGACATGCTCGTAGTAGTTTCGTTGCCAGACGGGGGCGCCGGGCGTTGCGCGCGCGACGTTGATCCGGCGGGTGGTAGCGGATTTGAACAAACGCACAATGGTCGGAATGGTGTTCGATGTCGGTTTGCCAAATCGTTCGACCTGCGGGTCGCCCTTGGGGGCGCGTGGCCCCGTTGGCGCATGTTGCCCGGTAGGGGCACGTTGCAATGTGCCCCTGCCACCGGGGTCCCACCTGCCCCAACAATCGGGTTCCGACGTTACCCGACGGTTGGGGTGCAATACGATGATCCCATGGACGTGGTTGGGCATAATCACACATGCGTCCAATCCGGCGTTCGGTCGCAGGATAGCGGTCTGCGACCATTCCTCCTGCACGATCACGCCAAAAGGGTTCAGCTGCACTTGGCCGTCCACCAACTGCCCGAACAGGCACTCCCTGTTGTGCGCGCAGACCGTGACGAAGTAGACCCCAGCCCTCGAATAATCGTAGCCCTGCAGGCGGACCGACCGGCGGTGGTGAACCAGCCGATCGTATCTCATCGCCGCGCCCCCTGGGATGCCCCGTACAAGGGGCTGATCGCCGCCCCATTCGCGCATGACGCTGTAACCGCGGCGATCTTCATGCTATGACCTCAGGGCAAGCTCGTGCGCACGCAAGATTTGTGCGTCGCTTGGACGTGTGGTCCGATAGCACATCAGCCGACCGACCGCAACGCGGCCAGTGCCTCGGCAATCTCCTGGCCCTTGGCTTCGATCAAGGCCATCAGTTCTTCGGGTGTCCGGGTGTCCACCACCGGCTTCTTGTGCGGGTTCACAGCCTTGAGATCGTAAACGGCGTCCTCGATCTCTTTGGCCTTGGCGGCCAGTCCTTTCGCTTCTCGGGCAAGCTCCTTCGCCTTCGCTTCGGCTTCTGCGATGGCCGCATCGTCGCGAGGTTTGGCCTTCTTGAGTTCTTTCAGCCGCTCGTTCCAGCGAGCGGCTTCCTGGGTCTTGGCCTTGGACTGGTCTTTGAATGGCTGCGCTTCCTCGGCGGCGCACCGTTTGCGCTCGTCCATGTCAACGGTCCAGCAAAGCGGACTGTCCGCCCGCGTGGGCAACAGACGGAAGAACTCCTCGAAGTGCTCGAGCGTCAGCGGCGTCTTCTTGCGAACCTTGACATCGGTCAGGTCGTAGTACCAGATCTTCCGCGTGGGCTGGCCCTTGGTGAAGAACAGAAGATTGGTCTTCACGCCCGCGCCGGCGGCGGTGAATACCCCGGCGGGCAGGCTCACGATGCACCACACCTCGCATTCGTCCAGCAGTTTCCGCTTGGTCTTTACAAACGCATCTTCGTTGGTGCGGAAGAGCAGCCCCTCATCCAGGACAATGCCGCACCGGCCACCCTCGCGCAGGCTGCGGATCACATGCTGGAGGAACAGGACCTGCGTGGCGCCGGTCTGGTAATCGAAGTTGGTCTGGGCTTCTTTGCCTTCCTTGCCGCCAAAGGGCGGGTTGGTCAGGACCACATCGAAGGTCTGGGGCGCGCCCTCGAACAGGCCGCCATATATCTCCTGCCCGGTCAGCGTGTTGCCGTGCCAGAGGTTCGGCTTGTCGATGCCATGGAGCACCAGGTTTGCCAGGGCAATCGGATAGATGAGGTTCTCTTTTTCCCGGCCCCAGAAGGTCCGGGTCTTGAGCGTTTCCAACTGCTCGGCAGTGGCGTCGTTGCCCAGTTTAGATTGGATGTGCTCGAAGCACTGTGCCAGGAAACCGCCTGTGCCGCATCCGGGGTCGTAAATGGTTTCGTCAATCTTCGGATCGATCGCACGGACCATCGCCTTGATGACCTGGCGCGGCGTGAAGAACTGCCCGCCGTCGTTGCCCTTCTCGCCCATCTTGAGAAGCAACCCCTCGTAAACCTGCGAAAGCGCAAAGACGTGCGTCGGGTCCACGGCCTCGGTACTGAGCTGGTGCACTTTGTCCAGGACATCCAGAAAGTTCCGCTCGGTGTCGATGCGCACTCGCTCCACGCCGGACATGATCTCGCTGATGACCTTCTGGCGCGGCGTGGCGTCGGGCTGGTTCTTGAGACCCTTCAGGTATGGAAGCAGTTCCGTATTGACGAAGCTGAAAAATGCGTTCTGCGGGGCGTCCTGGAGTTCGGCCCGCTTGTTCCTCTGGCCTTCCGGCAGCGTTTCCGGCGGAGCTGCCCAGTCGCGCCAGCGGAAAGGGGCTTCCAGCGAGGGCCGGAACGGCACGCCCAGCGCTTCGGCCTCCTGCTCCTCGCGCTGCTCTTTTTCATCGAGGATACGCAGGAATAGAATCCAGGTTAGCTCCGGCACGTACTGCATGGCGCCGGCGCAGTTGCCCCGGCGCATGATGTCGCAGATGCTCTTGACGGCCTGGTCAACGGACTGCGGGGTTGCCAGTCTGCGGCCGTTGCCGTTATTGTTCCCCCTTTGTCCTCCTCTTGCCATATTCTACAATTCTCCCGAAAACGCTCGGCGCAGCAGGGCCGCCGGCAGGGCGTTGATAGTTGCCAGTTCCTCTTCCGCGGCCTTGCGGGCCTTCTCCACCGCCGCCATCTGCTCGCGCAGAATCGCCACGATCCGCTGCTGCTCGGGCAGGGGCGGGAGGGGTATTTGGTAGTCTCGCAAATAATCAGGGGGCAACCGTTGTTGACCAACTGCACCAGTGAAGTGCTCTGTAGCTTTTGTTAGAAACTCTGGCTGGCGAACAAAGAAATGAATCCACTCCGCCAATACCGAAGAGGAAGGCCGCAGAACATGAAACTCTGTGGTCCCGAACGCGATGCCATCTGTTAACCCGCGAGCAATGGCATGTTTGCCATTCTGCATACATGGCGTGATCTTGGCAAATAGGACATCGCCTTCACCAAAATATGTGTATCCCTTCTTGACCTCGCCGAACGGCCGAAGCAGTTGTTTTGTGATTGTCCCGCTAATGGCGTCCAAAGCATCCATAGGCACAAAGGAGGTTGGCTTGTCATCAGAACGCAATAGATCTGTGGGCCTGCTTGGATTGATCAAACACACCTCCCCCAACCTGACCCACCGCCAGCCGGGCGGAAGCGGACCTTCATGGATGCTCTGCGTTGACGGCTCGCGTGCGCTCATGCCGCAAACATTCTCACTTTGGTCTCACGCAGAAGTTCGCGCGGATTTCCGGCCATCTGGAGCGCGATCAAGCCGCCGGCAGTTCGGACCTCCGGGGTCTGGAATATCTGCGGGTTTTCCAGCCCATCGGTGCCGCCGCGTTCGAACTGGCTGGCGATGGCCCGGATCGTGGCGGCGGCCTGTCTCGGCAGGGCGTTGATCCAGTCCTCGTGCTTGTAGGTGAAAGCCAGCGCCCGGTCACGGCGCGTGCGGGGATTCATACCCCAGCCGAGCTCTGCCAACACATCATAGAGGTCATAGTCCTGCTTATCATCCACCATGCGCACCACCGTCGGCGAGTAGCCGGATGTCACCAGGGTGTCGACAAGTTCTTGCCGCGAAGGCGGGTCAATCCAACGGCTGCGGAAATCCTCCAGCGTGTGGACTTCCTGGACCAGCCGGGCGGCAAGGCGGGCCTTGTACTCCTCGATGGACACGGGCTTGGCCTTACCGTCCACGTCGGCTACGATAAAGCGGCCAGCGTCTGTGATGTGTACGTCGAAACCCTCCACGCGGATCGTCGGTTCGGGCGGCCCGTTGCCTCCGCCCGTCCCTCGGCGAGGCTTGGAGTCAAAGTCCTCGCCAAACAGCCGGGTGGCGTCCGTGTAGTCGTACACCCTGAACATCAGTTTTCCGGTCGGCGCGTCAATGCGGGTGCCACGCCCAACCATCTGGTAGAAGCTGATGGGCGACTTCAGGTACTTGAAGAAGACGATGTTACGCACGCAGGGCACGTCCACGCCGGTGGTCAGCAAGTCCACGGTGGTGGCGATGAAGTGGCTTCGCGAAGACGCCCGAAAGTCGGGAAGCTGGTCGTTGCCGCTACTGGCGGCGGTGCATTTGAAGGCGTAGTACTCCAGCCGCTCTCTCCCGTTTTCGGCGCACCATCTGGCGTAAAGATTGTTCAGGCACACAGCCACGTCATCGGCATGGCGGTCACGGGCGCAAAAAATGATGGTTTTCTGCTCCGGTCCGCCGGTCTCCAGCAGGTAGTTGAAGAGATCCTCGCACATAGCCAGCACACGGTCGGGCAGGAGTATGCGGTCCTCGTATTCGGTTTTGGTATAACAATCCTCTACCTGTTCGCGTGTGATGGGCAGTCCGGTGATTGCGTCAACGGGATTCCGCGCCATGATTTCATCAATGGTTATTCCAGTATCGTCGAGATTGACGCGGCCTTTCTGGATTTCACAGGCGGCAAGGTAGCCGTCTTCTATGGCCTGGGCCATGTCGTACTCATACACCGGTTCGCCGAAGTAATCGATGTTGTTGGCGGTGATCTCAGCGTCCTGCCTGGCCTCGGCCGTGGCTTCGGCGCATTTGAACTTTCGGGGTGTGGCGGTCAGGCCAATATGCACGGCGCTACTATTGCGCTTTAGCACCTGCGACCACTTGCCCCAGGCCGAGCGGTGGCATTCGTCAATGACGACATGCGTGAAGTAGTTCTCGGCATAAAAGGTGGTCAGGAAGTTAGCGTCGCCTTCTTCGTTTTCCACGCCGAGGGTCTGGTAGGTGGCGATGTGAATGCGGGCGTTCTTAGCGTTGCTGGTGCCATCGGGCTTGCGATAGACCTCGGCGGCGTCGGAGCCAAAGACGTTCTGGAAGGCTTTGAGGGCCTGGGTTCGCAGCTCGTCGCGGTCGCAGACGAACAAGGCGCGCTTCATTTGCCCAGCATCCGAAAGACGCTTGAGCAGGCTGACGGCGATGAACGTCTTGCCGCAACCCGTGGCCATGGAGAGCAAGGCCCGCGGCGGCTCGCCCGTTGTGGCACAGCGCGCAATCTTCTCCATAACGGCGCGGATGGCGGCGTCCTGGTAGTAGCGCCGTGCCCCCTCGCCGCCGGGGTAAGGTTGCAATAGAGGCCTCGCCGCCTGACTTTCGAGCGAGAAGCCCATCCCCTTCTCGTAACGGGCGCGGAGCTCGGCCGGGGTTGGGAACTCCGTCATAGGTCGAGGCGAAGAGGTCAAACCCGTAAAGCGATCGAATTCGACGAACTGGTGGCCGTTGGAGGAGAGCACGAATTGGACGTTCAGTCGCTTGCAGGCAGCGTAGGCTTTCGCCTGGTCAAGACCGTGACCTGGAGGGAGGTTTTCTTTCTTGGCCTCGATGAGGGCTAAGGCGACAGGCTGTGTATTGACATTGACCTTGACCCGCAGGATGTAGTCTGTCCTGCCGCGCGAGCGACGGCGTGCCTTTCCGTTGATGATCTCAACCGCGCCCGCGGTTTCTTCTCGGCGGATTAGGTCCTCGGTCCACCCGCGTTTGTGGATGGCCGGGTCTATGAGCTTGGCTCTGGTGTCTGCTTCGTTCAAGGGCATTGCTGGGTCTCTCTGCCTACATGGTCTCTGAGGCGGCTTCGCCGTGCTGGCCTGTGTCTCCTCCCCGATGTTGCGCAAACTCATGCGCGTGCTCCACAAACGCCGCGAGAAGCCGGATCGTCGCCTCGATGTCGTCCACGTGGCAGAGCTGCACGGTGGAGTGCATGTAGCGCACGGGCGCCCCGACCGTGGTCGCGATGGCGCCGATGCGTGAACGCTGCATGGCCGAGGCGTCGGTGCCGCCGCCGATGTTGCGCTGGTAGGGGATGCCCTCCTTCTCGCAGAGATCGCACAGGAAGCGCACGAGCCGGCGGTCGCCGATGGTCAGATTGTCCATGAGGTAGATCCCTGCGCCCTTGCCCATGTCGCAGGTGACGCTGTGGGGCTTGACATGCGCGGCGCGGACGAGGCTGCCGTCAATGGCCAGGCCCAGGTCCGGCTCGATGGCGAAGGCCGCCACGGGCATGCCGCGCACGCCGACCTCCTCCTGAACGGTGCTGACGAAGTAGGCGTCCACCTGCGCATCACCCACACGCCGCATAGCCTCGAGCATGCAGAAGGTTCCGATGCGGTCATCGAAGTTGCGGCCCATCACCACCTTGTCATTGAGCTGTACCAGCTCCTGAGCGAAGGTGATGGGATCGCCGAGCTGCACCAGCTCCTCGACGGTCTCCTTCGGCAAGCCGAGATCAATGAGCAGGTCATCGGGAGAGGGGATCTTGTCGCCTTCGCGCAGGTTGAAATCCGGCGCGATCACGCCCTTGAGCGGCTTGCGCCCATGGACGATGACCATCTGCGATTGCAGCGTCTGGGGATAGAGACCGCCCACGCGCTGGAAGCGGATGTAGCCGTCGCCGTCAATGTGCTTGACGATGGCGCCGATCTCATCCACATGCGCGGCCAGCACAACTCGGACCGGCGGTTGAGTGCGAAGCGTATCGAAACCACCGGGCCTATTGGCCGCCTTCTTCAGGCCGATGACATTGCCCATGCGATCATCGCGCACCTCGTCGCATACCGCGCGCATCTCGGCGGCGACCACCGCCTGAACCTCATCTTCGTAGCCCGAGATGCCGGGCGTGTTCACGATCTTTGCCAGCAGGTCAAAGTCCATGGTTATCTCCTTGGCCGTCGTGGCGTCCCTGCGCAGTTGCCGCCGGCGCTATGGCGAGATAGTACCAGAGGGTCAGGGCCGGGGTTGCGCCACCTGTTAGCCGGCGGATTCCAGCCTCTCGCGAAGGGCTTGCAGCCGGTCAGCAATGGCGGCGGCCGAGGCGACGCCGTCCGCTGGCGCTTCCAGGATCACGCGCGATCCGGCCGGGAACTGCTTGGGCCATGTCTCCGGGTCGCCCTCCGGCGTCCAGCCGATGGGCATCTGCGCGATCGCCTCTCCGTAGAATCCGACGGAGCCCAGCAGATACCGGCGTGCATTGCGGGTCGGTGGAGCGTTGTGGTTCATCACCTTCAGACCCGGAATGTCGCGGAAGTTGCCCCACTGATGCCGCGCGTCGGCGCAGCAGTGGATGCCCAGCCCCCCGAAACGATCGGATAGCGAAACGAGCTCGGGCCGGAAGAACTCCCGGAACATGGCAGGGCTGCAAGCGCCGACCTCATCCACCGACAACGTGATGCCGCCATGCATGACGTAGTCGGGGTAATGCGCAACGAAGGTCGTGCCATATCGTCTGAACCATTCAGCGAAGAATGCAGCGAGGAGCCTCCGGACCTTGTCGGCGAGCGCCTTGACCGCATCGGGAGCCTCCACCATGGCAATGCATAGATCGCTCTTGTCCCAGATGAGCGCGACGATGTCCATCGGACTCTGGATGTCCACGGGCTTCATCACCGCCTCCGGTCCCCCACGACGGAACAGCTCGTCGGCCATGTCGAACAGGTAGGCCAGCGACGAGGCGCTGACCTCCGGCTCCTTCAGACGCTCGGCCTCGGCCGCCGACCGAACAGCCGGCAGAGCGAAGGGCATGTCGCCTTCAGGGCGATGTACGGCACAGCCGAATGCCTCTGCGAAGATCTCTGTGCCGGTCATGTTGCTGACGTAGGGAACGCGATCATCGTTGACCATCTCGGCCTTGCGACCCATGACCTGGTATTCCGCCCACCGGCGTTCGATGCGTTCGCTCGCCCTGTCCGGCCAGAGGGGCGGCGCCGGCGGCATCTGCGCCTCCAGTTCAGACATGGGGAAGTTGATGTGGAACATGAACGAGCCCGCGCCTCCCTCCACGAAGGCGTTCCACCGGTCGAGGCGCCGGGCAACGGTCTGTGCCGACCGCATCAGTGGGTGTCCGCAGCCGATGGTTGCGATGCCCCCGTCGGCGCCACGTCGGATGGCTTCTCCGCCCGGAATGCCTCGTGGAAGCTGACAGAGCCTTGCGGCATGTCGTCCGCGAAGGACAGCGCGAAGAAGACCTCGGGCGGAACTCCCTCAACCGTCAGCCCGGGCACGTTCCGGAATCCGAATCTCGTGTAGTAGCCGGGGTGCCCCACAAGACAACAGCCACGGGCGCAGAGCTTCTTCACGCGCGCCAGCCCTGCCGTGATCAGAGCCGTGCCGATGCCCTGCCGCTGCAGCTCCGGAAGCACCGACACCGGTCCGAGACCGTACCAGTCTGCAGCGCCGTCGGAGATCGTGACGGGCGAAAAAGCGATGTGACCGACGACACGCCCATCACGCTCGGCGACGAGCGACACCGTAAGCGCCCCCGCGGCGCGCAGAGCCTCAACGATGAACTGCTCCGTGTGGCCGCTGACCTCAAGGTCCTGAAACGCCGCTGCGGTTACCTGCGTGATCGCATCGGCGTCTTCGGACGTTTCATCCCTGATCACGACATCTCCGTTCACGGTCAGCGCTCCCCTCCCGCCGGTAGATCATCCCGGCCATGTCCTGAGACTGTACCCAACCTGTGGACCCGCGTTCGCCCGGAACTGGCGTTGGCCCTGCGCGGATGTGCTCTCCGCTGGCCGGCCTCAGGCAGAATGGCCTGTGATCTCCACGATCCCCGTGGTGATTGTGAAGCTTTCAGCCGGGTTCTCGGCGCAATGCCCGACGCCGCAGGTGCGCTTCTACTCCCTCCATCTCCACACGAACCTTCCCAGAGGCGCTACGTCGCCGCTGAGATAGAAGTCCATGATGTCGCCGGGCTTCTGGACGTTGTCGGCCCACTTGAAGGCAAAGTCGAGGGGCCGCTTCGGATCCAGACCGAGGAGCCTGCGCGGGATGGCGACTTCGAGGCGGTTACCCTTAACGGCGTAGCGGACCCTGCCGACGGGCTTCCAGTTCCATCCGCCGGTGCAGACCTCGAGAACGCCGGGGGCAGTGCGGTTGAGGATGAAGTGGAAGCCGTTCCAGTCGGGCGAGGAGGCTGAGGGTTGAGAGCTAAGAGCCAAGAGCTGAGAGCCGAGAGCTGAGGGCTGAGAGCAAAGAGCCAAGAGCTGAGAGCTAAGAGCCGAGGGCGGAGAGCTAAGAGCTGAGGGCGGAGAGCTGAGAGCCGCGGGCTGAGAGCTAAGAGCTGAGGGCGGAGAGCCGACGGATGAGGGGGTCACACTGATCAGCAGCCACATCCAGTTGGGATCGGTCTCGGGGGTGATGGGTGCGGCGCATTCGACCATGAAGTAGACGCTGGTCCTGTCCCGGGCGACTCTGGCGCGGACGATGTCGTTGCGACCGGTGTTGTTCGTGTAGTGAGTCGAGCCGTAGCCCTGAGCGTCGCGGGGCTTGGTGTTGCCGGGCCAGCTGCGAAAATCGGGTCCCACGGTATCCCACTGGCTGGCAGGTCCGCCGATGCGGATGGTCTTCGGCGCCGATGCCTTCGGCTGTTCACGGACGCCTTTGAACCGCCGGATCTTGTCCACCATCTGATAGTAGTAGTTGTCGCCGTGGCCGCCCTTCATGGGCTCAATGTCGCGGCTGTGCTCGGTATCGTACTGGTCGGGGAAGGCGTTGTCCTTCATGCCCCAGTGCTTGTGCCGTCCGGCCACCCATTCGTTCCAGCCCGTGATGAACACGAACTGCGGATCGAGCTCGAACGCCCGGTCCCACTGCTCGGCGAAGTTCAGGCCGTACATGTGCGCGTCGGGCCGCCGATCGTGGCCGTTGCGCCTGGTGTAGCTGCGCCCGTAGCTGTCGGGCAGATTGAACGCCGAGCAATGGCCTCCGCTGATGTCGCCGGCGTTCTGGGCCACGCCCACGGTGACCTGCTCGAAACCGCCGTCGGGCAGCTTGACATAGCCATGCTGGGGGTAGTTCTCGAGCCATCCCCACTGATCGTTGCGCCGCGGACCGTCCACATAGTCGGGCTGTCCCGGTCGGAAGGTGAAGAACGCACGGATCTCGCGCCTGAGCTGCGTTTCGGCCTCATCGCCGGGCACGTCGGTCAGGTTGTCCGGGTAGGCCATGATCAGCGGCTTGCCCTTCCAGATGAACCAGAGGTCGCGCCACTTTCCGGGCTTGTAGAGGTCCGTGTAGAGATGCTTGAGGCTCGTCAGGCTGTCGGCGCTCGGGCCGAAGGGGAGCATGAACGCGATCTGCGGAGTCCGCACGCCGTCCTTGCGGGCCTCGGTCCAAACCTCGCAGAGGGTCCTGTACTGCTCGTCCCAGGTGAACGTGCCGTTGGTGCAGTCGAAGAAGACCGCGTCCACGCCCGCGGCGGCCAGCATCTCGGCATGCTTGCGCAGGACCCATCGGTCCGTGCTCCGATAGAAGCCGAACAGGGGCTCGTTCCAGTGGTGCGGAGCGGACCAGGGTCCCCACGCGGGGTGCTCATAGTCGGTCAGGGCCTCGGGATGTTCCGTGATGATCTTCGTCACGTTGTAGGGCTCGCCGGCGCCCACATGCCACGTCCAGTAGAAGATGCCCACGAACTTGCCGGGCCGCGGCGCAGGCGCTTCGGGGCGCGTGGCCACCTTGCGCCCGAGCGCATCCACCGCCTCCCAGGTGTCCGGCATGGCCTCCGGCGCGGCAGCGAACGCGACCAAAACGAGCAGGCTCAGGAACGCGACGATGGCGATGAGATGGGACATGGTCGGTGGTACCTCCATGGACGTCGATCGGCTGATTGTAGCAGAGAGGCCCCTTGTCCGGACGGGGTCCGCTTGGCCAGTCCCCGGCGATGTGGTCGGGAGAGCGCCCCTATGCGAGAACGTCCACGTCACGCTCGGATAGGTGCAATCGCCCTTCGCGCCTGTCCAGCACCCAGACCAGGGCGGACGAAAGAAGGGCATTCGCTCCCAGGACGAAGTCAATCCGCTCCGACAGACGGCTCTCGATCTGCTCCAGGCTGGCGACGAAGCTCTCGCAGACGCCCAGTCGAGTGTCGCCCGCGCGAACGCCTTCCACGCGGTAGACCGGCATCTCCCCTTTGCCGCCCGCCGGATCCTGCACCTCGAGCGAATAGATTCGTTCCGGCCGTATCCCCAGATCGGCGACGTGCACCGCGTTCAGAATGCAGTAAGCCGCCCCTGTATCTATGATCGAGTTCATCCTGTGATCGCCCAGATGCAGTTCGACCAGGGGCAGACCGGTCCGGCAGTCGAGCGGATGGCCTGGCAGGTCATCTCTGGCAGGTCGGTCCGCCAATCCGATCCAGAGCCGTTTGAAGTCGAGGATCAAACGCTCGGACAGCAGTATGTCCGCTCCCAGAGTCATGGTCACCGGAAAAGGCGTGTCTCCGAAGTACTCCGCACCATCAAAGACGATCGCTCCGACATCCCTGAACGTCCTGCCGAGGAAGTTGAGCGCGGGAAGCCGAACCTTCGCGGCCTCTTGCCGTCCGATGCCGCCCTGTACAAGCCGACTTCCCGTCGCTTCGTACGCGCGGGCCTCGGAAGCGACGATCATGGCGCCGCTCGCGCCTGTGTCGAGATGCGCCCACGTCTGCCGGTCACCCACCTGAACGGGCGCGAACATCTTGAAGTTCTGAATGATGAACGGTTCCATACGGTCTCCTTCGTCCGGATGCGGTCCCGTCGCAGGAGCTGCCAAGCCGGCGACAACAAAGGGCAGTACGACTTCGACACCTTGTTCAGGTTCCGGCAGGTGTTACATCCCGCCGTGGACAAGAGGCGGCCTGCGTCAGGTCACCGGCGTCGGATCCGCACGACCGGATGGGCGATGTCCTGTGGTACGGTGAGGCGAAGCGGGCCTCCGCTGTGGAATAGTCGCCGCCGCGCTGCGCTCGTGCCCGTGACCGTGTCCGTCCATTCGGCGACGTAGGTTCCGCGCGGCGCATCGCGGAGTCCCATCTGTTCGTTGGTCTGCTCGGCGTAGATGATGTAGGACTTGCCAGGGTTGGCGAGGACCCACGTACTGTCTTCCGATGCAAGCTCGTCGTGCGGGATCATGGTGTGGTAGTCGGTCGCCTCGAAGAAGCGCTGCTGGATGCGGAACATGCGCAGCATCGCCGGCGGGGTCGAGGCGATGTCGCAGCCGTAGAGCATCGGCATCACCCCGGCCATCGCGGACGCCCAGATGAAGCGGCGGACCATGTCCGCGTCGGCGTCCGCCATTTCGGTGTTTTCCGCGTACAGGACGCCATATCGGCCCGCGGCCCGGCGATAGGCTTCGAGCGCTCCGGTATGGACCTCGTCGAGCGGCACATTGAGCTGCATGGCGAACTGCGTGATTGCTCCGCCCGGTCTCCAGCTCTTGAGCTCCGTTCCGCTGTGATGGTGGTTGGCGATGATCCTGCCGGGTCGGTCCGCGGCGGCGATCACGTCCGCGATGGCCTGACACCGGCGCACGGTATACGCCTCTTCGGCCTCCTCAGCGACTACCCAGATCAGGTTATCGTGATGCCGGAACCGCCGCACGAGGGCCTGCAGGAAGCTCCGTTCTTCGGCGCCGACCGTGTCGCCCGTGTTCCAGACGCGAGCGCTGTCGTCGTAGACGAAGAGGTAGATGAGGATGCGGTTGCGGTCGACGAGATCGAACCAGCGCTCCCATTGGTCGATGATTGGCGCGCTGACGCCGCGCGACGGATCCGAGTCGATGAACGGATTGTGATCGGGTTTGCCGTCTCCGCCGTGCGAGCGAACGGCCTGCATGTAGATGCAGTTTCCGCCATGCTCGATGAGCTTGCGAATCAGGCGCTCTTGATCTCCGTCGCGCGTGCCGTCGGCGCGGCGGACACCCCGATACAGGAAGTCCTCGGGATCGCCAGGCCCTGAGATGAAGACGTGGGCGCCGCCCTTTCGCATGAGCCACGAAGGCGACCGCGGATCGGCAACGAGCATGTCGCCCGCCGGCGGCGCGAGGTCCCGACCGTGGCGGTCTGGAGCCGCTTTCGGCGCCATGATGATGACGAGCGCGGGCAGCAGAACACACGCAAGAACTACTCGTTTGTCCATGGGTATCCATGCGCTCTCAATGGGCCGGCGACCCGCGGAAGCCGAGGGTCGCCAGCCTCCTCACTGGCCGCTCAACTGCTCGGCCCCTGATGGGGCACGGCTCTGGGCGGCTTGCGGGCCGATGCCTGGTTGGGCACGGATGCGTCGGCGGCAATCAGGCCCCCCAGCGCGCCCGCCCCCCTGGGGATCAGCATGATCTCACGGTCACCCTTGAGCATGTTCTCTGTCTCCAGCAGCTCGAACAGGACCTCGGCTACCTCGGGATCCCTGGCGATCTCATTGAGCGCCGCGCCGACAATGGTCGGCCTCATGGCCGCCGCACGAGCGAACTCGACGGCTGCCTCACGCTCGGCAGTGCTGGTGATGACGCTGACCTGATTGGCGCCATCCTGACGTATGGCGGAGGTCACCTGCCGCAGACGATTGACGACCTTCTCCTCGATCTGCCGGATCATGCCGGCATCGCGGAAGTGCACTTTGCGAATGTACACGGATCCGAGGAGGTAGCCCCATTCGGCGGACTTGGGCGAAACCTCGGCGCGCACAGTCCGGCTCATCTTGTGGCGGGTCTGCAGCATCTCCCCGAGCGGCATGTTGCTCAGGCAGCGCACGGTGGAGTTGCTGACATTCGCGCGAAGCGAGCCTCGCGGATCGGCGTTCTTGAACAGGTA
>JAAYVH010000130.1 GCA_012517255.1 Chthonomonadales bacterium
AGGCTGAGGTCTTGCTGGGGGAGGCTCCGGCTGCGAGCGCCGGTCCCCAGGAGACCGGCTTCTACGACATTGCGTCGGGCGAGGCTCCGGATCTGGGCGGCTTTGACCTCGGCGAACAGCCTGCGGCCGAAGACGCCTTCGATCTGGGCGCTAGCGGCGCGGAATCGAGCGTACCCGTGGCCGCGCCGAGCGCCAACTACGGTTCGACCGAACTGCAGGTCTTCTCCGCCATCGCGCCGACGCTGGGCGAACTGGTGGGCGAGATACGCCGGTCCATCGAATACTATCAGGGCCGACATCCGGACTCGGCGATCAACGAGGCGCTGATCTGCGGCGGAACCGCCGGGCTCAAGAACCTGGACGTGTTTCTGACCGGTGAGCTGGGCGTTCCGACCCGGATCGCCGATCCGTTCCAGTATGCCACGGTGAGCGCCCGCAACTACTCGTCGGATCACGTGCGCGATCTGGCGCCAAGCTTTGCGGTAGCCATGGGGCTTGCGGCACGCGATTTCGTAGCCGCGCCTGTCGCCCCGAAAACGAAACCGGCCAAGCGCGGTAAGAAGTGAGGACAGGGACCTAGCGCCATGCTACGCATCAACCTCCTGCCACCCTATATCTACGAGGGCTCCAAGCGCAGAAACGTGACCATCGTCTGGGTGCTGATCCTTCTGGCCGTCATCGCGGGCTTCGTGTACGGCAAGGTGCAGATTGACAACCAGACCGCGGCGATGAACCAGGAGAAGGAAAACCTGCGCCCCGACGCCGACAAGGCCGATCGCCTGCAGGCACAGGCCAACTCGATCAACTCCGAGTCCCAGGCGATACGCGACAAGCGGGACTTTGTCAAGAATGCTCGCCAGTACAACAGCAGCACCTATCAGCCGGTCGTCTACAACATCCGCGACTACACCATGCGCGGAGTTCTCTATAGCTCGCTCGTTCCATCCGGCCAGACGGTCACGCTCGACGCCTATGCCGGGTCGCTTGCGCAGGTCGGCCACTACCTGATGTGGATGGAGCACAATCCGGAGATCCAACAGGTCTCGATATCGTTGAGCGGGCTGCCGAGCTTCCCCGTGCCTCCCGGCTTCAACGGCCAGCCTCAGGGACGCAATCCCAGGCCTCCGGGGGCGGGCGGCTATGACTTCGGCGTGACGTTGACGCTGAACAAGCCGATCCCGGGGGCGCCCGTCTATGGCGCATCCGCTGCGGGTGGCGGCGCTCCGGCGGGCGGCGGCGGTATGTTCGGAGGCGGCATGACGGCGCCGATGATGGGCGGCATGAGCGGCGGCATGCCCGGAACCAGCATGGGCATGACGGCGCCGGGTATGGGCGGCCCCATGGGCAGCGGCGGCGGACCTCCGTCGGCCCCGATGTCCGCGGGCATGCAGGCGCCAGGCGGCGGCGCCGGGCCGGCGGGTAGTTCGGAACGCTAGGAGGCGCGCGGCAACCATGTCCAAGCTGACCGTACTTCACATCAACATCATCGGCGTGGTTGTGGCGCTGATGGTCGGGGCAGGCCTGTACTTCACGATCATCACCGGCGCCCTCGACGCACAGAAGAAGGCCGAGTCGGAACTTGCCGAGGTGCGCGGGCGAGCAGAGAAGCTGCCGAGCGCCACACGTGCGCTTGAGACGGCCCAGAAGGAGAAGGCCAAGGCTGAGGCCGAGTGGGCCGTGTTCGAGCGGCAGTATATGCCCGTCATCGGATACACGGACAACACGTTGACGACCTGGCTCAAGGTGTTCATCCCGAACAAGGGAAAGTCGTGGCCCGAGCGTTTCATCCGTACGATCCGGACCCACATGGAGCGGGAGCGTCGTGCGCACGGTATTGTCTGGGAGAACCCGGGCGCCGTGGTGTTGCCCGCCTACGGGCCCGATCCCAACACTATCCAGGTTGGCGCGCAGGGGCAGGGCTTCGGCCCGGTGTTGACCTACAGCTATCAGCTAGCCGTCCGCGCGAGGACGCTGGACGCGCTGATGGATCACATTCGCTCGTGGTCCACGATATCGCAGGCAGGCGTTCCAGTGGTGGAGGGCCTGCAGATATCGGGCAACAGCCCTAACCTTTCGGCGACCTACAACGTCACATTTACGATCATCGTGCGCGACAAGATTCCGGCCCAGATGCCACGCATTTCGGGGTCCGGTGGAGGTGGCGCCGGAGGCTTCGGCCCCATGGGCGGCATGGGAATGATGGGCGGAATGGGCGGTCCCGGTGCGATGCCCGGCATGGCCAGCGGGCCTGGCGGCGGTCCAGGCATGATGCCTGGCATGGCCTCCGGACCTGGAGCCGGCGCGTCGAGCTCGATGATGATGAGGCCTCCTATGGGTATGTCGGGCGGTGGCGGGTCGAGAGGCGGCGCCGGCGGCGCAACCATGGAAGCGGCAGAGTAGCGATGGACCGAGGCCTGGAAGTGAGGTACGGTAACTTGGGCAAAGTTTGCAGCGACATCGCTCGGTGGGGCGCCATCATTCTGCTCGTCAGCGCGCTCTTCGGCATCGGTGGGTGCGGCGGCGGCGATACGGGTGACAGCGCCGGCGCAGGCGGTCAGGTCGGCACAACCCGGTCGGGTGAAGATGACAGCACCGAGGGCGATGGCGTTACCCCGGGCGGCCCCCCCACGATACAGATGAGCGGGGGCATGACGGCTCCCAACATGGGAGGAACGATGATGGGTGGCCCCATGGGCATGGGGCCGATGGGCGGCGGAGGTCCAGTCGCCGGCGGACCCGGAGGCCAGACGCCTCAGGGCGCCGGGCCTCAGGTCACCACGAAGCCCCCGAACGCCCGACCAGATCCGTTCGCGCCCTGGTGGAGCACCACGCCTCCGCCGCCTGCGGCGATCACGCTCGTTGAGCCGTACAGGATCGCTACTCGCGAGACGGGCATCCGACCGCCGGAAGAGAAGGTGGAAGTTCAGGAAGTGCCGAACCGAAGAGTGGCAGGCATCGCGACGGGGGCCGGTGTCTATGCGCTGGTCGAAGGTCCGGAAGGCCAGACGGTGGTCAAAGCCGGCGACATGCTGGGGGACTACCGCGTTGAGGCCATTCGAGCGCGTTCGATCGTGCTCGTCCGAAAAGTCGGCAATGTGAGCTACACTCAGGAGGTGCCGCTCACCGACGTGGGCAGCCAGCGACCAGCATACGGCGGGGGACCGGTTGGCGGTCCGGGCGGAGCCGGCATGATGTTTCGCGGCGGCGGCGCACCGCCCATGGGCGGCGGCGGCGGCGGCAACGTTGGGGCCGAGACGGAGATGTAACTGGCTCCGATGCCTGGGCGTATCAACATTGGGAGATCGATGATCAGCCACCGATGGTGGCAGCGAAGTGTCCATGAGGAGGGTTAGTCCGATGTGCTCGGTTATGCGATGGGTCCGCGCAGGAGTGCTTGCGGCCGTGATTGGAATGGCCGTGAGCGCGGCCATGCCTGTGCGCGCACAGGACACGGACGTGTCCAACAAGAAGGTCACTCTCAACCTTGAGAACGCGGACATTCGGTATGCCCTGAAGATGCTCTTCGAAATGGTCGGCGTTAACTACTCGCTCGACGTCAACGTTCAGGGTAGCGTTACGGCATCGCTGACCAACGTGTCGTTCCGGGTTGCCCTGGAAAACATCCTGCGGACGACGCAATCGCAGATC
Organism: Chthonomonadales bacterium; assembly: GCA_012517255.1. Taxonomy (GTDB): domain Bacteria; phylum Armatimonadota; class Chthonomonadetes; order Chthonomonadales; family CAJBBX01; genus JAAYVH01. The sequence goes on from JAAYVH010000130.1 coordinate 3,649, forward strand.
CCGCTGACCTACCGCGTGCAGGACGGCGTGTACACCGTCTCGCTGAAGCAGGAAGAGATACAGGAGCAGTCCACAACGGGCACGACCGAGGAGACCAAGCCGGAGAAGCGCTCACGGACCGTCAAGATACCCGTGACCTATGCTGATGCGGTTGACATTGCCATCGCTCTCGGCGGCGGCGTGATCATGTCGAATCAGCGCATGGGCGGCGGCGGGTATGGCGGCTACGGCGGCGGCTACGGCGGCGGCGGCTACGGCGGCTACGGCGGCGGTGGCTACGGAGGGTACGGCGGCGGCGGCTACGGCGGCGGCTACGGTGGCTATGGCGGTGGCGGCTTCCGTGGTGGCGGCGGCTATGGCGGCGGCGGCTTCGGCGGCGGCGGCTTTGGCGGCGGCGGCTTTGGCGGCGGCGGCTTCCGGGGCGGCGGCTACGGCGGTGGCGGCTTCGGCGGCGGCGGCTTCCGCGGCGGATTCTAGTTGTCGCTTTGCATAGACTGACATGCGGTCGTCCCGACGCGGGACGACCGCAGCGTGGGATCGCAATCTAATCGCTTTGAGTCGGGAGGAGGACGGACATATGGGCCTTCGCAGTCGTTCCGCTAGCTGGGTGTGGGCGCTAGCAGCGACGTATGCCCTGGTCACAGTCGGCTTCGCTACGAGCGCGGCGCGCGCTCAGGATGCGGCCTCGGGCCAGATCATCGTGCAACGAGTGGACCTGGTAGATGCGGATCTGCAGGCCGCAGTCAGAATGCTGATGGCCCAGACGGGCGTCGAGATCGTCATCGAGTCCAGCGACAAGCCCTACGGGCGGGTCAACCTGATGCTCGAGAAGAAGCCTCTCGACACGGTGCTGCAGATGATGTGTCGGGCAGCCGGCGCTTCGGTGCGCACCGAAGGCGGCGTCTACGTGATCGGACCGAAGGAGAGCGCTCCGACGGTCGAACCGCCAAAGCCGGCGGCTGATCCTGCGCCGTCCGCGCCTCTGCCACAGACGCCGAAGCGCTACCGAACCGAGCGAATCGCGGTCCAGAACGCGAGGCCCTCGGAGATAGTGAACTTCCTAACGCGGGCCGATATGAGCGGGCGAGGCGATTTCCTTCGGCAGATGATGATCGATTCCCTCGGACAGCGCAGGATGGGCTATGAGGGCACAACGGCCCGACCCGGTCCCAGCGGCACGCCGGACATTCCGACTTCATGGAATGGCGAAGCGCCGCCGGTTGTTCCGACCGGCCCCAATGCCGGCGGGAACGAGCGTGAGGCCAACCAGTTTGGAGGCGGCATGCGCGGCGGCGGCATGCGCGGCGGCGGCATGGGCCTCGGCGGCGGTGGTCAGATCGGCGGCGGCTATGGCGGCGGTGGCGTCGGCGGCGGTGTCGGCGGCGGCTATGGCGGTCGGGGCGGCTTCGGCGGTCAGGGCGGCTTCGGGGGCTTCGGCGGTCAGGGCGGTTTCGGCGGCCAGGGCGGCTTCGGCGGCCAGGGCGGCGGCAGCTCGCTTGTGCCCGAGAACATCGAGTCCATGCTGGCCTATGACATTGACAACACCATCATTGTCCGAACCAGCGACGAAGACGCGCTGCGAGAGCTGAAGGAGATCATCCGACTTCTCGATATCGCTCCCAAGCAGCTCATGATCAAGGCCGAGTTCGTCGAGGTGTCGCAAGATGACGTGCGGCAGTTCGGCATTGACTGGCAGATCGCCCGCGGCAACCTCGTGGCTGGCAATCCCGGCTTCGCGGCCGGTCAGGTCTTCATGAACTATGCCACCGGCAATGTCGCCGCCCAGTTGCGCGCGACTCTCACCGAAGGCAAGGGCCGGCTGGTCAGCTCACCCATGGTGACCACCCTGAACAACCTGCCGGTTAGCCTGCAGATCGGTCGCGAGATACCGGTGTTCATCACCAGCCCGACTGCCGGCGGCAACGGCGTGGTGATCCTGCAGACGCAGCTTCAGACCGTTCAGGCCTCGTCTGGCATGGATGTCCTGGCCCGCATCAACGGGGACGATACGATCACGCTGACAATCTCGCCGTTTGTGTCGGATATCTCGGGACAGGTGACCGGTCCGGAAGGCACCACTGCTCCCATCATCAGCTATCAGACCATCGGCCCGATCACCCGGCGCGTGCGAAACGGCGACTCCATCGCCATTGCCGGACTTGTTCGGAAGAACGATGGTACGAGCATCAAGAAGGTCCCGCTGTTCGGCGACCTGCCGCTGATCGGACAGTTGTTCCAGTCTCGCGAGTACCGCGTATCCGACAGCGAACTGCTGGTGTTCGTAACGCCGTCCATCCTGCCCGATCCGTCCGGTTCGGCAGGCACCGTGACCGTTGGAGGCGGCCCGACCCCGTAACCTCCTCCATGTTCAACGACGGGAGCGGTCACGCGTGGGCGTCCGCTCCCGTTTTCGTGTGTGGGAGAGGTATGGAATGACGGCCTGCGGAGGTACAGCTTGCTGCGCATACTGACTTCGGGCGAATCCCACGGCCCCCAACTGACCGCCATTGTGGATGGACTGCCGTCTGGCCTTGCTGTCAGCGCGGATGCTATCAATGCTCAGCTTGCGCGACGCCAACAGGGCTACGGCAGGGGGCGCCGACAGGCTATCGAAAGCGATCGCGTCGAGATCGTCTCAGGCGTGCGTTTCGGCAGAACGTTGCCAGGTCCGATCACGCTGGTGGTCCGAAACAAGGACTACGACAACTGGCGGACGAAGATGAGCGTCGCGCCGGTTGATGAGCCGACAGCCGCCATCGTCTGCCCGAGGCCGGGCCACGCCGATTTCGCGGGTGCGCTGAAGCACGAGCTCGAGGACATCCGAGACGTCCTGGAGCGATCGAGCGCGCGGTCAACGGCGATCCTTGTGGCGGTCGGCGCTGTTTGCCGAGAGCTCGTTGGAGCGATCGGCGGGCGCATCTACAGCCAGGTATGCGCCATCGGCGACGTGACCGCGCGAACGGCAGCCGCCGATCAGATCGAGGGATTGGCGGAAGCGGTGGAGGCCTCTCCGGTTCGGTGCGCCGACAGCGCTGCTGCAGGCATGATGATCGCGGCTATTGATGAAGCGGCCTCACGCGGCGACACGCTGGGCGGCGTTGTGGAAGTGGTCGCGATCGGCTGTCCGCCGGGTCTCGGCTCGCACACGCACTGGGACCGACGACTGGAGGGGCGGCTGGCGGCTGCTCTGATGAGCATACAGGCGGTGAAGGGAGTGGAAGTCGGAGCAGGCTTCGCTGGCTGCTCGTTGCCGGGTTCCGAGGTCCACGACGAGTTGCTGTATGATCCCGACCTGGGATATCATCGAGCGCGGAACAGCGCAGGCGGCATTGAGGGGGGCATGACCAATGGGGAACCCATCGTGGTGCGGTGCGCCATGAAGCCTCTGCCTACCCTGAAGAACCGGTTGCGATCGGTAGACATGACTACCCGAGAGGCGGTCCAGGCGCACTTCGAACGGTCCGACGTGTGCGCCGTGCCAGCCGCGGCCGTCATTGCAGAGGCCATGGTGGCGATCGTACTCGCCGAAGCGGCGCTCGAGCGATTCGGAGGGGACTCGATGGCGGCTTTCCAACGAAACTTCGCGTCTGCGAAAGAGGCGCTCGCGTCGCGTGGCTACACCGGGGTGCGATGGTCCATTCCCTCACGCCGAACCTGATCCTGATCGGCTTCATGGGGACCGGCAAGTCCACGATCGGCAGGCTGTGCGCTCGGGCTTTGCGCTTCCGGTTTGCCGACACCGACGCTCTGATCGAGCGCAGGACGCGTCGTACCGTGAGCGCAATCTTCAGCGAGGAGGGCGAGCCCGAGTTTCGGCGTCTCGAAGCTCAGGCGGTGAATGACCTGGCCATGCGGGCGAACGTGGTCATTGCAACGGGAGGCGGTGCGGTGCTGAACCCGGCCAACGCGAGCGTGTTGCAGGCGTCGGGCGTGCTGATCTGGCTCCGCGTCGAGCCGGAAGAGATCCTGCGGCGGTGCGGGACACGCGAAAGCCGACCATTGCTGGCGGGAGCCGCGGAACCTCTGGACCGCATACGCGAGATGCTGACGGCACGTGAGCCGTACTATCGCGCCGCGGCGGATGCGTGCGTCATCACGACAGGCGCCCGGCGCGAGGATGCGGCGGCGGCCGTGCTGGAGGCCTATCATGGTCTGGCGTCTCAGTGGCCCCACTTGCCGGGAAGGCGCTCGTCATGACGAACGACGCTCGCGGGGAGGCCGGTGTCGTGTGGGTACGGCTCGGGACCCGAAGCTACCCGGTGACGGTGAGACCGGGGTGCCTCGCCATGGTTGCGGGCGCAGTACGCGATGAGATTGGCGCGTCCTCGGCAGCGGTCGTTTCGGGGCGCGGCATCGTGGCGCAGTATGCCGCGGCGGTGGCCGATGCCATCGTCGCCACAGGTCTCGCTGTTCACAGGATCACCATCGCGTCCGGTGAGCGCGCCAAGACGCTGCGGACGGTCGAGACCATCTGCCGGGAGATGGCAGATGCCCGCATGGATCGTCGGGCGGTGGTGGTGGCTGTCGGCGGCGGCGTTGTGGGTGATATCGCCGGGTTCGCGGCTGCCATCTACATGCGGGGGATCGAGGTGATTCACGCGCCGACCACGCTGCTTGCGCAGGTGGATGCGTCGGTCGGGGGAAAGACGGGAGTGGACCTGCCCAGCGGAAAGAACCTGATCGGCGCCTTCCACCAGCCGCGGGCCGTGTTCGCCGATCCTGCCGCGCTCAGCACGTTGCCTGCGCGCGAGATGCGATGCGGTCTCGCCGAGATCATCAAGCACGGTCTGATCAGAGACCACGCCTACCTGGATATGGTTCTCAGGGAGATGCCGCGGCTGGTCCGACGCGATCCCGAGGCGCTCACTCGTGCAGTGTTGGGATCCTGTCGAATCAAGGCCGCCGTTGTGATGGCGGATGAAACCGAACAGGGGGTTCGCGCCGTCCTGAACTTCGGGCATACGGTAGGCCATGCTCTCGAATCGCTGGGCGGCTATCGCTCGCTGCGGCACGGCGAGGCCGTGGCCATCGGTATTGCGGCGGCGTGTCGCATCGGCGAGGAACTCGGCGTGACATCGCCGAATGTTACGGAGACAGTGATCGCCGCGCTGAGGGCCGCAAGATTGCCGCACGCCATTCCTGGCGCCTACGCTGTGGACAGCATCGTGGATGCCATGGCTACGGATAAGAAATCCGACCGAGGAAAGCAGCGCTTCGTCCTGTTGCGCGAGGTCGGACATGCAGAAGCGGGCTTCGAGGTTCCGGAGGCAGCGTTGCGGCAAGCATTGCGGCGTACGATGGCGTCATGATGGCGCAATGAGCAGATCCGACCGAACACTACCAGCCCGTGATAGGGGCGCTACGAGACAGGAGCAGGGCATGTCGATGCCGGTCGCGGACGTCCTGCTGACGATAGGCTGGATCATCGTGCCAGCCATGCAGTTTGTCTGCTCCGATCAGCGCATGCGCATCATACTCTACGGTGAGGCGCCGTTTGAGGGGCTTGCTCTGACGGACTTCACCGTAGCCTACCTGGTGCTGCTGGTTGCGACGGCAGCCCGCGTCGCGTTGTCGGCGATGCGCGGCCGAGACAAGGGAGCCAGCTTGTGAATATCGGTCGGGCTATCGGCGGCAGATACGACGTACTGGAGAGAGTCGGCGCAGGCGCTCTGTTCGGCGTGTACAAGGGC
>JAAYVH010000131.1 GCA_012517255.1 Chthonomonadales bacterium
AGGAGCCATGGGGCGCGCCCGAATCGCTCGTCTACGGGCGCATCGGGGCTCTGCCCCGTGCCAGTCACCGCTATGCGCATGATCTCACTCACATTTCCTCTCGTGGGCAGGCAGCGCGCCTACCCGGACGACGGCATTAGATGTAAACTACACCTATATTGACACATATGGTAGAATGAGTCAACACTCAGACGCAAGAAACATCTTCCACCTTCGAGGAGGCTGTTTCGGGGACACAAGAGGGCGCTTGCATGCGCGGAGAGCCTGACATCAGCGGAGGAGAGCGACGACTTCGGGGCTTCTGCCGTCGGCACGGCAGCGAGCGGCCCTGCTCGTGCGCCATGGGCAATCTGTACCGGTTCATAGAGCCCCTGGCGCTCTACCTGTTGCTCGTCAAGGGATCGGCGCACGGCTATGAGCTGGCGGCAGCGCTCCAGGATCATCAGTTGACCGACGCCGACGTGGACCGGGGCGGACTCTACCGCACCCTTCGCTCTCTCGAAGACATGGGGCACGTGGCATCACGATGGGATGTCACCGGCGCCGGCCCCGCCCGCAGGGTCTACACGATCACATCGTCGGGCATCGCTCATCTGCGCGAATGGACCGAGGTGCTCGCCCGTATGCGGGACGCGCTTGCCGCCTTCGTTCATGATGCCGCGCTCAAACTCGACGATGACCCATCGCAGACACAGGACACACGGACGGACATACACCATTGACAGGAGGAAGCCGAACATGTGCGACGCTAAGTGTACGTGCGGTTGCGAGAACTGCGACTGCAACCGACTGCCCCTCATCGGCGAGGACGCCCCTTCGTTTACCGCCGAAACGACCAACGGACCGATCAACTTTCCTGACGACTACAAGGGCAAGTGGGTGATCCTGTTCAGCCATCCTGCCGACTTTACCCCCGTCTGCACGACGGAGTTCATGGCCTTCGCCAAGCGCGTCGAGTCCTTCAAGAAGCTCAACTGCGAGCTCATCGGTCTCTCCGTAGACAGCACCTACAGCCACATCGCCTGGCTGCGCACGATTAAGGAGAAGATCGAGTACAAGGACCAGAAAGGCGTGGAGGTCACCTTCCCGGTGATCGAGGACCTGAAGCAGACCGTGTCCAAGCTCTATGGCATGGTCCAGCCGGGCGCCAGTGACACCAAGGCCGTGCGCGCGGTGTTCTTCATTGACCCCAACGGCAAGGTCCGCGCTTTGATGTACTATCCGCTCTCCAACGGACGGAACTTCGACGAGATCCTGCGCCTGCTCATCGCCATGCAGACCACGGATGCCCACGGCTGCGCAACGCCGGCCGACTGGCAGCCCGGCGACGATGTCATCATCCCTCCGCCCGGCACAGCCGCAGCCGCCACCGAGCGCGTTGCAAACGCGGGCACAGACTACAAGAGCCTCGACTGGTTCTTCAACCTCAAGCCGCTTCCGAAGGACAAGCTGACCTTGCCGTAAGGGCATGATCGCGGGCCGGCGCCTGAGCGTCGGCCCGGATTCCGCCATGCGAGCAAGCGGGCGGCGTCATGCCGTCTGTACGGCTCAGTCATGCGGGCGCTCCGCCTGCATGAGCCCGAGCGGAGCATCGGGGACCCGGAGTGCCTACAGGTCCCCGGGCCTGATCGCCTTCGTCTGCGCCGGTCTTTCCCCCAATCCGGATCTGCCCCTATGAGCACGACAACCATAGCCGCACGGCGCCGTGCCTGTCAGCCCGATCGATCAGCGGACCAGTTCGAGCGGCACAGGGAGCGGCCCTGAGTTCAACTGAGCCGCGAGGTTTCTCGCCCTGGGCAGATCACACCGCGCCATGATGATGCCGGCGCCCGGGATTGGCGCCATGATCTGCGGCGCGCTGAGCAGGCGGTCGTCCAGGAAGATCGCGAGCCGATGGCCGATGTGCTGTGCTGTGAAGGCCTCAAATCGGGCCTTGACGTTCGGCTTGAACTCGAAGTGCACGCCTACCCTCGCAGGCATGCGGGACTGCGCCGACGCGCCAAGGGACTCCGCCCGGCATGTGGGCTGCAGGTCCGCGCCCGTGAAGGGCGCCTTGCTGGAAAGAGCCGCCGCCAGCTCGGCTCGACGGACAGGACGTCCGTCCGGTCCCACTATCTGCTCGAAGCCCGTGACACGCCCCTTGACGACTTCGGGGGCAGTGCGCCAGGCCTTGTTAAGCTGGTGCAAGCACCGGAACTCGAGGCGTGCCCGGCGCGTCAACAGGTCGCGCAGGCCATCAACCGAGCAGTCCGCCGGGATCGTCACCGCCAGCGTGCCACGCGCGTCGTCGACGACCACTGCAGGCGATCTGACACCGGTTTCGCGCAGCCTCCTCTCAACGACACCGGCTGCCGCATGCAGCACGCGGGGGTTGCGATTCGCCGCCGACGCCGCTGAAGCTGCGGGCCGCAGGACGAGGGTCCTGGCAGTGGGTTGCGCCGACGACAACAAGCGCGACTCCGACTGGCCCAAGGCCGGGCGCAGGATGACCAGAGCCGCTACCACGATCACAAGGCTTCGCATGGCTCCACCCTCCCTGGCATCAAGGCCGCTCCTAGTGCGGCGATGCCGTGAAAGACTACGGCGCGAGCCGGCGACCGGTTTCGTCCGATCATGGGCCCTGGGGGTGTCGCCGCATGGCGCTGACAGTCACGGGCGAGGCGGCCGATGGGCATGAACGGCAAGTCCGCTGTGTTTCGTTTGGTCTCATTGCGATGGGCGCCGACCTGCGCGAGAGTCGGCGTGTCATGCGGATACGTCGTACCTGTAGTAGGTATACTGCGACAGTCGGCGCAATGCGCCGGTGTACGATGATCGGGTTATTCAGAGGAGATGAGGGACCACGATGCGCCAGTTCGCCATTGCGCTGCTTGTAGCGTCTGCCGTGCAGATGTGCGGATCAGCCCGGGCCGAGCAGGCTTTGGTTGACTTCGCAGGCTATAACACGGGCGGAGCCGAGGTCCGAACGCTCGGATGGGAGTTTACGCTTAGCCAGTCCGTGGTCGTCACCCACCTGGGGTTGTGGGACTACGGGGCCGACGGGCTGAACCACAGCCATCTGGTCACCATATGGTCAACGGGCACCGTCAAGACGCGGCTTGTCGAAGGCACGGTCCCGAGCGGTGGCGCACCGGGCTCGGCATGGCGATGGGTTACGGTCACTCCGACCACACTGGCCCCGGGTACGTACCGTATTGGCGCCGTCTACCCAATAGGCGGAGCCAATCCCGACCCCAGCGTTCATGATCGCATTGCCGGGTTCGCGGACACAGTGACCACCAGCGGCCCAGTCGCGTACGTGCGCAATGTCTATGTCAACAGCACCAACTACCCGAGCAGCACCTTTGCACCCGAGGAGAAAGGCTATTTCGGTCCTAACTTTCAGTTCCAGAATCTCGTTCCGGAGCCTGGGCTAGTCCAGCTTCCAGTTCTGATCGTGCTCAGCGGGGCATCCCTCTGGTTCAGGCGGCGGCAGCGCTGAGTAGCTGACGGTCGGCCTGGTCGCGTTACGAGGGCGAGCCAACCGCGCGAGGCCGTCCGCAACGTGACGGGGCGTATGCCGTGCGGTTGACTCGCGTTCGCTCCTCTACGGCGTTACGGTGAGTATCCCTCCTGCCGTCGTTGGGTGGTAGGCTGCGTCGCCCGCGAAGTCGCACCTGAGCGGGTGATCGCCCGGTACCATGCCCGGTGGAACGGCGTAGAGGACGGTTGCGCGGCCATCGGCATTGGTGGTATCGCTGCCCACCGACGTGCCGCCAACGAAGAAGTCAATGGCGATGCCGCCCTTCCAACGCAGGTCCGGCAGCGTGCGCACATACGCCCGAAGATAGCCGGAGCCGCCGGACCGCGCGGTCCGCGGCTGCAGCACCCAGATGAGCAAAGACCCCTTCGTGCAGGTCAGCGTCGCGGATGCTTGCGACGGGAAGTACGTCGTATCCCCCGGCCACTCGACCGCAATGCTCCGTTGGCCCGCGCCTGCGCCCTCCGGAATCGAATAGGCCAGAACCGCCGCGCCGCCGCCTTCGGTCACGGCACTGCCCACCTCGGATCCGTCCACGCGGAAGATGAGCGACCGCTCGGCCACACGCATCCTGTCGGTGGAGCGGTAGAGATACCCTTTGAGATAGCATGTCGTGTCGATGCCGCCCGTTCGGTCTATGGTGTACGCGAAGGTCTCCGTCCGCTGCACCGTCAGCAATCCCGCGCCCTGAGACGGGTTGAAGTATGCGTCTCCGGCGAAGGCCGCCTCGACCACGCGGTAGCCGGCGCCTGCGCCCTCGGGCACCGTGTACTGCAGACGCGCCCATCCCGTGGAGTCGGTAACGGCCTGGCCAACGTGGGAGCCGTTCACGGCGAACGCGATAGGTCTGCCGGCCACAGGCCCACCCACGCAGACAAGCTGGGCGGCGAGCAGGACGCTCTCCCCGATCCTGCCGCTCGCATTGCCGACCGCAATCGCGGAGTCCTCCGGCGTCGGCGGAGGACCATACGGATTGCGCGCCAGCACCAGGCCGCCGGCGTCGCTATAGGCCATGTACGCTCCATCCGGCGAGAACGTCACGGACGATGGCGAAGCGCCCGTGTCGAAGTACCGCAGCAGCGCGCCGTCCGACGGCGACCAAAGGTAGAGCTTGCGATACTTGCGCTCCGTCGCCGCGAGAACACCGCCGTCAGGCGAGAACGCGAGTCCGGTAAAATCGGGACGCGGATCGTACAGGGCGAGCGTAGAAAGCGGAGCCCCGTCAGACGAGCGCCTGAGCTGGACAACCGCCCCCGTCCCCCCGACGGCCAGCGCCTCGCCGTCGGGCGCGAACGTGACCAGGGAGCCGGCCAGGGGCACATCGAACACAACCTGGCCGTCGGCCGATCTCCAGACACGGAGGTCAAAAGACGACGAAGTGCCGGCGATGAGGCTGCCGTCGGGCGACTGCGCCATGCCGCGCACAGACGTCCAGTCGCTGAACCAGCGCCGCCGGACCCCGCTGGGAACATCGTAGAAACTGATGGCCCTGCTCATATACTCTCGTGTGTCTACGCCCCCGACCACGATCTGGCGTCCGTCGGGCGTGAAGACGACGGAACTGGCAGTCTCGAGGTGGTCGTAGATGCCCAGGACGAGCTGCCCGTCCGACACACGCCATATCCGCACCACCTCGCGGCCGACGCCGTACGGCTGATCGCACCCGGAGGCCACCAGCGTGCCCTCCGGCGAGAAAGCGATGGACAAGGGGTGTGAACTGGTTGCAAGGGTCCTGTAGATTGCGCCGGTTGACACGTGGCGAAGCGCAACGTAGGCGTTGTTATCGCCGCCATAGCCGGCGGCGATGTAGCGACCGTCGGGGGAGAACGCCACGCGACCGGGCCTCACACCATCCAGCTTCGTCCAGACGATCTCGGGCGGTCCCTGCGCATGCGACGCTGCCGCTATGACAGACACCGCAACGCACCCGATGAGAAAGCTCCGTGTCCTGTTCACGGCAGAACTCCTTTCGTCAGGCCAATCCGGCCTGGATCTTCATCCACTGCATCATGAGTTGGCGCTCCCATGCGTCGAGAGCCCTCGCAACGACGGCCACCATGCCGATGTAGCCGTCGAACGGGTAGATCACATCGGCGCCGCCGCGCCTGATCGCGCCGAACGAGAACCGATCGAACGGCATGGACCGGAGTTCATCCATATCCTGCCACGGCGTGGCAGGTTCGACGGCGTCATCCACGTACAGCTCCAGCTCGAGACCGGCATTCGGGTCTTCACCCTCTTCCACCGCTCGCCATACCGTACAGAGCACATGCGCGGCTGCGTCACCGGACTGCATGGTCTGGGGCAGAACGGCCTCGGTCTCGTATTGGTCGCCCTCCCACAGCGTTGCGGTTGCGCTCTTCCACACCGGTGATTCTGTCGGGTGGTAGTCTCGGTGATAGGCGCCGTGGTGGGTCCACATTCTGTAGGGCATGCTGCTCGAAGAGCACCCCAGGCCGACGAGGCCGTCCGCTTGATTCGGAGTGTACGGGCCGGCTGCTTGCAGCAACACGAAGAGCGTCATTGGCACGTTCTTGCCCGCAAAGTGGTCGGCCACGGCGTCGCACGTGAAGAACTGGGTTCCGGACCTCACGAGCCGTATGCCGGGGTATCCGTTGTTGAGCGGAGCGCTGCCGAGCCACCAGTGTCCCCAGTGCATGTTGCTGCGCCCCAGTTCGTCGAACACGTACCCGCCCGAGTTCTCATCGAGAGGCCACATGGACTCGAGGTTCTCGATGTCGGCTCCCTCGGTGTCGCCGAGATCATCGAAGTCAACCGGCGCGTCCACTCCTTGACCGACGAGCGCCGCGACCGCGGTATCGGAAATCGCCTCCCGATAGTAGTACCCGTGGGTCATGCGGCCCCGCCAGATTCGGTGCGGCGACTCCGGCGCTCCGCCGATTTGAAAGGTGTGTTTGGCCCCATGGGCGATCTGCGCCGCCGGGAATGCCGTCTCGATCCAGACAAGCTCCTGTGGTGGGTTGTCATCGCCGACCCACAGGCGGAGCTTAGCTTCCCCCTCTCCGACCGGAGCGAACTGCGCCACTACGCGGTACCACGTTCGGTCGGTCACGATGCCGGACTGAACGGCAACTACGATCTGTTCCGTCTCGTGCGTGGTGGCGCGATACGTGAACCTTGCCCCGGTCTCGTCGCCGACGAGACCCAGCCAGTAAGACCGTCGGTCCGTGGCTCCGGTCCACGCACAGCAGATGGTGCGCTCCTCTGTCTCGGCCGGCAACGTGTCCGGCCAGACCCAGAAGACAAGGGTATGGTGACACGGCTCCTGCGGATCCTCCGGTCTCATCAGCACCGGATCGCTCACATAGTCCTTGTGCCGGCATAGCCACGGCTCGCCCGGCGGCACGCCCGGGAAGCGCCGTGCGCCCCTTCCGAACACATTCGCCTCCCTGGTGGGGCTGTTCACTGGGACGGCTTCGCCGCTCTCGTTCGCCGGATGGTACTTGGCGGGCCAGGCTGTCACGACGCCGTCTTGCGTGACAGCATCGTCAGCCCCCCACACCCATGTCGGGCAGTCGAACACCGTGTTCGGGTCCCACACGTCCTCCTTTCCGGGGGCCGTTGCACATCCGTCACCGGTCAGGACCTGCAGGTTCCGGATCTGCGACGACGGCCCTGTGTAGACGAATCCCTTGCCGTCTCCGCCGTTCTCCTTGCCATCGGCCGCTTCCATCATCCGTGTCAGCAGCCTTGCGACATCGCTTGCCATCTTCCCGTTCTCCCTTCTGCGCTCACTCCGTCAGGCAGTGTGATGGCCACCGCCAGTTCTGGACTCTGTGAAGGCGCGCGGGGGGGAGACCGACCTACGTGCTGGACCGCATGCTGCCGTGATTGTGTGTGTCGTGGGGGGGGGACAAGGCGTGCGTCTGAGCTCCGCAGATGCTCCCATGCGGAAACGGGAACTGCCCATTCGCCGCGCTGCATGCATGGTACGCTTGCCCTGTGAGTGACGCCGTCCGGACATTGGGTTCCGGCCTGCGTCTACACCAGTGTATACCGCGTTAGGGGCGCCATGGGTTACCGACGGGGAGTACGCGAGTCTACGGAACACACACGAACCGGAACACCGCCACGTCTTCCGGACCGATCACCCTCATCTGTGGCGCTGATCCATCCACGCTCACGCCGACCGTCTGCTCCTGCACCGAGTGGTTGGCGACGACGACCATCCTGTGATCGCCGATGTCGGCGCACACCCATGACAGGTCGTGGGGCGTCTCGCCGGGCGATCCGATTGCGGACACGCGCGGATCGCGCGCCATGTCGCGCAGCAGTTCGGCAAAGAAACCGAGGCGGTCGGCTTGCACGCCTGCGCCGGTCAGCATGCTGTCGGGTGTCGACAGAAGCACTTCGCCCTTGCCATACCTGTGTCTCAGGAGCACCGGCTCACCCGCGCCCGTCGCCGCCAGCGTCTCGGCCTCTCGCGGCTGCACATCCTGCACGACGAACCAGGTCTCTTGCCACTCATGGGGCTGCAGTCGGCCCACGGGCTGTTTGAGGATGATCCTATCGGCGCTGACGGTCTTTCGCATGAGGAGGTTGCTCCGGCTCCAATCGGACCACTGACGGCTCTCGCCGATGGTCGCGCCGAGGAAGTCAGGCTCCTGGACGAACCGTTCGCGCAGTCGCATGTGGTTGACGTTGAGCAGCAGCGTGCCGCCGTTGCTGACGTAGCGCTTCAGCGTGGCGAGCAGAACGCGGGTCATACGGATGTCGCCCATGAGGGCCACGGCCCCGTAACGGCTCAGGCGATCGGCACGGATGTCCGACGAGACGATGTCGAACGGACCGGCGGGCGTCGGAGCGAAGTAGCCCGGGTACTCGGAGCCGCCCTCTTTCCACCAGCCGCTCTGCCGCTCGAAGCCCGGCAAGAGCGCGTCGAGATAACGAGACAGCATCGTGTCGCCCCGTTCAGGCTGGAGCTTGCCCCACACCGTTGGATGCTCGATCCAGTCGCCATGCAGGTGGCCGGGCGCCCATCCGCTGTCGCGATCCACGAGCAGCGCAAGTCGGATGACGGGCCTGACAGGCTGCGGCTGATGGCGAACGGCTTGCCAGAAGTCATGGAGCTCGCGACCCCAGGCGGCCAGACGATACCCGCCACGGCTGTCACGCGAGAATAGGGGCTCGGTTTCCTGCATCGTGAGAACTCGTGCGCCCGAGGCCCACGCGAGATACAGGCATCGCTTCAAGCGACCGGCATCATGGCCGGCCCCGACCTCGGAGTTGGGCCCGGGCCAGAGCGCCTTGTCCTCTGTGGGGACCTTACCTTTGTGCCAGGGCGACACCCACGCGCCCCATGGCTTGCCGAACTGCGTCGCGCCGCCGCGCAGATAGGCAAGCTGCAGCTCCGTGTTGGGTAGGGCTTCGAGGAGCTCGGCCATGACGATGTCGCCGCCCGCACGGAAGCCGCTGTGGTGCAGGCTGACGCACAGATTCGGCAGGTAGCCCGCGCGGGCAGCGTGGGCAAGACGGCCGATCCGCGCGAGTTCCCGTTCAAACACCCTCCGTCCTCCGGCGCGGTCGGTGAAGTCATACAGATGGGGGATGCGTGACCGATGCGACGCCCTGAGCCCGTTCTGGAGGAAATCGGCGTCCAGTTCCTCGGCATGCAGTCCGACGAACAGCCGTCCCGCGCGCCGTCTGATCTGGCGAATGACATCGGGACCGTGTATCTCCGGGGTGGTATCCCCGCCGAACTCGGGCCCGCCCGGCTTGAAGTCGGGCCCAAGCCCCCGGCGCTGGCTGACCATGAAGTGCAGGCCCGCTGCCACACAGGCATCAACATCCGCCAGGATGTCGTGCTCTGTGTCCCAGGGAACGTTCCCCATGCCGTAGCCCTGCTTCGGGATCCAGACGAAGTTGCCGACGTCGAGCTCCTTGAGGATGCGGATGTTGTCCGCGCCATGGGCATGGCCGCCCACGAGCAGCGGCGGTCCCGACTGGCCAGGAACGAAGGCCGCACGCGCGAGGATCGCTGAGAGGACCATGGCCGATGGTACCCGAGACGGCCCGCTGCAGAAGGGATCGCTCTATATGCGTCATAATGTGCGTGTCACGCATGCAAGGAGCGCGCTATGCAATATCGCCCGTTCGGTAACACTGGACGCATGATTTCGCGTCTCGGCTTCGGCAGCATGAGGCTGCCGTGGAAGGACGTCGGCGATCAGCGGGTCGTTGACGAGGACCTCTCGATTGCCATGATCCATGCAGCGCTCGATCGGGGCGTGAACTACGTGGATTCGGCGCTGTTCTACTGCGAAGGCGCGAGCGAGATCGTCGTGGGGAAGGCTCTCAAAGGTCGGCGCGATGAGGTCATGCTGTCCACCAAATACCCCGTCAGCAACGAGAAGAGCCTCCGGGAAACCCTTGAGACCCAGCTCGGCAAGCTAGACACCGACCACATTGACTTCTACCACCTGCACGGCATCGGCGGCTGGTTCCTGACGCATGAAAAGCGCGATGCCATTCTCGCCGACGCGGAAAAGGCGAAGGAAGAGGGGCTGATCCGGCACCTATCGTTTTCGTTCCACGACAAGCCCGAAGTAATGGCGCAGATCATAGATCTCGGCGTGTTCTCGTCGGTCCTGTGCCAGTACAACCTCCTCGATCGCGCCAACGAGGACGCTCTGGCGAATGCCAAGGCCCGGGGGCTCGGCACCGTTGTGATGGGACCAGTCGGCGGCGGACGCATCGCCGGGTTGCCTCTCGAAGTTGCGGAGAAGGCGGGCATACGCGTCGAAAGCAGCGCCGAGCTTGCGCTCCGATTCGTGTTCGCCAACCCGAACGTGGATTGCGCTCTGTCCGGCATGAGCACGATGGCGCAAGTGCTCGAGAACACCACGACGGCGGCGAATGCGGCGCCGTTGAGCGACGCCGAGACCGCCAGCATCAATGCCATGATGGAGGAGAACAAGCGCCTGGCCGATCTCTATTGCACCGGATGCAACTACTGCGTGCCGCATTGCCCGCAGGAGATCAATATTCCCCACATCTTCCAGGCCATGAACTACCTGCGGGTCTACGGCCTGAAGGAGTTCGCGTTCAGCCACTACGACGCCATCGGTGGCAAGTGGGTGAAGGGCAAGAAGGCGGACTGGTGTCAGGAGTGCGGCGAGTGTGAGCTGCATTGCCCCCAGAAGATCGAGATACGCAAGCAGTTGAAGGAATGCCTGGAAGTGTTCGGGAATAGGTAAGGTGTTGCACCAGGCAACGTCCCGCCGGGTGGTTTGCGTATGGTAACGAGTCGGCCAGCCGACAAGATGGCGTGAATAACCTTGCCGACCGGACAACAGTGAACGATCGAGACCCTGAGGCGACCTTACAAGTCGAGGCAGTCGAGATTCCTGAGCAAGAGACTGCCGATGACCAGAAGCCGACCCATCCGGCCCTGGCAGCGCGCCCGCGCAGCGAGTGGCTAGTGTGGGCGGCTTTCGTTGCCGTGTACGCGCCAGTCGTGGTTGAGTATGCGCGGGAGTGGGCGGCGGATGAGCGCTACTCCCATGGTTGGCTGATCTTCCCCATCAGCCTCGGGTTGACGTACATGAACCGATCCCGGCTGGCGGCATCGATCGGAACCGGTTCGTTTGTGGGTCTGCCGCTCATCGTCTTCGGCCTGGTCGCGCACTCCATCGCATGGTTTCTGCGTTTCCCGCACGTCGGGATGTGGTCGCTCGTGATGGTGCTCGCCGGTATCGTTATGTCGCTCTACGGCATGGCGGCTTGGAGGGTCGTGCGCTTCCCTGCGCTGTTCCTGCTGTTTGCGGGAACGCTGCCGAACCGGCTCATCGAACCGATCAACCTGAAGGTGCAGTCGCTGAGCGCCGTGGGGGCCGCCCATGTGATGTCGTTTCTCGGCTACACCGTGATGCGCGAGGGGAATCGCATCGAGATACCGGGCTACGTTGTCGAGGTTGCCGACATCTGCAGCGGCTACAAGAAGACCGTCGCCCTGCTGGCGTTCGCGTTTCTGTATGGCTACGTGATGACATCATCGCCCGTTCGGCGGATCGTGCTCTGCGTCGCGGCGATCCCCATCGCGGTCCTGGCCAATGTGGGCCGCGTCGCCGGTCTCATCGCGGTAACGTCGGCTGGAGGATCCGAAGCTCTCCACAAGGCACACGATCCGGCTGAGATGGTGGCGCTGCTTGTGGCATTCGTGCTCTTCATTCTTCTGGGAAAGGCAATAGGATGCAGGCTGCCAGAACCGGCATAGCGCTGGCGTTCTTCGCGGCGGCCATCGCGGCGACCTACGCATTGCCCCGCCTCGATCTGCCGCATCCGCGCCGGATTCCGGTGGAGGATTTCCCGCGGCAGATCGGCGAATGGCGCGCCATTGCCGACAACGAGACCTCCGAGGATGTCCGCAAGGCACTGCCCACCGCCACGATCGTGGATAGGCACTATCGCGACAACCGGGGCAGGGTTATCAACGTCGTGCTTGTGACGGCCACCGAGATGAGGGACATTCACTCGCCGGCTGTGTGCCTGCCGGGTTCCGGCTGGAAGACAGACAAGGACGAGCTCGTGGTGCAGGACGGCCAGAAGATCACGGCTCGCATCATGTCGGTGCGCAAAGAGCGCTACCACGTATGGTTCTGGTATCCTCCTGTGCCGTATCCGGAACCGAAGAACCCGCTGGTACGAGCCATGTACAAGTGGAGGCTGACTGCGCCGGGCACCTATCGGCCCGACACGATCGCGGATCTTTCGAGCTCGCTGATGGTGCGGGTCATCACGCCCGACGTGGACGGATCCGACGAGGCTGTCAGGGACTTCGTGGAGAAATCGAAAGCCCCGTTGGCCGAGCTGATCGCGCGCGTGCCGGTGTCCAAGTAGATCGGTGCGATGGGGCCGTCGAACTGCAAAGTTGCAGAGAGATCATCGGCCGGAACAAGGGGAGAGAGATGCCCGACATAGACCTGGAGCAAGAAAGCGTCTGGGATCAACTTCCGGAAGAGGCAGACGACGCGTACAAGGCCTTCACAGTCTTCAGGGGCCTGGGCGCGTCGGCGACCGTCGAGCAGGCCTGTCGCAAGGCCTCGGGCGGCGACCCTGCTCCTGACATGCTGGCCCAGTGGCAAGCGTGGTCGGTCGAGTGGGCGTGGCAGGGGCGCGCCGAGAAGCATCGGCAATGGTCGCAATCCGCCGCTGAGGAAGCGCGCAAGCTGGCGGACCGTTGGTCCAGCGCCAAGGAGTTCTACTCCTCGGACGAAGAGCGTCCGGCGGGTCTTCTGTCCCGGTTGTTCGGCAGGCGCGGCCGGCACCATCGTTCATC
Organism: Chthonomonadales bacterium; assembly: GCA_012517255.1. Classification (GTDB taxonomy): domain Bacteria; phylum Armatimonadota; class Chthonomonadetes; order Chthonomonadales; family CAJBBX01; genus JAAYVH01. Next base: position 12,819 of record JAAYVH010000131.1, read on the forward strand.
GCACCGGTCTGGCTCGCCGTCGGGCAAGCGCATTCAGGTGCGGCCCGAGGGCGAGCCGAGCGCGATGAAGAAGTGGGCTCAGGAGAGGGAAGCGCGCCGTCATTTTAAGGCGCAGGAGGCGGCCGCCCTTCGATCGGCCAGGGGCCAGAAGAAGCGCACTCTTGCCGAGCGGTGGACCTTGTGGGTGCGCAAGCGACGCGACGAGGCCAAGCGAAGCCGCGACAAGGGCATCCGCGGATGGTTCCGGCGGCGCTTCACGCGTATTCGCATCTATGCGCGGCGTCGCTTCGGACGCTTTGTGTTGGCCTTCGCTGCGGTCATGTTCGTCATCGGTCTGACAACCGGCGTGCTCGGTATGCGGTGGCGCCGCCTGCGGTTCCAGACCGGCGTGGTCATCACGATCAACGGTGACAGCATTCGGCGCGACACCATCCAGAGCAAAATCGAGCAGTACGGCGGCAAGGCCGTGATGCAAGACATCATCGAACAGACGCTGCGCCGGCAGTTCGCCAAGGCCAAGAACGCCTATCCGAAGGAGTCCGAGGTTGAGGCGCGACTGGCAGAGGATCAGAAGCAGCCCGACTTCGCCAAGTCCATCGCGGCAGCGGGCCTTAGCTTGCAGGATTACCGGAACATAGTGCGCGACGAACTCGCTCAGGTCAATCTCATGGCCAAGGGAGTGACGGTCACCGACAAAGAAGTGCGCCGCTATTACGAGATACATTCGGACAAGAAGAACCCTCGCGCGCGCTTCTACACGCCTGAGACAATCCAGGTTGCGGTGATCGGCACGCGGAGCAGAGAAGCGGCGGAAGCTGCTCTTGAGGAGCTGCGGCAAGGCGTCGTCTGGGAAGAGGTTGCCCGCAAACACAGTCAGGACACGAGCGCCTATCAGGGCGGCGTACTGCCGCCGTTCGCTCGCGGGCGGACGCTGTGCGCGCAGATACCGGGCATGGAGCAGGCGATCTTCGGCATGACACCCGGGCAGCGGATCGGTCCGTTGAAGTTCGGCGAAGGATGGTGGATCATTCAGTGCCGCGATAAGCAGCCCGAGCGCACGATGCCGTTCGAATCGGTCAAGCACAGGGCGCGCGCATGGGCGCTGCTCGAGAAGGGCGTGCCGATCAACGGTCGCCGCGTGGCCAGTGAATACGCGGCTTTCCAGAAGAAGGCCAAAGTCCAGGTCTTCGATCCGTTCTTCCGGTCCTTGATGCCCCGCTAGGCAGAGAGAAGTCAGTAGGGGCAACGCATCCATTGCCCCTACGCGTCCGTTGGCCCCCTCGGGTCAACCGATGAGGCTGCGCACCATCTCGACCCACCGACGCAGACGGGTTCGATCGTTGCCGATGCGGTAGACGTCGCGGTAGATGATCTCGAGGTTGCACCCTCGCGCGGCGTCGAGCGTGGCCTGCGCGTCCTCGCGCAAGGCATCCCAATCGGCATGGTCGCCGCTGATCGGAGCGGGGCGCGGCTTACGACTGAAGACCACGTTGCGGCCCAGCTTCTGGGCGATGGCTGGCATATCGCACCACGGCGACACCGAGACCGCGCGGACGTTCGGGATCGCTTCGCGAATGGCATCCCATCGGTCGTGGACGGCTTCGCAACACCCATAGTAGACCAGACCGAAGAGCCTGCTTACGTCGGCGAGATAGGGCAGGAACATCCGCGCGAACATGCGCGGCGAGATGCCTGCGCTCTCCTGGGATTCCATCCAGACCCACAGGTCCTTCAGGCGAACGGCTCCGGGTTCTCGTTCGGTGGGCAATGCCGTCGTGTAGCCGGGGCTGCCCGAGCCGACGAACGTCCAGTGGCTGTTCAAGCCCAGCAGCCCTTCGCTCTCGAGCCACTGGTAATGACGAATGCGGTCGTCGCGCAGATATGCCATGATCCGATGGATGACGTCCGGCTGATCGTAGACCCATACCATAAGGTTGTCGTTGCCGATGAGCCGGAAGAGGTCGCCGGTGAGGCCGCCGTGCAACGACTGGGTACCGTGGAGCCGAACGGGGATGATGTCTCCGAACAGCGCGTTCAGGGTCTCCATCCATTGCAGGGTGCCTTCCCGATTGACCGTCCACTCGCGCGGACGTAGTCGCTCGACGTCCTCGGGACATTTGATCGGGTGGCGGTACCGATAGGCCACGGCGTCGCCCTCGCCGTCACGGGCATGCTCGGCCTCGAGCGGAACGCCGTAGTCTGTGCCCGATATCTGCCAACCCACGCGCCACACCGGCTCGACGACGATGTCATCGCCGACTTCCTCGGCCTGCCGCATGACCCAGCGCATGTGCCGTTCCAGCCCGCGGTGCGCAGGATCCACGCACTCTAGCTCGTCTTCGCCAACATATCCCAGCAACGACCACGTCTCGAAAAGCACCATAGGCCGTTCTGCCCGGAGATCCTTCAGAGCCGTCCAGAGGCGGCGTCGCTCAGCCATGACAGGTTGCTGGGCAATCTCCATCCATCGCGCCGCCAGGCGGCGAAGCACATCACGATCGTTACTCACTCGGCCCCTCCGTTGTAACCCCTTCCGTTGAGAGCTCTGTCTTCTCCGTCGACGGGGCGTTTCCCTCTGCGCGGTCGTGCACGCGTCCGTATCACGGCTGACGCCCTGCCACTCTACTAGAATGGGAGCGCGCAGTCACCCCGTGCTGTCGCATGCTGACGGACCCCGGGCCACGATGGGTCGCTGTCGCGGTCTGCCCGACGTGAGAACCTGCGATGAACAGCCACGCCCCTATCTGCTACTATATCGCACCGGTCCGCGGTGCGGCCTCGCGCCTTCCTGTGTACGGCGTCCCGCGTCCGGAGCCTGACACGTCGAACTGGCCGGGATCTGGCGCCATGTGGTCTCTCGATGCGCTGCTGCGGATACTGCTCGAGCCCGTCGGCTACCTTAGAGAACGCCGCGAGGATTGCGCTTTCTCTGCGGTTGCATCGTTCTGCATGATCCACGCCGTCGTACTCACCGTGGTGGGTTTCGTTGGTGGCCTGATGGGACTCATTGCCTCCGGCGACGGGCCTTCCACCACGGTTGAGATTGCGCGAACGCTCAGCGTAATGGCGCTCTACGCCTCGGCTGCGGCGATCGCGTCCTTTGCCGGCACCGTCGCTGTTGCAGCGCTCATGCATCCGCTGGTGCTGCTGGTTGGCGGACGCAGGGGCTACCAGGCGACGTATGGTGCGGTTGTCTACTCCCTGGCGCCTGTCTCGCTGCTTGTCGTGCTCGCGCTCTATGTCGCCGAACTGATGCCCGGGAGCCCATCCGGGCAAGCCGCCGCGCGTTGGCTCTGTGCCGCGGGGGTTGTCTGGTCGCTGGGACTGTTCGCGGTGGCCATCAACCAGATGCAGGCGCTCGCGCCTGTCGGCGGCATTCTGGTAGCCGCCGTGCCGATCGCCGCTGTGGCTGCCGGCGTCGTCTGGATGGCTCAGACTCAGCTCGACCGGACGACACCGACCTCTGCCGAGAACCCCTGGCGGTTCACCATTCGCATGCCGATGCGCGGACTGCTTCCGGGACTGAGCGCCGGCAAGCCTGCCACACGGACAGAAACGTCACCAAGAGCCGGCGTACGTCCTAAGGCAGGACAACGGCGCGCAATGCCTCACCGGCCCGCCCGGTAGCGATCAGCGCATCCTCTGCGTCCTCCAGCGCATAGCGACGCATGGGGAGTTCCGCGAAGTCAACCCGGCGACTGGCAAGCAAATCCACGGCCTCGACGATCGTCTCATGGGAGCGGCGAGAGAACACGACGGTCAGTTCCCGGCGCCGCGCGATGGACATGTCGAAGGTGATTCGCTCATCTCTCGGAATGCCCACGACGACTATTCGCCCGCCCGGTCGGGCCAGGCGGACCGCCTGATCCAGAGCCGCGCTGTCACCCGAGCATTCGAGCACGATGTCCGCTTCGTACCCACGCTGCACAAGCTCTAGATAGGAGGCAGCAACCTGGTGCACGCCCCTATGCACAGGCAGGGTCTGCCGTGCCGCGACGGGCTCCACCATCGTGATCTCGCCGGCCCGGCGGGCCTGAGAGAGCACGAGGCATCCCATTCCGATGACGCCTGCGCCAAGGATGCAGATCGTGTGCCCCGGCTGCGGATCGGCCAGACGAACAGCATGCATGGAGACGCCAAGCGGCTCAGCCAGCGCTCCCTCCTCAAAGCTCAGGATGTCGGGCATCACAGCCAGAGCCGATATCGGACAGGCTATGTACTCGGCCAGTGCACCGTCCACGGGCGGGAAACTCGGGAAACGGACGTTGCGGCATATGTTGCCGCGACCGGCCTGGCATAGGTCACACGTCCCGCACGGCCAGCTCGGCTCGACGGCGACGCGCGCGCTGACATCCAAACCGGGCCTGCTCGGCTCTACCCCCGGGCCAAACGCGACGATCTCGCCTGCGAACTCGTGGCCCTGTATGATCGGTCGGTCTGGCGCAACGCCGCCCGCGTGGCCGTCCACATACATGCGCCAATCGGATGGACAGATGCACACTGCCCGAACGCGGACCAACGCCTCGCCCGGCCCCGGCTTCGGAGCGGGGACGTCCTCGATACGGACATCCCGCGCTCCGTGAAGACGTGCGGCCCTCATCGCGTGAAGCGTGGCCACTAATGGGACAGCCAACGTGCCGAGGCCATTGCCTGCCGCCTACCCGCCATGATGGTAGACATCCCACCCGAGGTACGTGCCCATGGCCTCCGCCAGCGCATCGGCGACCGTGGCATGCGCAGCGGCCACATGGTGCTCGAACCCCATGTCGCAGATGTACCGCAGCAGCGCCTGCAGGTCGGGGATCTCGGCAACGCCGGCGCCGCCGAATGTATCGAGCGGATCGTCGGTGAACTCTCCCTCGCCGACATAGGCCACGACCGAGCCTTCGAGATCATCGGTAGCAACCCGGCAGAAGGTGAACGGACCGCTCTTGATGCGACCGACGATCGTGCCGCAGGTGTTCTCGATCCCCACCGTGCCGCCGATGATGTCCTGCACGCTCATGCGCGCACAGCTCATGCACGACCGCGGGATGTTGCTGCAGTGGAACAGGACGCACTTGTCGGGATCCGTTCCGTAGTTATTGTTCCAGTCGAGCAGCGCCGCCGGGACGCCTGCCGCGAGGGTCAGAGCATACATGCCGATCGCGCCGGTCACATCCACCTCACAGGCGCTCGGCATGAGACGGTCGCTCATCATGCTCATGATCGTGCAGGGCACCACGCCGTAGAACTCCTCCATGGCGGTCCAGCACTGAATGGCGGTCGCGACGAGGCCGTTCTCGGCGGCCCACTCCTCGATGACAACGCCGAGCTTGGCCATCTTGAGCAGCGCTGCGTCGGGAATGCCCGATGTGTCCACATACTCGCGCACTGCCTTGAGCTTGGCCTGCACCGAAGAGGCGGAATCGTCCAGCTTGCCGGCTTTGCCCATGACCTCGTACAGGTCAATCGGCTCGACGGATATGCCGTTGGCCTCCAGGATCTTCTCGCTGAAGCGAACCGTGGCGAAGGCGGCAGGTCGCGCGCCTACCGCGCCGATGCGGGCTCCGCGAAGTCCGCGAACGACCCTGCACGTCGCCGCGAATCGGCGAAGATCGTCGCGAAATGCCGGCGAGGTCGGCGCTACGGTGTGCAGGTCGGTGAGCGAGTAGTCGATGCCGTACTGCGTGAGGTTGTTGCACACGGACATCTTGCCGCAGAAGCTGTCGCGCCGGTCCTTGATCGTCATACGCCCCGCGGCATCGGGATAGGCCTGAATGAGCACTGGCACATTCAGGTCCGCCATTCGTATCGCTTCGGCGACGCCCCGCTCATCGCCGAAGTTCGGGAGCGTCACGAGGATGCCGTCAATCTCGTCGGCATGCCTCTTAAAGAGCTCGGCGCACCTGGCTGCGTGCGCCCGAGTCTCCACCGAACCGAAGGGAGTGTCGTCCGGAGTCAGCGCGACCGCGCCGATCCCCTGATCCTGGAGCACCGAGAGCACCTCGCGGCGACCTTCCTCGCACAGGTGATCGGGGAAGAAGCCCCGGTTGCCGACGATAACCCCCAGAGTGGTCTGTCTATTCATTGCTCTACCTCCATCCGGCATGGGCCGGTGTATTCATGACTCTGTTATGCTGCCGCTGCATCATGCATTTCCGCGTCCCTGCCCATAGTAGGCGCCGGGTCCGTGCTTGCGAAGGAAGTGCCGGTCGCGCAGATGAGCGGGTATGGACTGCACTTCGGCACGAAGGCGCTCGGTGAGCACGGCCATCCGAGCGACCTGCTCCAGCACGATGCTGTTTTCGACGGCCTGGCGGGCTGAGCGTCCCCAGGTGAACGGGCCGTGGCCTCCAACGAGCACGCCGGGTACGTCCATCGGCGAGAGATCATCGAAAGCGTGCACGATTGCGCGACCCGTGGCCGCCTCGTAGTCGCCTTCAATATCATCCAGGCTGAGCGGCGCGGTGACGGGCACAGCCCCCCGAAAGTTGTCGGCATGCGTGGTGCCATAGCACGGCAGACTCCGCCAGGCTTGCGCCCACGCCGTGGCATAGGTGGAATGTGTGTGCACCACGCCGCAGACCTCGGGCCATGCCCGGTACAGCTCGAGGTGGGTCGGCGTGTCGGACGAAGGGCTGAAATCGCCTTCCACAACCCTCCCATCGAGCGCAACCACCACCATCTGCTCGGGCAACATCTTCTCGTAGGCAACGCCGCTCGGCTTTATCACAATGTGGCCGGTCTCGGGATCGCGGGCGCTGACATTGCCCCACGTGAGAATGACCAGTCCGGCGTCCTTCAACGCCAGATTGGCGTCGCACACCTCGATCTTGAGCTTGTGGAGCATATCGGACCGCCCTTCCGCGCTAGGCCGTCGCGCGCTGTTTGATGTCTAGCAGCTTCTTCATGATGTCGCCCAACGAATCGGAGTGACCCGCTATGCCGAAGCTGTCGTGAAGCCGCTTGTAGAGCGCGTACAGCTCCGCATAGACCGCCTGCCGCCCTGCGTCGGGCCGGTAGGTCGCCGAGACGGAGCTGGCCATGGCGGCCTGGGCAGTCTCCGTGTCGGGATAGGCTCCTGCCGCGACCGCGCCGAAGATCGCCGCGCCCAGCGCGCATGTCTGCGACGACCTGGTCACGCTGATGGGCTGCCCCTCGACGTCGGCGTAGATCTGCATGAGCAGCGGGTTCTTCTCGGCGATTCCTCCGCAAGCGATGGTCTGCTCGATGGGTACGCCGTACTCGCGCATGCGGTTCAGGATCGTGTGGGCGCCGAATGCCGTGGCCTCGATGAGCGCCCTGTAGATCTCGGCCCGCGTCGTGTGCAGAGTCTGTCCGACAAGCAGGCCGGTCAGGCGAGCGTCCACAAGGATCGTGCGGTTACCGTTGTTCCAGTCGAGCGCAAGAAGACCGCTCTGACCCGGACTCAGTTCGGATGCCTGACGCGTCAGCGTGTCGTGGAGCTCGGGTCCCGCCTCGCAGACATCGGTCACGAACCAGTTGAAAATGTCGCCGACCGCCGATTGACCCGCTTCGATGCCCCAGTATCCGGGCACCACGGAGCCATCCACCACGCCGCACACCCCCGGAATGCTGGCTGCGTCGCTCTCACGCGGGGCGATAGTGATATCGCATGTTGAGGTTCCGATGATCTTCACCAGCGTGCCAAGCTTGACGCCGGCTCCGACGCCGCCGTAGTGCGCATCGAAGGCGCCCACAGCAACCGCAATCCCCGCCGGAAGCCCGAGCTTGCGCGCCCACTCGTCGCACAGACCTCCCGCTCGCACATCAGAGCTGTCCGCATGGTCATAGAGGCGGCTGCGAAGCGCCCCTATGGCCGGATCGAGCATGGCAAGGAACTCGGCATCGGGCAGTCCACCCCAATCCGCCGCATACATGGCCTTATGGCCGGCTGCGCACACGCTCCTCTTGAGGCGCGCGGGATTGGTCTCGCCGACGAGCAGCGCCGGTATGTAGTCACAGAACTCCACCCAGCTATGGGCCGCGTCGAACACCTCACGATCGACGTTCAGGCAATGCCATATCTTGGAGAAGAACCACTCCGATGAGTAGGTGCCGCCGCAGCGCTGCAGGTACTGTGGACGATTCGCCGAGGCGATCTCCGTGATGCGCTCCGCCTCGGCCATACCGGAGTGATCTTTCCAGAGCCAGGCCATGGCGTTGAGATTCCCGGCGAAACGCGGATCCATGCAGAGCGGCGTGCCCGCGGCGTCCACGGGAATGGGGGTGCTGCCCGTCGTATCCACGCCGATACCGATCACCTGTTCGGGCGAGAACCCGGGACGCGATTTGGCGATGGCCAGCGCCGCCGGGATGCAGCCAAGCAGCCCTTCGTGGTAGTCGGCGGGATCCTGTCGCGCCACGTGCGGGTTGTCCGGATCCGAGATCACCCCGCGTTCGCCTCGTGTGTAATCGTGGACGGCGGTTGCCACCTCCTCGCCGGTCTCTACGTCTACGATAAGGGCGCGCACCGAGTTGGTGCCGAAATCAACGCCAATGGCGTACCGTGACGTCTCCATGACGGCTGTTCTCTCCCTTTCTCGGACTGGCGCCGGTGCGCTCGAAGGCGCCATGGCGCTTCATGCTTGTCTCGGGATTGGCTTCGCCGGCGCCTGCCGCTGTTCCTGCAGGATTCCGCCGGATGATTCGGCGCTGTGGTACACTCACGCCTGTGAATAAACTATCCGGAGGTCGTTTGATGCGATACACGGCTACGCTCGCCGCAGCCGCGATTACCATCCTGTGCCTGACGGCATGTCAGCGCGCTTCAACCGGCGCCGCAGCCACCGTGGGGGCCGGCTCTGCCGCCGTGGAGTCTCAGACGCCCACCACAGGCGGCAGCGACTGGCCGCGATTCCTTGGCCCCAGGGGCGACGGCATCTCGCCGGAGAAGGGGATAAACAAGAACTGGGCCGCCAAGCCGCCCAAAGCGCTCTGGAAGGTGGACCTGGGCGATGACGGATATGCCGGGCCTTCCGTCGCCAACGGCAAGGTGTTCATCATCGACCACTCCGGCAGCAAGGACATCGTGCGCGCGCTCGATCTGAAGACGGGCGCAGAGGTCTGGAAATACGCCTACGAGGATGCGTCGAGCTCCAACTACGGCTTCGCCCGCTCGACCCCAACCGTCGCCGGCGGCAAGGTCTATACGATCAGCCGGCTGGGCAACGTGAACTGCCTCGACGAAGCCACCGGCAAACTGATCTGGTCTCGCAACGTGTGCAACGACTTCGGCACCGAGCGGCCGGGATGGGATCTGGCCGGGTCGCCTGTCATAGACGGCGACCGTGTTCTGCTGGCGATCGGCGGCAAGAACGCCGCCATCGTGGGACTGCATAAGGAGACGGGCGAGACGCTCTTTCAGGGCGGCGGCGACACCGTGACCGGCTACGCGACGCCGGTCATCGCGACGATCAACGGCGTCAAGCAGTACGTCACGTTTGCGGCCAAGGGGGCCATGGGCGTGGATGCCGCGAGCGGAGCCCGGCTCTGGTTCGCTCCGTGGGAGACATCCTACGATGTCAACGCCGCCACGCCCATCGTCATCGGCAACGCGGTGTTCCTGACTTCGAACTATGGCGTCGGTTGTGGCGTTTTCGATATCGGCCCGAACGGCACGACCCAGCGGTGGAAAGCTCGGCATATCACCTCGCACTTCAACACGCCGGTGCTCTGGCAGGGAATGATCTACGGCATCGGCGACCCCGGGTTCCTGTCGTGTGTGGACCCCAAGACCGGTGATCTGAAGTGGAGGCAGTCGGGCTTCGAGAAGGGCGGGCTGATGCTCGTGGATGGCGTGCTCATCGCCCTTGACGGGCGGACCGGAGCCTGTGTCATGGTCAAGGCGGCTCCGGACAGCTACCAGGAGCTAGGCCGCTTCACGCCGTTGGGCGGCCAGAGCTGGACGGCGCCCATCGTCGCTCAGGGCAGACTCATTGTGCGCAACAAGCAGGCCATCGCGTGCTTCGACCTGAAGTGATAACGACTGTCGGCATTTGACAACCATCGGGAGGATCGCATGATCGTCGTGGCGGGGAGCGTCCCCATCAAGCCGGACAAGATCGGTGAACTGCGCACGGCCGCGGCCGCGGTATGCGCAGCTACACGCGCCGAAAAGGGCTGCATCGGCTACGATTTCAGCCTGGACATGGAGAATCCGACGGTTATGCGCATCTTCGAGCAGTGGGAGTCTGCCGCCGATCTGGATGCCCATCTCGGCCAGCCGCACACGCAGGCATTCCTCGGAAAGCTCGGCGAACTGGCCGCCGGCGCATCCGAGGTCAAGCGCTACGTTGTTGCGGCTGTCGAGCCTCTCTAGAGTCTGCTAGAGCTTCCGCAATCGGATGTTGCGATAGGCGGCGCGGGTCTGGTAGGTTGCCAGACCCAGCGGCGTCGAGCGGGATATCTCCCCATGCCGCAGGCTGATCCTGCGTCCCTCGATGCCGACGTCGACGATCTGCCTGTCGTCGAGCCACGCCTGCAGCCTCCTGGCCGTCACGCGCATGCGGACGCCGAACCACTTTCCCTCGGGGAAGGCGATCCATGTCGTGGTCTCGTTCTCCGAGGCGTCCATGCCGTCAATGCTGGAGATGCCCACGGTGCCGCCGCCCCACCCGCCCAGAACGAGCGTTGCGTGGCTATCGCCGACGGGAAACGTGAGACCGCACGCAAAGTCATGCCCCTCGATCTTCATGAACTCCAGCGCCACTTCATAGTCGGAGGTCGGCACGGGGCCGGCGTAGTGGATACCGCTCAACGTCGCGCCCGGCTCCACAACGATGGCGGGCGCGCCGCCGAGATTGGCGTCTATGCGAACGTCGCCTCCCCCCGAATACTCGGTGCGTTTCCACTGCCCCATCGATCGGCCGTCGAACAGCGCCACCCACTCACCGCCGGACGGCGTCGGCAGTCTCGGCGCGAGCATGCGGTCCAGCACCCGGATCATCTCGTCCAGGATACCTATGGCTCGCTGCACCGAAGCCGGAGGGGAGTCCGTCTGCGCAATGGCCGCGCCAGGCGACATGGCGACAAGACCCGAAAGCAAGCCGAGACAGCCGAGCATGGAGCGCCTCCCTGAAAGTACTGTACTGGATGGTACCATGCCGTCGAGAAAGTGGCTCCCTGCACCGTCCAGAACGCAGGCGATGCGGCGGCGCGAAACCTGCAGCGCGCAAACAGGTAGTATGGTATCGAGAGACCGGATGGCCCGGTCTGAGAAACGGAGAACTCACCTATGAGCAATCGTGCGTACCGGAGCGGCCTTTCGGCGTTGCTTCTGGCAATGTCCATCGGTGCGAGCGCCGCACCCGACGCCGCCGCCATCATGAAGAAGGCGGCAGAGGCCATGAGCAAGGCGAAGACCTACCAATCGGAGTGGCGCATGGTCGTGTCCATGGGCACCATGGGATCCATGACGCTCAACATGACCATGAAAATGACGAACGATGGCAAGGCATTCGTCAAGACGGAACCCTCGGGCCAGGGCACCGGCATGATGGCGGCCGGCGCCGCCATGGCCTCGTCCACGACGGTGTCGGACGGCAAGACGATGTACATGTACATGAAGGCGATGAACTCGTACATGAAGATGCCGGTCCCGAAGGATAGCAACCCGGCCATCTCCGGTCAGTTCGGCGCCCTGAACCAGAAGGACGCCGCCTACAAGCTAGTCGGTTCCGAGTATGTTCGCGGGCGCAAATGCTACGTCATAGACGTGAAGCCGAAGATGCCGACCACCGGGCCGGGAGCCGGCATGAAGCCGACGGTCACGGCCTACGTCGACGAGCAGACAGGGCGCCTGCGCCAGATGAAGACCAGGATGACGATGCCCGGTGGACCTCCCGGACCGAGCAACGGCCAGGGCAACCAGCAGAAGCCGACGCCGATGGTGATGACTTCCACCATGGTGCTGCTATCCGAGAAGATCAACGCGCCCATTCCGGCTTCCACGTTCAAGTTCACTCCGCCGGCGGGAGCGCGCGAGATGCAGGGCGGCATGATGGGCGGTCCCGGTGGTCCTCCGATGCGCGGACCCGGGCCAGGAGGAGCTTCGCCGCGCTAAGTTGGCGTGGGGCTAGACAGACGAAGGGGCCGCCTGAGCGGCCCCTTCGCTGCATGTGGTGCGAGCGTACTCTCGATCAGTATCCGCCCGACTGGATTGCCGGACCTCCTGGCGTTCCGCCCGGCGGCGATGGCGGCATGCCTCCCGGTGTCGGCGCCATTCCACCCGTACCGGGCATCATGCCGCCGCTCTGAATCGCCGGTCCGCTGCTGCCCAGCCCCGGAGGAGCCAGGGAATGCCCCTGAATCGGCTGATTCTGCTGGCCCGATTTGGGGGGCACGGGATCTTTGGTGCTCATGCTGCTGAACTGCGGCGGCAGCATGCTCGGCGGCTTCATCGCGGAAGCGTCCTGCCGCTGCTGATCGCGCCAGTAGTAGACCGCGCCGACTACGACGAGGATCACTACAATGACGATCGCGGCAACGACGGGATTGACGTTCTGCTTCACGTCAGGACCTTTCCGTGGCTAGTCCACGTCTCGAGCATTCTGGTCTCGACCGTCCCACGTCCAGGCGCCGTCGTCCCGAACCAGCCAGTTCAGGTCGAGGTTCTGAGGCGGATTGCCGTAGGGATGGCCGCTGGCCGGCAGGCGCGCCTGGCGGAACTGACCGCCCGGCACGTACTTGGCGTGTCCGTCCATGAAGCACACGTTGAGATTCAGGCCCTGCACGAGTTGCGGATCGATCATCGTCATCACGGCCTGCTGGTTGTTGTGGTACGACGCGTACTCATGGATCAGCACGATGGACGACGGGACGTTGAAGTCGGACAGCTTCATCGGGCGGCCCAGGAAATCGCCCGCGGCCGCGATGCAGTGCTTGAACAGGAAGTGGTTGCCCTCGGGGAAGTCGGTGGCCATCCCGTCAGCCACGCCGGTGCCCCCGAGCATGAAGTTGCGCGGGCCGCTCGGGCACAGGCAGAGCTGCTTGTTCTTGACGTAGGGCTGGACGATCCGGACCCAGCTTCTGAACCCTACCCATGTGCCGCAGTAGGGGTCCCAGCCCGGATAGTCGCCGCCGAGCCCATTCTGGGTGGTCAGGAAGTTCTCGTCGTAGTCCTGGACATACATCAGGATGCCCAGGCCAAGCTGCTTCACGTTGCTAAGACAGCTCGTCCTCCGCGCCTGATCGCGCGCCTTGGCGAACACAGGGAACAGGATCGCGGCGAGAATGGCGATGATCGCGATGACGACGAGCAACTCGATGAGCGTGAAACCGGTGCGGCTTCGCTTCATGGTACTCCTCCGTGCTAGCGATGCGCATGGAAGTGCGCGGACGTTCATAAGGGGACCGGACCCCATCTGCGTTGCAAGGTCCGGCCCCCCTGCATACTACTTGCCCGGCCGATACTCTGCCTGGCCTCCACCTGCTCCGGACGGCAACTGCACGCCCGTCTGGATCTGCGGGCCGGTGCCGGCTTGTCCGGCGGGCGGCGCCCCCGGCGTCATGACCGTACCCGTCGTGATCGGCGGCGGGGGCTTGAAGCGGTTCGTGCCCGTGCTCCGCCAGAGCAGGAAGCCGGCAACCAGTATGACCAGAACAATGGCTGCAATGGCCACCGGCGGTTTGATCTCCAACGCCTCTCTCCTTACTTGCCGGAAACGCGCCGGCGCTACGAACTAGATGTCAAACGGGTCGCTGGGGAAGTGCCAGTGATGACCCTGGAAGAACCAGTTCAGGTCGTAGTTGGCAACGCCCAGAGGCGTCACGAACGGCACGCTCATGTACTTGGCATGGCCATCGTAGAACGCCGCGTTCGACGCCTTGCTGCCCGTGTTGGTGCCGTTCCATGCATACGGATCGGCTCCTCCGTGATGCCACATCTCCTCTACGAAGAGCGCCAGCTGCGCCGGGCGCATGACCACGGACATCCTCACTGCGCCAAATCCGGATGCAACATAGGCATCATGGGCATGGCGGAAGTAGTAGGAACCTCGCTCGTTGCCCGAGATCCAGCGATCCACGAGGTTGTCGCTGGGGCAGCGGAAGAGCTGCGGGCTCTTGATGTACGGGTTGAGGCGCAGCGGATAGCCTGCGAGCTGCTTGGTCGTGAGGCCCGTGCCGGGATAGTACAGGCGAATGCCCCAGCACTGAATGTGGAGGGCGCCCTGATACGGGGTCGGCGTGTGGGTGCATCCCGGGCCATCCAGCTCGTTGGTGGTGATCTGCGAGTCGGGATAGGCCTCGTCGTAGTCACCAGCATACATGATGGCCGCAAGCATGATCTGCTTCATGTTGCTGAGGCAGCTTGTCTTGCGGGCCTGCTCCCGCGCTCGTGCGAACACTGGGAACAGGATGGCTGCCAGGATTGCTATGATGGCAATCACGACAAGCAGCTCGATGAGGGTAAAGCCGGTGCGACGCTTCATTCAAGAACCTCCCTTGTCCTTGGTTCATCCGGCAGCGGCGCGCTTTCTCCGCGCTAATGCGCGTCGCCTCTGTTCGATCTGTATGCACTATAAGGCCGATCCGCTCGAGTGTCAAGAGCGTCTCGCCGGTGCATTGCGGAGAGTTGTCAGAGGATTCTGCATGACCTGCGCGAAATCCTTCTGCGAGTTTCAGCATTTTTTCAACAGACTGGATTCGCCCGCGAAAGAGGTGGACACGGCAGGCTCGCTAGCCGTTGCGCCGCAGGGCGCACAGCGGCGGCGGCCTGCACGCTGTGCCAGCGAAGGAGATAACGATGAGCGACATGGAGAGCCTGTACCAGCTCCGTCTTGCCCGGTACACCACCGCTCTGCGCAACGGAACACCCGACTGCGTGCCGATTCGTCCGTTCGTTGCCGAGTTTACGGCTCGGTATGCCGGGTACACGGTGCAGGAGGTGACGCACGACTACGAGCTGGCGTTCGCCGCCGCGCGCAAGTGCGCCGCCGATTTCGACTGGGACGCGGTGGTCGGCAACATGGTGTACGTGTGGACCGGGCTGACTCAGGCCATCGGACTGACCTACTACGGCGTTCCGGGCGTGGACCTGCCGGCATCCACCGGATTCCAGTATCGCGAGCCGGCTCCGGAAGCTGCCTTCATGAAGTCGGACGAGTACGACGCTTTGATTGCCGATCCCACGGGCTACTTGCTGAACACCTGGCTGCCGAGGGTGGCAGCGGACGTCGCGCCCATCGGATCGCCCTCGACTATGCGCAACAATCTCTCGTTTCTCAAGGGCGGGATGGCGATGCTGCAGTACTTCACCGCCTTTGGCGATCAGGCTGCGCGTCTGCGAGCAGAATCCGGCACCGTGTCGGCCATAGCCGGCATCCTAAAGGCGCCCTTCGACATCCTGGCCGACAAGCTGCGCGGCTACGTCGGCCTTACCATGGACATGATCGAACAGCCCGACAAGGTCCTGGCAGCCTGCGAGGCGCTCATGCCCCATCTGCTCCATGTCGCCCGCACATCTGCCGATCCGACGTGCCAGGTTCCCATCGGCTTCTGGATGCATCGGGGCTGCGTGCCGTTCATCTCTCCCGCGCAGTTCCGCAGCCACTACTGGCCGACGCTCAAGCCGATCATTGAGGACCTGTGGCGCGAGGGGCATCAGACGCTGTTCTACGCCGAGGGCGACTGGAACGCCCACCTCGACAGCTTCGCCGAACTGCCCGAAGGAAGCATCGTTTTCCATGTGGACCGGGCCGACATCTTCGAGGCGCACCGCAAGATCGGAGACCGATTCTGCCTGAGCGGCGGCATCCCGAACGTGCTCCTGAGCTACGGCTCCGAACAGGAGGTGCGGGATTGCTGCCGGAAAGTGCTCGACGGCGTCGCCCGCAACGGCGGCTATATCCTCGATGCCAGCGCAATCATGCAGGATGACACGAAGCCCGAGAACCTGCGCGCACTGACCGACTTCGCTCGCGAGCACGGCGTCTACTCCCAGGTGCACGCCTCGCCCGCCCGGACAGCGGCCCTGCCCGATGAGTCCAGCGTCCAGGCCGGCAGCCCGCCCCCCGGGGTCTGCATCCCGTGGGAGACCCGGCGAGCAGAGATGGGACCGATTAGCGGCGACGAGGCGATCGTACGACGTATCTGGGAGCAGATTGACGCCCTCGGTAATATGTACATCTGGCAGGTGCTGTTGTCGTTCTGAGGCCCAGACTGGAAAGGACGCCCCGGAAACGCGGTTCCGGGGCGCTGGTAGGAGGATCGGCACGACGGCCAACAGCGCCGCCGCTACGACGCGGGAGGGACTCCGCCAACCGAGACGCCAGCAGAACGCGCCGTCCGACCCCACTATACGGGTCTAGCGTTGAAAGAACGTTGAAAGCCCGGTCGGCCGAAAAAGATTCCACGAAAAAAAGCGTGGCGGCGCAATGGCCGCGTGGCTGCGGAGCCCGATCGGTCGGCAGGACGGCCCTGGCAGTCCGGCTAGAAGTCGAAGAGGTCCTCGAGGAAGCTCCTGGCTTTCTTGCGGCGTCGCAGGCGGGGGTCCCTGTCGTAATCGTCACGGTCGTACCGGTCGCGTTCCGGCACGGGCGGGGCATAGGGGGGCGGCACGGGCGCCTGCGCCGCCTTCTCGATGAGCTTGTCGAGCTCGCCGCGATCAAGCCAGATGCCCCGGCATTTGGGGCAGTAGTCTATCTCCACTCCCATGCGGTCGGCAATCACAAGGGTGGTGTCGGGACAGACCGGGCAGTTCATCGTGAGCCTCTCAGTCTCATAGGATCGTGGCGCCAACGGGCCAGTCCTATGATACCTCCGGCGCCGCATCGGCAGCCGGCTTGCCATGCGCCGCCTATGGCTGATGGCAGGAACAGCCCCTGCGGACGGCGAAGTTATGCTGGCTATGGACGACCCGCAACAGCCGCCGCTCAGCCTCCTGGCCGACGACGACGATGTACAGTCCGACGCATCGGCCCCTCTGGCGGCGCGCATGCGACCGCGCACGCTCGACGAGTTCGTCGGGCAGGCGCATGTCATCGGCCCGGGCGCAATGCTCCGCCAGGCCATCGAGCAGGATCGCCTGATGTCGGTGGTCTTTTGGGGACCGCCGGGCTGCGGCAAGTCCACGCTGGCGAGCATCATCGCGCGCCACACGAACGCCGCGTTCGAGAGCTACAGCGCGGTGACGAGCGGCGTGGCCGACGTGCGGCGAGTGATCGAGCGTGCGTCGGCCCGCAAGCGCGCCCAGGGCCGCAGAACCATCCTGTTTGTGGATGAGATCCACCGATGGAACAAGGCCCAGCAAGACGCGCTGCTGCCTCATGTGGAGAACGGCACGGTCATTCTCATCGGAGCCACCACCGAGAACCCCTACTTCGAGGTCAACGCGCCCCTCATCAGCCGGTCGAAGGTGCTCCTGTTCCACCCGCTCACATCCGACGACATCCGATCGCTCGTCGAACGCGCCCTTTCGGATTCTGAGCGCGGACTGGGCGGGCAAAACGTGCAGATGGACCCCGAAGCGCTGCGGCACATCGTGGACATCGCCGGCGGCGACGCTCGGGCTGCGCTCAATACGCTGGAGATGGCGGCTCAGATCGCGCACGCCGACGACCAGGGGCGCCCATGTATCACGCTGAAGGATGCCGAAGAGGCGGCCCAGCAGCGGGCGCTCGGGTACGATCGTCGGGGCGACGAGCATTACGACACCATATCGGCGTTCATCAAGTCGGTGCGGGGGTCCGACCCGGATGCGGCCCTCTATTGGCTCGCGAAGATGCTCAGGGCTGGAGAGGACCCGATGTTCATAGCCCGCCGGCTGGTCATCCTGGCATCCGAGGACATCGGCAACGCCGACCCCCAGGGTCTGGTTGTGGCGACTGCGGCGGCGCAGGCTGTGCACATGATCGGCATGCCCGAAGCACGCATCACGCTCGCCCAGGCCACCACCTATCTGGCCGCAGCCCCGAAGAGCAACGCCGCCTACGTGGCGCTCGAGCGCGCCTCGCATGACATTGCCACGCGGGGGGCGGCTCCGGTGCCCCTGCATCTACGCAACGCTCCCCATCCGGCCCTGGGTCAGTTCGGCCACGGAAAGGGGTACCGCTACCCCCACGACTACCCGGGAAACTGGGTGGAACAGGAGTATGCGCCATCCGAGGCTCGCTCAGGCGTCTACTACGAGCCCACGGAGAACGGCTATGAGGCGCGCATCAAAGCACGCCTCGCAGCCCGCCATGCTCGCCCTGAAGAGCCGGACACAGCCTAGCACCCGCCGCTCTCGCGCATGACGATCAAGCGCGGCGAGCAGCCGGCGCTACGGCATTGTCTGCGTCACTTCACACGGAGTATCCGGCTGGCCTCGTGCGTCTTGCCGAACATGTCGGTCGCTCGAACGACAATCCGATGGGTTCCGGGTCCCACGCCGACCGGCAGCCTGGCCCGCCAGATGTGCGACGACTGAGAGATGCCGGGAAGCTTTCGCCCGGGCGGCTGATTCGGTCCAGCCTCCGCATCCTTGAGCGTCTGGTAGGCCGGGTCGGCCATGCGCGTCTGCTCCATGGGAAGCCACGGTCCGCTCGAGCCCATCCGCATCTCCACCCTGGAGCGAGACGATCCCGCGAACACGTTGACGGTCACGTCGGTTGTGGCCAGGTCGGCGACGGCGACCTCTTCGGGCGCATAGATGTTCATCTGATAGTCGGCAGGCCGCCGTGCTGCGCGGAACTCGATGGTGTATCGTGTCCGGTCGAACGTGACGATCGAGTAGCCGTTGGGGGCTCCGTCGCTCATGGTGGCATGCGGTATGCCGAGATCGTCGGGCGCCCCCGACCACCAGCTTCCGCACACCGTCGCATGGATGACGTGATGATGGGGCTGCTTGCCCTTCCAGCCCCCGCTGCCAGAAATGAACCGATGCTCCTGCGTATGGGTGTGCGCCGAAAACGACAGCGTGTAGGGCCGATCGGCGAGCAGCTCGAACATCTGCGTCTTCTCGGCAACGGCCTCGATCGGAATGTGCATCAGCAAGACGACGGGCTGAGTCCGCGGGACCCTCGCAAGGTCATTGCCAAGCCACGCGAGCTGCTTCGCCCCGAGCCCGCCCGAGTAGCCTGCACGTTCCGATCCGGAGGCAGCGCGCCACATGATGTTGTCGAGCACGATGAAATGAACCGGCCCGTGATCGAACGAGTAGTAGGCCGGACCGAACTGCCGCTCCCATGTCTCGTCGGATCGCTCATCATCGGGGGCGTCGTGGTTTGTGTCATGGTTGCCCATGACATACGCCCATGGAACGCCGACCAGCCCGATGGTCCGTTTGGTGCTGTCGAACAGCGAGAGGTCGTCGAAGACCACATCGCCGAGAGTGATGCCGAACGCGGCATCAGAGCCGATCAGGTCTTCGATGACGTCGTGGGCTATGTAGTCTATCTCCGTCTGGTTTCTGGGCTGGGTGTCGCCGAAGATCAGCACGCGAAAGCGATCGGGCTCGCGGCGAGGGGTCAGCGGGAAATCCACCGATTCCGGCAGCGGCCCTGTCGGGGCAACGCCTGCGAATCGAAGGGTAGGCGATCCCTTCGGCTTGTGGACATAGTAGAACCGCCTCAGCCCCAGTTCATCCACGGGCGTGGTCCAGTTGCGCGGCTTGACCACGAAAATGATGGTGTCGTCGCTCACCGGCAGCTCATATCGGCCCGAGGCATCGGTCACCACCACTTCGCGCTGGTTGGATACGCGCATGCCCTTCAGGCCAGGCTCGCCTGCGTCGCGCATGCCGTTCCCGTTGCGATCGTGGAACACCACGCCTCGCGCCAGTGTCTGAGCCTGGACGCTCGTCCCGAGCGCCGCCAATGTGAGCGCCGCTAGCCAGCGCAGGTTGCGGGTTGTCATGGATCGGTCCTCGTTGATTTCGAATTCACGATGCCCGTTCGACGCTGACGGCTCCGAGCATCGGGCACATTATGGCCGACAATGCCGGCCAGGGGCTGACGCATCACGAACGCTTAACGCAGGGTCTCTCGGCTTCAGCCGCCCCATTGCGGTCGGCTGCCGTGGAGCGCCTTCTGCGGCTCAGGCTTCTGCCCGGCGCGGATCCGCGCGTATGCCTTCCGATGCCGCTCGTGGTAGAGGCTCGTGGATTCGAAGCCGAACTCCTTCTGAAGATCCTCGGTTCGGATCGTGCTGTCGAGCGGCTCAACGATGAAGTGGGATGAGCCCGGAACCCACTGGCGCACCGACACGCGATCGCCGTACTTCTTCTGTATGCCGGCGGGTATCGCCGTGTTCCAGTCGAGGTGAGAGACGATGAAGTCGAGGTTCACAGGACGCGACACCACTGCTTCGGGGGGATTGGTCTCGGCAACAATCTCGCCGCAGGGATCCACGATCCTCGTGCGCTGCGAGCGCGTGGATGTGACGACCCAGTAGTGGTGAATGTAGGCATAGGCCTGCAGCGGAAAGCCGCCGTCATAGGCGGAAGTCCATACAACGAGCCGCGCGCCCTTGTCTGCCAGCGTCTGCCAGTTCTCTGGGAAGCCCAGATCGAAGCAGATCTGCACGCCGATCCTGCCAAAGTCAAGGTCGAATACCGGAATGTCGGTACCCGGCGTGATCCCGCCCTCGAACACGGTGTAGTCCGCCGATGTAGTGACGGGGCAGTATTTGTGATAGACGCCCACTATGCCGCCGTCCCGGCCGATCACGACCACTGAGTTGTGGATGACATCGCCATCTCTGGTGTGGATCGGGCACAGGATGTAGCAGCCTGCTGATCGCGCGACGGCGGAGAATGCATCGGTGGTCGGGCCAGGCACGGTCTCGGCCGATGCTGCGGCGGGACCTTCCACGCCGACCGACGTGAACGCCTCGGGCAGGCACACCAGGTCCGGCCTGGCGGCCAGCGCCGCTCGCACGCGCTGCAGCATGGCCTCGCGGTGCTTCTCGACGGTCGGGTGCGACTCGCCGTTCTGACAGATGCTGGTGATCCGAGCAATGGAGTTCATAGGGCGTCTCCTCACGTCACCGCGGACCGCAGACAGACCCAGCAGGCCAGCCGAACCAACGAGCAGACTCCGTCGGCTCAGTCGCTGCGGCGCATCAGGCGATCCGGTATTCATGGCGATATGTGGCGATTCGGCAGGCGCGCGCCGGGTTCCTTGCAGATGGCCTTGCCGCGGATGGCCCTGCGCTCTCGGTCCTGGGCCCGGCGATCCCGACGTGTCGGCTGCGTATGCGCTATACTGACATTTGGCAAGGGCGCACATGGCCGCGTCCTGGAGAGTTTCCCCATGCGCATCAATCTGGACGATCCCGCAACCGACGACGAGGATCCTCGACTGATCCTCGATGGAGACGACGACGAGCCGAGGCTGAACCTCGACGATGAGACGGCAGGGCTCGACGAGGATGCGCCGGACGGGTTCGCCATCAGGCGCGACCCGCTGGCGGCGCGGCGGCGCAGGCGCGTGCCGAAGCCTCTCACGCCGTTCCAGCAGCGGCTCATCGCCCTTGGCCTCATCCTGGTCATCGGCGTCGCGATCGCGGTTCTCGGTACCTACTGGAGGAACGTGCGGAGCAACGCCGAGCGGATCCCTGCGTCGGCCCTATCCGCGCCGACGACCCTTCAGCCTCCCCAGCCGTCCGGAACCGGCGCGATGCGCCCGTCCGGTCCGTTGCGCGCCATCACGCCGACTCCCGACACCGCCGATTCCGACGGCGACCGCGCGTCCGACGGCGACGCGCCAAGCGAAGGCATTCACTGATCGGCGACGACGCGGCGGACGCAGGGCCTACTTTGCCGAGCGGAGCCGCTCGGGTCCAGGTTTGGCAGTCTGCCTGAAGGTCACGCGCTCACCGGACTTCTGGATTTCGAAGGCATCGTAGAGCGCGCCGTCGGCCGTGTGCGCCTCGAAGTTCAGCCGGCTCTTGTCCACCCGGATGATCTGATAGAGCTGCAAGTCCTGGCCGAACCTCGCGGCCCACTTCCGGTCGCCGGCCTCGTATTGCTTCGTTCCCGTCACCGAGACGACGTACACGGTGCGGCCAGCCGCCGGTCCGGCGTCGGGATTGCTGCGCCCGTACACATGGTCGTGGCCCTGCAGGACGAGGTCCACGCGGTGCCTGTCGAGGATGGGCTTCCAGAGCTGCCTCAGTTCCGCATTGTCCCTGTTCCTTGCGCCGGAGAATAGCGGATGATGGAACACGACGACGATCCAGTTGCTGCGGTTGCCCGTGAGCACGCTATCCAGCCACGACGCTTGCTCGACCGGCTTCTCCATGGAGTTCAGCACAACGAAGCGCACCCCCTGGAAGTCCACGTAGTAGCAGGACTCCTCGAGACCCGCGACGCCGTTTTGCGGTAGCTCGAACTGCGCCCGCCAATGGCCGGTCAGTCGCCGCGTGTCGGCATCTGGGGCCGTGCGTTCGTACTGGTGGTTGCCGATGGCCGGCAGATTAAGAATGGAGCCGTTGGCGTATCCGGCCATGTCGAACCACTCGCCCCATTCGGAATCGCTGCTCGCCGTGGTGGTCAGGTCACCGCCATGCACCATCAGGCGCGCATCCGGCGCCTCCATCAAGGCCCGGCGAACCACACGCGAACAGTGCGAGCGTATGCCGTTCTGCTCATCGCCGAAGTAGAGGAAGGTGAAGGGCTCGGCTGAACGCGACGCGGTGCGGAGCGTGAACCACTCCGACCAGGTCTTTCCGTTCGCCCCCCGATATGCGTAGGTCGTGTCCGGCTTCAACCCGTCGAACGTTACGCTGAAGTGCTTGACCTTCGTGCTGCCGAGGTCAAGCGTCTCTGCGCGAGCCGGAACGGAACGGGCAGAACCCTCGATCTTCGGACTGCCGTCGTCCTCGACTATCTGCGCAGAGGCGTCATTCACATCGGCGGGTCCGCGCCACGTCACGGACGCTCCCGTCGAGGTGTCGGCGGTTGGGCAGAGTATCACGCGCGTGGGCGCAGGAGCGCCGTTCTGCGCGCCGGCCCACATCATGGATGCCACGCCGAGCGTGACGGCTATCGCGATGGCAACCTTCAGCGGCGCTCGCTGTACGTTCATGGGCATTCTCCTGAGGGCGCAGACGCTCGATCGCCGTCTGCGTTCCTGCAACTATTGTAGCCGCCAGTAGATTGGGCAAGGGATGAGGCAAGCAACCGTTAACCGTACCTTATCGTGCGGTTAACTGCTTTCTCGCATGGCGGCAGTACCATGCAGCCGTACGAACAACGGGTGCGCCGTGTGTCGGCATTGCGCGAGGAGACGTCTCATGGAATCGGTCTGGTTTGAAACCGCTCCCTGCCCCTGTGGCGTGGACGAATGCATCCCTGAGCTGCGCGTGGTAGTCTGTCCATCCGAGGGCGACATCGCCATCTCGATCAAGGACGGGCGCGGCAAGCATAGCAACATCCACCTGTCCCCGGAGTGGGCCAGCGCTCTCTCGGCGATGTTGCGCCAATCGGTGATGCGCCTGGACTGCGCGTAGCTCTCCGCCGGCGACCGGCGGTCAGTCGAGACCGGCCAGGCGCTCGAAGACGCGCATGATCGCCTGGGTGCCCTCGTCGCCGCGCCCTTCGGCCTCGAGGGCGGCATAGAGTTGATGCGCTGCCGCCGTGCCCGGCAGCGGGACCGAGAGCTCCGACGCTGCCTCCATGACCAGCCGCAAGTCCTTCTGGAGCAGCTTCACCATGAAACCGGGGGCGTAGTCGTGATCGGCCATGCGCGGCCCCAGGACATTGATCGCCCAGCTTCCGGCGGCGCCGGCCCCGATGGCCTTTATCATGGCATGCACGTCGAGGCCCGACTTGCGCGCCAGTACGATGGCCTCGGCAGCCGCCACCATGTGATTCGCCACGGCGATCTGATTGCAGAGCTTCGTCATCTGCCCCTGACCGTGGTCGCCGCAATGCACGATGTTCTTGCCCATGGCTTCAAAGACGGGCCGCGCTCGCTCCAACGCCTCGGCAGGACCGCCGACCATGATGGATAGCGTGCCCTCGATGGCGCCCTTCACGCCGCCCGAGACCGGCGCATCGAGCATGACCACGCCTCTCTCGGCGAGAGCGGCAGCCATCTCGCGGGTCGCACGCGGCGAAATGGTGCTCATATCAATGACGATGGAGCCCGGCCTGAGCCCTTCGCACGCCCCTGTGCCTGGCTGAAGGAGCACCTGCCTGACATCAGGCGTATCGGAGACTATCGTGATCAGCACATCGGAGCGGCCCGCCGTCTGCGCGGGCGTGTCAGCCCATACGGCCCCCTCGTCGAGCAGCGGCTGCGCCTTGGCGCGCGTTCGGCTGTGTACGGTGAGCGCGAAACCCGCTCGCATCAGGTTCCGCGCCATGGGCAGGCCCATCAATCCGGTTCCGATAAAGCCCACATTGCGATCAGTCACGCCATTCACCTCCGAGTTGATACATGCAGTGGAGTCTACACCACGAGGACCGGAGCTTCATGCCATACTCCGGGCGACATCAGGTCTCAGAAAGGCGATCATCCATGGCAACGAGCGAAATCCACGCAGGCATCTGCGGATTCACAACAGTCGTCCATGCCGAGATGGACGGCGATGAGTGTGTACTGACCATCAACAGCGACTGCCCCGACATAGCAAAGCTGGGCGAGAACCTCACGCGCGTAGACCCCATGCGGGAGATCACGTGGCGCGGCCAGCCGCCGCAGGTGCTCGAGGCGGCGCCGAAGTACTGCGCCCACGCCGCTTGCCCGGTGCCCAGCGGGATCATCAAAGCCGTGGAGGTGGCGGCAGGGCTCGCGCTGCCTGCCGACGCAACCATCACCGTCCGACGGGACTGAGGACGATCGAGCCTCAGTCGCGATTCGCAGCGCAGCCTGACTACCGCTTGCCGCGCATGGCCTCTGCGAGGCGCCTGGCGTCGTCCTCAACCCAGATGGGCTCGATCGTCAGCGTGCCAGTGTTCATATGGCTCATGCGCGGACAGGTCAGGATGTCGTTGTTCAGGACGAACACCAGTCGTTCGCCGTCGTGGGTCCGCGAAAACTGCCAGTAGCGCGACCGGCCCTCGTCGGTGAGGCGGACATGCACCTTCCAGTAGGGTTTGTCGCGAAACGGCTCGTAGGATTCCTCGATGTCGGCGCCCGCGAAATGCGCGCCTGTGAGCACGACGGGGCATTCCTTGAGCAACTCCTCGAGCGGCACCACCTCGCCCGCTGCAGCGCGCCGTGCCACGGCAGCCGTCGGCTTGTAGTCCGATTCTTCGGTCTCGACGTCGCCTTCCTCCTCGGCGTCATCGGGCCGGCGGATCTGCCAGGCATGGTTGCTCTCGATGGCCACGTACTTGCGCGGCTTGCCCGGCACGTTGCCGTCCTGCAGGCCGAGCACCGTCAGGCCGTCGGGGTCCACAGTCAGAGCCGGCCACTTGACCTGCAGCATCCGTTGCGTTCTAATGGAGCTGTAGGCATACCAGGCGAGCGTCAGGACGAGGGCGCCGAGCACAAGACGCAGCGTGCCCCGTTCGCGGAGCCACGTGCGGTGCCGCACGACGGCCTCTGGGTTGGTATTGTTCATCGTTTCCTTTCCGTAATGGCTCGCCGGAGATGACGGTATGTCTACGAGTATACCGGTGTCGAAGGTGCCGGGCGGAGGGTATACCGTAGCATCCAAGCCAAGGTGCTTCATGTTGCCCGGGCGGTCCGGGCCGTGAGCGGAGGATAACAGCATCATGCAGTACGATCCGGCAGACGTTGTGGCGTCGCTGGCTGACGGCCTCTACATCACCGATCTTGAGCGCCGCATAGTCTACTGGAATCCGGCAGCCGAGCGTATCACCGGATGGCGGCCTGAGGATGTCGTCGGACGACAGTGCCTCGCGGACATCCTCTGCCATGTGGACAAAGACGGGCATCAGCTATGCGGCGAGGAGCATTGCCCCCTGCATCGGTCCATGGTCACCGGCTCCGTGGAGGCGCAGGAGGTGCTGGTCTTCGGCCTGACCCGCGAAGGCGACCGCGTGCCCATGCGCGTCACGACGGCTCCGCTGCGCGATGCCCGGGGCGAAGTCATCGGCGGCGTCGAGACTTTCCGCGCCATCGAGAGCGAATATCGCGACCTTCAGCGCGCCCAGAGGGTGCAGCAGATGGCGCTGACGCACCCGGAGATCAATGATCCCCGCGTGTGGATCGAGGATCACTATGTGCCTCGCGATATCGTGGGCGGCGACTTCCACGCTCTGCGGTCGGTAGATCGCGACAGAGTCGCGTTCTGGATCGGCGATGTGATGGGACACGGCATCTCGGCCGCCCTCTACACCATGCAGATGCAGTGCCTTTGGAATGAGTTCGCGCCCTTGATGGCAGAGCCGAACCGCTTTCTCTATGCCGTCAATGAACGGCTCATCACGCTGAAGGGCGAGGACCACTCGTTTGCCACCGCTCTGTTCGGACTCCTGAACCTACGGTCCGGCGAGCTGGCTCTGGTGTCCGCCGGCGGTCCGCCGCCGCTGCACTTCAGGGCCAACGGATCGGTCGGCTGGGATGACGACCTGAGCGGAGTGCCTCTCGGCGTCCTGCCTGGTATGCCGTTCGATGCGACGACGGTAACGATGGCACAGGGCGACTCGATGCTCTTCTTCACGGACGGTGCGACCGAAGTGCCCGGCTTGGACGGCGAGATGATCGGGACAGCGGGGCTCGCGCGGATCGCGAAGGAGTGCGGCTTCCATCGCGAACGATCGCGGCTTCGGCAGATAGAGGCCGCCCTGCTGGCAGCCTCCAACACCATTCACTTGCCGGACGACGTCACGTTGCTCGAGGTGCGCCTCACGGGATGATGGCAGGAGCCGGCGTCGGCTCCTGCCCCCAGACCTAACGCACGCTGAAGTTAGCCTGGTCGCGGCCTCGCCCGCCGCTGGCTTCAACCACCAGTCGGTAGTTGCCGCGGTCTAGCCGCGCGGTGGCGCTCCACCTCCCGCCAGATACGCGCGCTGTCGTACGATAGACGACGCGGCTGTCGCTGTAGACCAGTACGTCCACACGGTCGGAGTCTGCGCGGCCCGAGAAGTAGGCGCTGCCGCTCAGTGTGTCGCCGGACCGCGGACGCTCGATGGACACTGAAGAGCCGAACGAGCCGCCGGATCCTCCGAAGTTGCTGGTACGCACCGAGAAGCTGACTTCCTGTCTTCCTCGGCCGCGCCGTGCCTCAACGACCAGCCGGTAGTTGCCGGAATCCAGACGTGGACCGGCGCTCCAGGAGCCGCCGAACACCTTCTGATCTGAGCGATGCACCAGCCTGCTGCCACGGTAGACCTGAACGCGGACCTCGTCGGAGTCGGCGCGTCCAGAACACCGAACGATCCCGTCGGTGATGGTCTCGCCATTTCGGGGCCGGTCAATCGTGACTCGCCCCGAGGAGCTGCCCGAGCCGCCCCAACTGCCGCCGGAACCGCCGAAGCCCCAGTCGCCGTCGGATCGTTCAACGCTGAAACGAACCTCGTCGCCTTCCGACCACCGGTCCGAAACGGCCTCGGCCTTGTAGGAGCCCGGCTCCAATCGGATGATGGTGGACCAGCGTCCCCGACGATCAGGCACGGCCGTTCGCCGACCGCGTTCGCGCCCGCGGCGGTCGTAGACGGTGATGGTGACGGTCTTGCGGTCCGTCGCCACGCCACGGAATGTAACGTTGCGGGAGCTAAGCTCTTCAAACCGCCGCGGCGACTCGAAGCGGACCCGGCTCGTGCTTGGAGGGCGCGCTTCGGTCCAGTCGTCGCGACTGGTCAATACGCGACCGTCCTCGAACTCTACGCGGGCATCACGCGTCCGCAGGTCGTTGCGATGAACCTTGATCGTATAGCGGAAACGCACGCCCGACCATCCGCGTCGTTCGCTGGCGACGCCTTCGCCAACGACCCGCGCCTCCGAAAACGATAGAAACTGCTCCTTCGACTCGTCAAACGCCACGCGCTCCCATTCGACGGAGCTGGTGATCAGCCATCGAATGGTCGCCTCGGCCTGATCAATGACACGCTCATCGGCCCGTACAGACGGAACGAACAGAGCCAGCATCGCCAGACCGACCCCCACACGGCACAACATGATCTGCTCCTCCCCAATCGTAGTGGTTGGCGCTCACTGCAACTGCAACATCCAACCCAAATACCATTACGCCGCCTGGTCGGCGCATGTGACGGTAGGGTACCATCCCGTGCGGTCCGACCCGCGGCCCGAGCCGCCTCGGCCCGGAGGAACACCGATGAGGTTGCGTCTGGCGCTCCTGCTGTGCCTGCTGACCGCGGCTGCCTGCGCCGCAGCCCAAACCACGCTCACTGAGACACCTGAGCAGCGCGACAAGCGCATGCGCTGGTTCCGGGAAGCGCGATTCGGCATGTTCATCCACTGGGGCCTCTACGCAATCCCGGCTGGCGAGTGGAACGGCAAGCCCGTTCCTGGCCTTGGCGAGTGGATCATGAACTCGGCCAGGCTCACCGTCGAGGACTACGAGCCCCTGGTGCATCGCTTCAACCCCGTGCAGTTCAGCGCCCGCGAATGGGTGCGGATCGCCAAAAGCGCAGGGATGAAGTACATCGTCATCACCAGCAAGCACCACGACGGCTTCTGCCTGTTTGATGCGAAGAACTCGGATTACGATGTCATGGCGACTCCCTTCCGCCGCGACATCCTCAAAGAGCTGGCAGCCGAGTGTCGGAAGGCTGGCATCCGCCTCTGCTTTTACCACTCCATCATGGACTGGCACCACCCCGACTACCTGCCGCGCCGCCCCTGGGACAGGCGACCTGCGGACACGGCCAGTTTCCCGCGCTACGTGGCCTACATGAAGGAGCAGCTCCGGCAGCTTGTGCAGGACTACGGTCCCCTCGGCATCCTCTGGTTCGACGGCGAATGGGAGAACACGTGGACGCATGAGCTCGGCAAAGACCTCTACGCCTACGTCCGCAGCCTTCAGCCCGATGTCATCGTGAATAACCGGGTGGACAAAGGCCGACGGGGCATGCAGGGCATGAGCGCTCCCGAGTTCGCCGGCGACTACGGCACCCCCGAGCAGGAGGTACCGCCGGAGGGTCTGCCGGGCGTGGACTGGGAGTCGTGCATCACCATGAACGACACGTGGGGCGTCAAGAAGAACGACAACAACTGGAAGTCGTCCGCCCACCTCATCCGCATGCTGTCGGACATCGCCTCCAAGGGCGGCAACCTCCTCTTGAACGTCGGTCCGACCGCGGAGGGGCTCATCCCCGCGCCGAGCGTCGAGCGTCTCGCCGACATGGGCCGCTGGATGAAGGTGAACGGCGAGAGCATCTACGGCACGACCGCCAGCCGCATCGGCAAGCCTGCATGGGGCCGCAGCACCACCAAGGGCAACCGCATCTACCTGCTCGTTTTCGACTGGCCGTCCGATGGCGTTCTGCGAGTCGAGGCGCTGCCCGGCACGCCGCGCAAAGCATCCTTGCTGGCTGCCAAACGCACCGGCATACCCCTGCGCCAGGACGGCTCAGCGTGGCTCCTCACCGTTCCCGCACAACCGCCCGACTCGCCGGTGAGCGTGATCGCCATCGAGCTAACCCGGCCCAGCATGTCCATGCGTACGGGAACCGGAGAGAAGCCTCACGATTGATGCAGCTTCTCTCGGCCTGAAGGGCCGACATTGTTCAGATCGGCCCGCAGGGCCGGGATCGCGTCGCCTTGCTCGCGATGACGTGGCGCATCGTCGTTTGCCATTGTGCGCGCCCTCCGGCAGCCCGTAGGGGCGAATCAACCGCCGAACCGAACCGTCGAGAAGAGGTCCGCGGCCGCGCGCGGTTGGTTCGCCCATGTTCGGCATGATCGCCAGGACAACCGTGACGCACTCGGACGCGTCGGAGACACGGGCGTACCAGCCGGTCATGACCTTGCATCATGTGATCGCAACATCGATCGTCTGGCTGATACGCCCCTACAGGGTGTGCACGGAGCCCGCCTTGATTTCGACACGGCGCTTCGCGCCGGCTCAATCACCGGCGGGCGATGTTCG
>JAAYVH010000132.1 GCA_012517255.1 Chthonomonadales bacterium
CGGTCCCGAAGCGACTGTCAAGCGCTACGCAGGCGAGTTGGGCTTCCAACTGCAGGTGCCCGACAACGAGGCCCTCAAGCCGCCCGGCGGGAAGATGGAGCCGGTCGGCATGATGTTGAAGTCGAGCTCCTTGTTCGGGAGCAGCAAAGACCTGCTCCGGAGCAAGGCACGCAGAGAGGCGGTCCTCCATCTGGTCTGCGTGACCTGGCAGTCGAGCGTGACCGACTGTTTGACGTCGACGGGATACCGGTCCTCGATGGTGGGCGGAGTCAGGCTCAACAGCGAGCACGGCGGGGGCAGGCGCGAGGCCCGCTTGGGGCCAGACGCTCCGGAGGAGCGTCTGCCTATGCCCACTCCTGCCGAGTCCTGCCCACGTTCCCCTCGGCGATGTAGCCCGCGGTCACCGCGGCAGGGTAGCCCGAGCCTCGCACCACTGTCGGTGCCCGTCGGTAGTGTGTTCTTGCCAATGATGAAGTGCAGGATCGGGAGGTGCTGTGTGCCGCGCGCGTAGAACCGACGCCGCAGGAGCATCGCAGGCGCGACAGCGAGGTCGCGGCGCGCACAGCAACCGCGAGTTGTTTGCGTGCCGGTCCGCCGTCCCGAGTGGAGCGATCTAGACATGTGGATCGGCAACGTTGACCTACCACAGGATGTCCTTGACGCTGCTGAAGCAGGCACCTTAGTGGTCTTCGTTGGGGCTGGCGCATCCCGTGCGACGCCGTCGGACCTGCCAGATTTCGCGGGGCTTGTTCGAAGTATCGGGGCGCAGGCTGCGCGGAACCCCACCGATGATGAAGTCAAGCATCCGGACGTCTTCCTTGGTCGGCTAGAAGATGCCGGAGTCGATGTTCATCGGCTCGTGGCGAGCGCAATCAACCATCCTGGATCGCAGCCGAACCGGCTTCATTCCGCAATAGCTGCGCTCGCCGCAGCATGCCCCTGTCCGCGACTCGTGACTACCAACTATGACCGTCACCTCACTTCAGCCGCCCGGGCACAGGGGCTTGACCTCGATGTCTACAAGGCGCCGGCGCTTCCCGTCGGCGACGACTTCGAGGGTATCGTTCACCTCCACGGATCGCTCGACCAACCAAGCCGACGGCTGGTCGTCACGGACGGAGACTTCGGCAAGGCATACCTTCGGGAGGCTTGGGCCGCTCGGTTCCTCGAGCGGATGTTCGCCGCATTCACGGTATTGTTCATCGGCTACAGTCACGGTGACCTCGTTATGCAGTACCTGGCGCGCTCGCTCGGTCCGAGTCGCCACAGGTTCGTGCTCACCGACGACCCTCGCAACACGGAGTGGCGCAGGCTCGGGCTGACGCCGATCGCCTACCCCAACGCGGCTGGCGACCACTCAGAGCTTCCGGCAACGATCGAGCGATGGGTCCAACTCGCGTCGATGCGCCAAATGGAGCACCGCGCGCGGATCGCGACTCTCCTGTCCGGCGAACCGCCGACAATCCCCGAGGAGGCGTCATATCTCGAGGGTGTCCTCGGCCACGCGGAACGGATCAGGTACTTCAGCGAGAAGGCCCGATTCGAGGATGCTGAACGCAGCCTTCGATGGCTCACATGGATCGAGGGGTGTCCTGCGTTCCAAGACCTGTTCTCCAGGGAAGCGTCGAGCAGCGTGACGTCTCAGGTGCTGCTTTCGTGGATTGCCGAGCAGTACATCGTCAACGAGTCTAGTTCCGGCGTCGCGCTCCGCGCATTCCGAGAGGAGTCATGGCCGACCGATACCTGGTACTCCATCACCCAAGCCTTGTTGGCTCACAAAGGCGAGTTCCCTAAGTGGCTGAGTCCGTGGTTTCAGCTCGTCCTTCAGAAGGCTCCCAGCCGCCAGCACGACCTCCTTGACATGATGCTCGCGAACAAGGACTGGTCCACCAACTTCGATCTCGCACTCATGCTGTTTGAGGACCGCACCCGTCCGCTCCTTAAGCGGGCCTTCGACTTCGGTGGACCGGCTGACTCCCCCCGGTTCAAGGTAGACCTATGCGGCGACGAGTACTGGCTGACCGACAACTGGATCAAGGTCTTCAAGCCGATGCTTGACGATCACCTGGAACAACTGCTCAGCCTCGTCAGCGAGCAGATCGCTGGCGTTTACCGCAGCCTCCGTGCCCTGGACCCCGGCGGCACCTTCGACCCGATCTCGTTCTCGCGCTCGGCTATCGAGCGGCACGAGCAGGATGATCGGCGAGACGCGATAGACGTTCTCATCGATGCGGCGCGTGACTGTATTGAGGCTGCCATGTCAAGCGACCTGTCTCTCGGCCGCTGCTACCTGGATGCGTGGTTCCGATCGCGCGACTTGATCCTTCGTCGCCTTGCGGTCCACGGTTGGCGTGTGCGCACTGATGTGGATTCAGATGAGAAGCTGTCCTGGTTGCGCAGGGAGCAGTTGCTCTGGGACGCACAGCTCCAGCACGAGGTGTTCCAGCTGATTCGGGACACGTTTCCGTCCGCAAGCGACACCGCCGCACGGAGCCTGGTCGAGGACGCGGTCGCCGGACCGCTGGGAGAAGCGAACCACGAGTCCACCCCGTACCGGATTCTCAACTTGTTGGGCTGGCTCGCCGCCACAACGCCGAGCCGACAGGTTGCGACTCAAGCCTTCGAGGCAGCGCAGGAGGCGCATCCCGAGTACGACCGCCGTGAGCATCCTGACTTCAGCCACTACGGTTCCTTCGGGTTCGTGGAGAATGCGCTGCCGTTCTCTGCAGCCGAGTTGCACGACCTAATGGACCAGAGTCCAGCGGACGCGCTCGCTCGATTGCGCGCTTTCCAGTCCGAGAGGCACGCGATCGAGGGGCCGACGTGGGCAGGGGCGCTTCGATCCCTACAGGCATGCGTCACTGCGTATCCCGAGGACGGTATGCGGGCTGCATTAGCGATGCAGCCCGAGGATAGTGACATCAGAGAGTCGCTGATCTCGGGCTGGGGTCGCGCGAGGCTCAAGGCAGAGATGATCGAGCGGGTACTGGAAGTCATCAGTAGGTGGGACCACGACGAGATTCGCAGGTCGGCATGCGACATGTTTTCGAGCGGAGGCAGGCCCGAGCGTCCAACTGAATGGCACCAGATCGCGCCGGCGCGGCAACTCGCATCCGACCTTTGGCCAGGGTCTGAGGTCGACGGTGCGATTCTCAGCGGCGCCGACATGCTGACCGAGGCCATCAACCACCCAGCAGGCGATCTTGCGCAGTTCTGGACGAAGGTCGTTCAGTGGGAGTGGACACAGAACGAGCCAGAGTGGAGCGGAATCCCACCCGGAGTCGTGACCGAGTTGGATCGGCTGGTGTCGGCTCAAGACAGGAACGGGCTTCTTGCGCAGACCTTCCTCGCGTCCCAGTTGTACTTCTTCTTCGGCGCAGACCGTGAGTGGTGCGAGACCCGACTCCTCCCACTCTTCGATTGATCGGCGAACCCGAGGCAGGCGGTATCCGTCTGGCAAGGATTCCTCACTTGGGGGAGGTGTAACGATGCGCTGCTTCAGGTCGGCCTGCTCGATGGCTACATCGAAACGACCAAGCACATCAATGAGCTTCCGACGGATCTTCGGCGTCAGCTTGCGGCGCACCTGGCCTCTGTCGTGATGTATGCCTCCACGGCACCTGCGGATTGGCTGCCACGGTTCATCGTCGAGGCACCGGAGGAACTGCGAATAGCTTGGGCCGACCAAGTGAAGCGCGCGCTCATTGAGCTGGACCCCGCCGAGGGGCCAGCTCAATGGAGCCGGTGGATCGAGGCATATTGGTTAGATCGCAATCAGTCCGTACCGCTTCCCTTCACGCCCGCCGAGGCATCTGCAACCGCCGGTTGGGTGCTCGGGCTAGCAGGCGTGAGGTCTCGAGCGATCGATCTGGTTCTAGGATCGCAAGCCAGCCTCACCCAGCATGGCGGATTCCTCCACCGACTCAAGGACCTCGACCTTGCCGCCGAGGCGAATGACTGGGCGCGTCTTCTGACGCACCTTCTCAAGAACACCAGTGGGCCGCAGTGCGTTGGCGACCACCTCAAGGAGATAGTCCCGATTCTGCGCGAGGGCACTCCCTCTCCCGATCTCGCAGGCCTGATCAATGAGGCCATGCGGCTGGGTGCAACGAACGCTGGTGACTGGTGAGCCGCATCCAGCGTTGAGTTCGCGACGAAGACGGGCATACAGTTCAGCTTCACCGCCACCCCCGGCGCCATGAGCATGAACACGACCAACAGCCTGCGACCCAGAGGCGACTTTGAAAGGCGTTCGAATGCCGTGGTGGACGGGCGCCTTGCCCTTGATATTGCCCCGACAAGTCATCATGGCGGGTCCGTCGACGATGTAGGACTTCAGCAGCTGGGCGTAGCGCTGGCGGGTGTTGCCGGAGAGGTCGTCGCGCTTGGCGTACTGGGTGCCGTGGGTGGCGATCGCCGGGATGACCTCCGCTGCTTGGCGTGCGGCCTCTGCCCTGGCGCGCTCCTTGCGCTGAAATTCCGCTGAATTGGCCTACTCGCAGGCAAACACGAGTGGGCAGGGGGCCGAGCGTTTCCCCTAGTTGCTGAGCGTAGAACCTGCTTTGACGAGGGCTCCGGGGATACATGGAAGATCCTGCGAATCTCGTATCCTCCGCCACTATTATTCCCGCCCCCGGCGAGGGCGGGAATCGCTCTGTGCAAGCCCTAACTCACCTGAGGGTCGACTGGTGGCTGGGATCTGCCCCGATTCCCGGGGCCTTTCGCGCTCGTCGAGCGCTTCGGGCGAACGCCCCCGCGGGCGTGTCTTTGCCTTGCTCGTCATCAACGTTGTCAGAGCCGTTGGAGACATGTTCCCGGCCACACGGTCGGTTGTTTCGACCGTGTGGCCTGCAGTTGAGCAGCGTGCCGTTCGGTATCCGGTGTCTGCTCTACCGATGGGAATAGTCAGGATTGTTCACAAGGCAAGGCGGGCCCTGATGTCGCCGAGTCCTCGCGCGACCAGCAGTTCGCCGCCGCTGAGGGGCGTGCCCCAGGCGTTGGCGGTGGTGTCCCAGCGTCGCCACAGCAGTGCTTCGGTGGGAACTTCGACG
>JAAYVH010000133.1 GCA_012517255.1 Chthonomonadales bacterium
CCTATGCATTGTTCCGGCAGGACCCGCATCATCCAAGCTTGCGGTTTCGACGGGGCCATCCGACGCGTCCCATCTTCTCCGCCCGCGTGGGCCTCGACTATCGAGCCGTAAGGATCCGTCGCGGGAACGACATCTACTGGTCTTGGATCGGCTCACACGCAGACTACGATGCCTTGCTGCGGCAGTGGTGAGTCCGCACGGCTGACGAAGTGAGCCGTGCCACGCCGAGCAGGGCCGTTGTTCCTGCGGCGCTTCGGGGTGCCCTGTTGGGCGTTGGCCCGCGTGTTCGGCAGGGATGCCATGTACTGGCATCGTCAGGAAATCGGGCTGGGGCGATTCAGCGTGGTGGGGACGACGGTCCGTCGCGGTAAGCTTCCCGTCCAGCTGTTGGCGGACGAGCACCACGAGCGTTGCGACGGGGAGAAGGTGTACGTCGCCACGACGGTGGGGGCGGGCTGCTGTCTGGGTGCGGAGGTGGCGGAGGGGGCGGATGCGCCCACGCTGACCAAGGCTTACCGGGTGTTTCAGGAGGAGGCTCGAGATGGGGAGCCCGATTACGCTCCGCAGACCGTGAGCACGGACGGCTGGAAGAGCACGCAGGCCGCTTGGAAGGAGTTGTTCCCCACGATCCTTATCATCTTGTGTTATCTCCCTGCGTGGCTCAAGATTCGCGACCGCGGCAAGCATTTGGGCCAGCAGTTCGGTGAACTCTCGCGCAAGGTCTGGCATGCGTACCATGCGCTGAGTCCGCGGGGCTTGCGGCAACGGCTGAAGGCCTTGCGGATCTGGGCTGGCCGTCGGCTCTCCGGGGACGTGCGGAAATACACCCGCGAGTTGTGCGATAAGTACAAAGTGGAGTTTTGCAAATGACGTCATTTCGGGGGCGGTCATGATTTTGGCGTCAGGCGAGCCCCAACTGCATGAGCACCTCCTTGTGTTTGCGAGATCGATTGACAATCTGATCGACCGCCCAGGCCAGTGTCTGCCGCAGGCTTTCGCGCAGCATCGCTCGCGAGGCTTCGCCGATGGTGGTCAGCTTGCAGAGCGCCCAGTCACGCGCGCGGGCTTGTTTCAGTTGGCTGGTGAGCAGACTGTACGCCATCATGACGAGATACATGTGTCGGGTCTGGCCCTGACCGTCACGCAGCTGACAATCGCCCATGCCGAGTTCCTGTTTCCCGTCCCGGTGATAGGTCTCCGTGCCCGTCCAGCGATCACGGTACACCCACAGGATTCGCTGCACCTCCCAGTTGGTTCGATTCGTGATCAAGATTTTGCGCGGTTCCTTGTCGCGGCGTTGGTCCCAAAGGATCACCACCCGCACCTTATGGTTCACCTTCGGAATCTTCAACGTCGCCGTGAAATACCACTGCCGCTTGTCACCGCGGCGAATTTCCTTCCGGTCCTCGATGGGAATGCTCGCCGCCACCTCGCTGATCTTCTGCTCGACACCCTTCCAGTTCAAGTCGCCCACGTACGCACGCCGATGGCCTTGGGCATCTTTCTTGCCGTGAACGTGGTTCATCGTGCGTGCGTTGGTGAAGAAACTGTCCCACGTAAACGTGCCGGGGATCTCCCGTTCGCAGACCTGATCCACCAATTCGATCGTCAGTTCGGTGTGATTGATGAACTCCTCGTCATCCTCTTGGCACTGCACCTCCTTCTTGAATCGCCGCAAGTACAGCGGATAGTGCTTGCCGGTCGTGCAGACGTAATTGGCAAACACGTAGTCGAGCGCGATTTTGTACCGCACTTCGACGTGGTCCCAGAAGTACCCCGCGTCTTCGATCTTCTGGCCGTAATGGTCGATCAACGCGTTGTCGATGGCGATCACGCCGCGCTCGGAGAACCTCGTCGACGGGTCTTTCTGATGCCAATCGATTCGCGCTTCATTCAACGCCTCCGCGTCCCAGGGGGCCTCGGTCAGGAAGCGGTTCA
>JAAYVH010000134.1 GCA_012517255.1 Chthonomonadales bacterium
ATGTAGCAACGCAGGAAGTAGCGAACCTCGGCGCTGGCTGTCCACAGTAGGCGGATCATGATGGGCTCCTCTCAACACGCGAGTCGTTGTCGAGACGGTGCGTGGAGAGTGACCCGAAGGTCTGCCGCGAGCGGCCCAAAGATAAGGAGAAATCCGCCTCACCTCAAG
Organism: Chthonomonadales bacterium; assembly: GCA_012517255.1. Taxonomy (GTDB): domain Bacteria; phylum Armatimonadota; class Chthonomonadetes; order Chthonomonadales; family CAJBBX01; genus JAAYVH01. Next base: position 169 of record JAAYVH010000134.1, read on the forward strand.
GCTACGCCCCAGTCATGACATTGGGAAGGGTCAGATGCTGCGCCCGGGCCCGGGCTGGTCGCGCCTGACGGCCTGGAGATCGACCTCTGTCTGACGGCTCTCATCAGCGACCAGCTGACGTACCTTGTCGAGCGCGGAGCGCGCTCGGGCGGCGTCGATCTTCTGCGCGGCCGACTCGGGCGGGGCACCGATGGGCGCGTCGTCGGTGATGCGGTACCGGTCTCGGTAGGCCGCGACCACACGTGCGGACTTGCGCCAGGCCGCGGCTCGTCGTCGATCGGCGAGCGGTGTTCCGAGTGCCTTCGTCCACGCTGCGTTCTCGGTGAGCGCGGCTTCGAGTGTGGCGTCGGCGCGTGCCTCGATCAGTTCCTCTCGCTCGTCGAGAGCTGCTCGCATCTCGGCGTCGATGACTCCATGCGCCCGTGGGAGCAGGCCGGCGATGAGTCGTGCTGGCTTGCGGGTTCGGCCTGATCCTGCGGGCCGGGCGGTCGCCCGCTCGACTCGGTAGTGGAGGACGGCGGCGATGTCGTCCGCGTCACCGAACCCGCGCACGGCCACGAGGCGCGGCAGGAGGGCATCGACATTGTGATGGTTCGATTCAGCGCGTCGTAGTTCAGCCGCGAGCGGGCCGAACGCCTCGGACTCGATGGCACTCTCGGCCTGTTCCTCGGTGAGCCCGGAGCCCCGAACGAGAGTGGCCCAGCGGTCGCGTTGGGCTGCGGCGGCGATGGTCTCGTACTCGGCGGCGAGCTGGGCGATCGAGCCCCACTGTTCCTGCTCGGCGACGATGGTCTCGTGCGCCGAGAGTTCGGCCCCGCTGTGCTGAAGAACGCCGTACAGCACGCTTCGCGCGGTGGCATGCGGGTCGTCGCCAGGGTGCGGCTGGGCATGGTCGTCGGCGCGGTCGAGAGTCACGTAGGCGTGGTTCGAGTGCCGCCCTCGGGTCATCGCGACGTAGAAGGTCTCCCTCGTCGAGGTCGGTTCGACCAGCACGTGCGCAGTGTCGGTCGTGATGCCTTGGGCGCGGTAGGCTGTGACTGCGTAACCGAGATCGACATGCTCGGCCACATACGAGGCCGGGAGGACGATGCTGCCGCCGAACCTGCGCCCACGCCTGCGAGCCTTGATGGTTCCGTCGTCGCCGACGGTGGTGCCGGTTCCATAGTCGCGTGCGATGGTGATGGTGCTGTCGTCGCCGACGGCGGTGACGGTCCAGATGTCGCCGTTGCGTACCCAGTCCCGCCCGGCCAGGGTGCGCAGGTTCCGGTTGTTGAGTCGCGTGATGATGGTGTCGCCAACGCCGGCGGCGGTACCGTCGCGCAGCTCGACCTCGCGGTCGGGGTTCAGCGTCTTGTTGAGGATCAGATCGGCACGGGCGCGACCGTTCAGCGCGGTCACGTCCTCATGGGTCTCGGCGATCAGCACCGAGACGAGTCCCGCGTCGCGATCGGCGCGCCAGGCGTTGTAGGCGGCATCGGTCATGGCCTCGCCGTCGCCGTCGGTAATGCGCTGATGGGCGAGGTAGGTGTCGATAGCCGCCGTGCGGCCGTGGCGTAGCTCAAGTGAGGCGGTCTTCTCCCAGACGTGGGTGAAGCGGTGAACGTCGACCAGTTCGGGGGTGTCGGCTCGGTCTCTGGCGATCATCGCGAATGCTCCGCCGGCGTCCACGGATTGCAGTTGCGCGTAGTCGCCGACCAGCAGCACCTTCGCGCCCGCTTCATGGGCGAGGTGGGTGATGCGGTCCAGCGACAGGGCGCCGGCCAGGGATGCTTCGTCGATGATGACGAGCTGACTCGCCTCGAACGTGGTGCCGTGGATGAGGTGGTTCTGCCACCACTTCGCCGTGTTCTCCGTCGCGATCCCGAGATCGTCCGCCAGCACCTGGGCGGCAACCGCCGACGGTGCCAACCCGACGACCGAACCGGAGCCGTGCTCGGCTTCCCACGCTCGTCGGAGCGCGTTCATGGCGGTGGTCTTGCCCGCCCCAGCAGGACCGACCAGCACGTCAAGCATCCGCCCCGACACCGCGATCCGGGTCAAGGCATCGGCTTGGTCGTCGCCGAGCATTCGACCATCCGCGGCGGGTCTGCGCGTGGTCTTTTCGACCGTCGCGAGCTGCACCGTCGGCCCGGCCAGGTTCGCTGCTCGTTCGAGGAGTCTGTCCTCGGCCGCGAGCTGGGACTCGGAGGTGAACACGGTCGAGCTCTTCGGTCGGAACACGGAACTGCCGTCGGGCCGACGGAACACGACAGGCGAGGAGGCGAGTTCGGGGGGCGTCAGCCGAAAGGAAACGAGCTCGGCGGCATCGGCAACCATCGCGACGATCGCTTCCCGATCGTGCATGGTGGCGAACCGCCAGCCCATCGTCTGCCGGGATGCCTCGGCCATGAGATTCCACCGCCGCCAGGTCGAACGCTTCTCACCGACCACCTCGACGACCGAACGCCCCAGCTCACCGATGACATCGAGCGGCACGTCGTCGGCATGCAGCAGGAGCGGCTTGTCGTTGTCGGTCACCTCGCGCGCCCACGTCGTCGCATCCCGCCCCAACGCTTTCGTGGCGCGCTCCCGCCATTCGGCGGTGAGGTCAGCCAAGGATCGGACCTGCTTCTCGGGGCGGGTCGCGAGTGTGGCTCGGGCTCGGAGTTTCATGATCGCTGCTGGTGTCGGTCGTCGTCCGTGCGCTGCGACGTACTCGGCGATGAGACGGTCGGTCTCGGCGTCAATGTGACGGGCGCGGGTAGAGAACTCGGCGATCAGTTCCTCGGGCACTCCGGTGATCGCCCATGCTGGGTTCCGGTCCCGACCCATCTCGCGCGCTTCCCAGGAAACGCCGAAGGTGCGCGTCATGTGGTCGGCGA
>JAAYVH010000135.1 GCA_012517255.1 Chthonomonadales bacterium
GATGCCCGAACCTGGGCGAATGCTGGTCGCGTCGTACCGCAACCTTCATGATACTCGGAGATATCTGCACGCGCAACTGCGGCTTCTGCGCGATCAAGGTCGGACGTGCCGGGCCTCTCGATCCCGACGAACCGCGCCGTGTGGCGGTTGCGGCTCGCGAGATGGGTCTGAAGCACGTGGTGGTGACATCCGTGACACGCGACGATCTGCCCGACGGCGGCGCAGGGCACTTCGCAGCCACGATCCGTATGATCCGCACGCTGGTCCCCCGAGCATCGGTAGAGGTGCTGACACCCGATTTCCAGGGGAAGGAGCGGCTGATTGGCACGGTTGTACAAGAAAGGCCCGAAATCTTTAACCATAACCTGGAGACGGTCGAGCGCCTCTCGCCCTCGGTACGGCCTCAGGCCAGATACCGCCGAAGCCTCGAAGTCCTTGGTATGGTGAAGAAGCTAGACCCGTCCATGCTAACCAAGTCCGGCATCATGGTCGGCCTGGGGGAGACCCCGGACGAGGTCGTGCAGGCCATGCGCGATCTGCGCGAGGCCGGCGTTGACGTGCTCACGATCGGCCAGTATCTGCGACCCACGATGAAGCACCTGCCCGTCGTCGAGTACGTGCGCCCCGAGATGTTTGACGAGTGGCAGCAAGCCGGTATGGCCATGGGCTTTCGCTATGTGGCGTCGTCGCCTTTCACCAGAAGCAGCTACAACGCCGCGGCGGTTCTAGATCGGCGCGCCGAGGGCGATGATGCGGAGGATGGCTGAGGCGGGCGGTGCGAGTGGCATGGGCTGCGGCGCATAGAAGGCGACGACCGCGCGGGGTTCGCCTTGTCTGCGAGGCAGTCGCCGCGTGCGTTTCGATCGTTCCGCTCGCCGTTGTCTGCTTGCTCGCCGGCGGAGCCTTCGCTGCCCTGTGGCGCGTTTGGTCGCCTCGACTGGGTGATGCGGTAGCGGAGGAGGCGTCGCGCATTGTAGGTGCGCCCGTCTCCGTCGGGCGCCTGGATGTATCTCCATTCGCTATCGAGGTAAGAGACCTCACGCTCGGCGATCCCTCGGATCCGCGGGGGGCTCCCATGCTCCGCGTGGATCGGGCATCTGCCAGAATCCCCCGCGATGTGGTGTCCCGGCTGCAGTCAGGCTCTGTTCCACTTCTCGATCAGGTTGAGCTGGAGGGGGGCGGGGCGGTCATCGCCAGGGATCGGTCCGGACGCTGGAACTTCGCGGCTTTGATCCGACCGGGCGCAGCCGCTCCCTCGCGTCCGTGGATTGGTACGCTTCGCGTGATGGGCATGCGCGCCAGGTATGTGGACGAGGCTATGCCGCGCAATGCGGATCGCCGCGACGCAACCGTAACCGTCAGCGGGTTGATTCGGGAGGGACGGGTTCTGCTGGATGATCCGACATCGGTGGCATGGTCGGGCGACGTGCTGCTGGCGGGCGCCTCTGAAGGAAGCGTCATCACCGCAGGAAGGTACGACTCGGGCCGGCGCAGCGTGATCCTGTCGGTCTCCAGCCCCATGCTGCACTATCCCGAGTGGTGTGACCGGTTCCTCCCTCGCGGCTACGCTGTCCATCGCGCTTCGGTCGGCGGTCGGTTCGCCCTCGCATGGTCGCCTTCAGCGCGGGATCCGCTGGACTGGCAAGGTGAAGTTGACGTGTCCGAGGCATCCGTCACTACGCCCTGGCTGCGGGGAAGCGCGCTTGTGCGCAACGGCTCCGTAGCATTCGGAGACGCGTACGTCCAAGGTCGATGCGAGGTTGTCGTCGGCGGCACGTCAGCCGTCCTCACGGGCGGCCTGAGTGACTTCGCTCGTCCGCGCTATTCAGTGCGGCTCTCCACGCCAAACGCCCGGCTCGAGACCGTCCTCCGCGAGGTGGTCCCGGCGCAGTCGTACCGCAGCGCTCTGGACGGGCTGAGGGCGAGCGGACCGATGCAGGTGCGGCTGGATGGCTCGGGCACGCGAGCCGTCGTTACGGCAGAAACCAGGCTACAAGTCTCAGGCACGATGGCAGGCGGAGCCGTCGCGATATCGCCTGCCAGGGCGAGCATCTCGGTGGCGGGGCCATGGAATGATCTTCAGGTTCGCGCCGATACGCGCGGTTCGCGCCTCGCCGTGCACGGCGTGGATCTGCGCAACCTGCGCCTGGTCGGCCGTGTCGCCAAGGGACGCCTGCACGTGGCCGGCATGGGGGGCTTGGCGGATGGCAGGTGGAGCCTCAGAGGATCGGTTGGCGTCCAGGAACCCTACGGCTATCAGGGCTCACTGTCGATCCGGGGAGCGAACCTGGCAACCATCATGGGACAGGCAGATCGTCTTGTGGAGGCCACAAGACGATCGAGCGACAACCGGGCTGGCCTGGACAGAGTGCGCGCATCGGGGTCCATCTCGGCTGATTTACAGCTATATGGCAGCCAGCGAGAACCGGTGGCTCGGGGCAGCGGGATTGTACAGGTTTTAGCGCCAAAACTAGACAATATCGATCTCGACGAGATCGTTGCGGTTGGCCGATTCGGCGCTGGGACGCTGACTATGGACGCGTTGAGGGTATGCCGCGGCGGCGCGACTGCCAGGGCGCGCGGCGACGTCCACATTCCAGACTGGACCGGCTCCATCGAAGCCGAGGCAAGCGACTGGCCCATTCCGGTAATGCTGGACTGGGCCGGTGCGCACCCGACTGTACCGGTCGGCGGAACTGTCTCGCTCCAGGATGTTAGGCTCGACGGTGATCTGAGGAGGCCGCACCTGCGCGGCACCGCGTTCGCTCGCGGTCTTCAGGTGGACAATCGGGACGTGGACTACGCCGTCATGGCGCTGGAGGGTACGCCCGATGCCATCACGATGGACGGGGAGGCCATTCGCGTGCCGTCGGTACTCACGCTGAATGGGATGGTGAGGCGCCCGTTCACGGGAGCGCCGTGGATCTCGCTGATGGCTCATGCTCGCGACGTGGATCTCGCGGATGTGAGCGATGTAAGCGGCCTGAGGCAGCCGCTGTCGGGCCTTGCGGAAGCCGATGCCCTGCTCCACTCGCCTGTGACTGAGATCGGCAGCGGGCAGTTCTCGCTTGTCGCCGATCGTGTCTGGGCGGGCGAAATCACCGTGGACAGCGTGCGGGCCTCGGGATCCATTCGTCGCAGCGACAGCGCTCTGGCCATGCGTGTCGACCAGGCGACTGCCAGAGTGGGCGGCGGGACGCTCACGGGCAGCGCCTTCGTCGAGGGGTCCGGCGCGTTCGAGGCCGACATCAGGGCCGATGCCGTTCCGTTCGATGCTGTCAGCAGCCTGACGAGCGGCTATGCCGATCTGACAGGTTCGGCGGATTTCCGCGCTCACCTCTATGGCCATCGCGACGGCGAGAACCGCCTGCAAGCCTCCGGTGATCTGGCGCTTGCCACGCACCAGCTCACGGTCAACGAAGAGGATTTCGGGGACCTGACCGCCAGGCTGGCGCTGAACGGGGGCGTCCTCACGGGAGAGCGCTCCGCAAGCCCGCATCCCGCGCTGCGCTGGGGCGACGAAGGGAGCTACGTTTCGCTCGAGAAGCTGGAATACGATCTCGACACCCAACGCTTCAGCGCGCTTGTGCAGGCCGAAGGGGTTCCCGTAGCGGCGTTGCGGCGGGCCGTTGAACGAAGCCCGGCGGTTGTATCCGGAGGTCAGCAGCAAGCCGTGGCGAGAGCCCTGGCCGCCCTGACTCCCCTCGAGGGGCGGATGGCGTTCAGGGGACCGGTAAACGGTACTCCCGATGCGTGGCAGGCTGACATCGCGTTCGACGGCTCTGGCATGAGTGCCGGCGCGTTTCGTGCGGACCGCTTCGTCGGCAGTGTCGTTGCCACCAACGAGCGCGTGAGCCTGAGCAGCGCTGAACTCCAGACAGGCGATGCCGCCGTAACTGCTGAGGGTGAGTGGGTGTTCGGTGACCGCGTGCGGGCTAGCCTATCGGCCCAGGGCATTGATCTGGCAACGCTGGAGCAGTGGCTGCCGGCTGAGAGCCCGCTGCGAGGGATCACAGGCCAGGTGGACACGGTGTCTGCCGACATCACCGGTTCGCCGGACTTCCCGGAGATTGCTCTGTTCCTGGCGGCGCGCGACGTCGGCATCGGGTCTGCCAGCGGCAAGGATGGCCAGGCGTCTGCGCTCATGGCTCCGGCGGTCCGACTGTCGGGCGTCTCTGTGCGTGAGGGGCTGCTGGGCTTCGATGATCTGGCGGTGGTCATCCGGCGCGGAGCCGTGCCCGGAGCGGATGATGGGCCGCGGCCTCTGGAACTGCACGCCTCCGGGCGGATTCCGTTTGCATGGAGCGATCCGTTCATTCAGCCGGATGCCGTGGGCGAGCTTACGGTGCGACTGCCCGAGACCGATCTGCGATCGTTGCTCAGCCTCTTCCCTTCCTCAGCGCTCGATACGGCTGGGGCGGCCGGCGGCGAGCTAAGGGTGCGGGCCTCGCGAGCTGATCTGGAACGACTCGCCTCGGGAGAGGCCCAGGGGCCGTTACCTGTTGACATGGAAGGCGAGCTCTGGCTCAAGGCGGATCGCCTGCGCGTTCTCCAGATGCGGACGGCGCTGGCGGATATTGGTGTGCGCGTCCGTGTGGCCGAGAACAAACTGAGCATCGGGCCGACAGCAGAAGGGGAACCTGCAGCACGCATCGTGACATTCGGTCCGCACTCCGAGGTTCCGGCCGAAACGGGCGCCGTGATCGTGAGCGGAACGCTGCCGATAACCGAGAGCCGCGGAGGCAGCGATCGCATCACGCTCACGATCCCGCGTCTCGCTTTCGACGAAGCCCCGTTTCCTGGCTTCAGTACCGGTCGTTTCGCCGGCGAGATAACCGGGGCGCCCTCGGGCATGGGACACCAGAGCTACGAGAGCGCCGGCGCGGTCATCACCGTGAGCGGAACGGTCATGCAGCCTCATGTGGCAGGCGAGGCGGCTCTCAGAAACGCGAGCATCAGGTTGCCCGTCACGGAGGACACTGTCAGAGCCAAGCGCCCCGTGCCCGCGATCAATCCGACGTTCGATCTCCGCCTTGTCGTGCAGGACGGCGCCAAGGTGCGCTCCAATCAGCTCAGCGCAACGCTGGGTACGCCTGCGGGTCAGCCCATCGCGCTGACCGGCAGTCTCGCCGAGCCGCGGCTCAACGGCACGCTGGCGATCTCATCTGGTACTCTCACATTTCCGACGGCGCGATTCACCATCAACCGTGGCGGCACGGTGGCGATGCGCTATCCGGCCCCGAGTTCACTGGGCTCCGACGAGCCCAGCCTCGATGTCTCCGTGGACCTAACGGCGCAGGCGAGACTGTCGGCAGAGTCGGTTACGGGGAGACTCCGGCGCTATCTCGTCACGGTGGAGGCACGGGGACCCCTCATGGAACCGCCTCCAACGACGGCAGGGCCTGGCGAGGGACGCCTCAAGCTGACCTATCGCGCGGATCCGCCGGATCTCGCTCTGAGCAATGAGGGACTCTCGAGGCGCATCACAGCGCTGCTGGGCGGCCAGGATGCGCTCGATGCGGTCTTTGGAAACCAGCGAGGCGCCGGCGGAGTCCTGATGGGCAAGGTGGTGGATTACCTCGGAGGCGCGCTGATGCCGGATCTGGTGGATCAGACAGGTGTCGGTCGCGCTCTCGGACTGAGCGAGTTCAGTGTGGACTACAGTCGAGCAGGCGCGTTTGTCCTTCGTTTGTCGAGGGACTTGCCCGGGCCGTTTGAGATCGGCTATTGGAAGCACATCTCCGGCGAGCGCATGGCGCTGTCGGATGTTGGCGACTGGGAGCTGCGGCTGGGAGCTCGGTTACAGAAGCGCGTCAGGCTGACCTGGACCGTCAACGATCAACGGACGAACGTATATCGCCTGGAAGGAGTCTATAGTTTCTGAATGGAACAACGCCGCCGGGCGGGGATATCCGGTCGCACGGAAAGGACATACCGAACTGACGCGAGAGGCCGGTTGCGCGGCCGGACCGATTTCGTCGTAGGTGCCTGTGGATGCGTGACAACCCTGAAGCCGAGCGAGCCGGCGCCGCCGATTTCAACGAGCTTGTCGCGCGCTACGAGAAGCCGATCTTCAATGTTATCTATCGGATTCTCGGCGACTACGATGAGGCGGCCGATGTGACTCAAGAGACGTTCATCAGCGCCTATCGCGGCTTCAGCAGGTTCCGCGGCGACGCCTCCGTATACACGTGGCTCTACCAGATAGCAGTTAACCATTCCCGCAACAGGTTAAGGCGGCGGAAGCGTCCCGACATTGCTGGGGTAGAGTCTCTCGATGCGCCGCGATCCGCGGAGGGCGAGGAGGTCGGACCGCGCGAGATTCCGGATTCCTCGAGCGCACCGCATGTCGCTCTCGAGCAGAAGGAGATGCGCGAGAAGATAGCGGCTGCAATTGAGGCTCTGCCCCCGGAGTACCGTGAAGTTGTGGTGCTGCGGGAGATGCACGGAATGTCCTACGCTGAGATCGTGTCCGTGACGGGTCTCAGCATGGACAACGTTAAGACGAGGCTATCCCGAGCGAGAGCCATGCTCCGCCGCCGGTTGGAGCATTACTATTCGCCGGAATGACAGTCGGCAAGATCGGCGGCTTCGTGCTGACATGCTGCCGAACAAACGTAGACCGATGGGGTTCACATGCGCACATTATGGAAGGCTATCATGCATGCAGGAAGGGGAAGGGGCACTTGGGACAAGCGATGATGCGGTATCTGCGCCTCTGTACGGGAGCGTGGGCGGTCGCGTGCCTTGGTATTGCCATGGCTCCCGCGTCTGGTCAGACGAACGACCCGGTGATCGCCGATATCACCGTTAAGGGCAACAAGAACCTCAACCAGGAGTCGATTGTAACCTCATCGGGGCTGCGTGTCGGCGCGACGATCAACCAGGCAGCGTTGGACGATGCCAAACGACGCCTGATTCAGACCAACCTGTTCGGCGCCAATCGTGTTGATGACATTGACAATGCTGTCAGGATCACCGCCACGGTGGATTCGGCTGGAGCTCACGTTACCATCGAGGTGGAGGAGAACGACGTCGTCAAGGGCATCAACATCACGGGGTCGGGACCGGTGCCTGCCAAGGTCATCCGCGACCTGATGCAGACCAAGGAAGGCTTCGTGCTGAACCTCGGCACGCTGAGCCGCGACGCCATGGCCATCCAGGAGTACTACTCTTCAAAAGGATACATGGCGATCGTTTCCAGCGATCTCGCGATGCCCGACGGAATCCTCGAGGTGCCGATCATCGTGGCGAAAGTGGATGAGGTTAAGATCACCGGGCTCCACAAGACCAAGCCGCGCGTCGTGACGCGCGAGATGCGGCTCAAGAAGGGCGAATACTATAACGCCGAGGTCTTCCGGAAGGATTACTACCGCATCTTCAATACGGACCTCTTCGCCGATATCTCGCCGGCCATCGTTCCCAAGTCACCCGGTCTCGTGGACATCACGCTGAACGTCGAGGAGAAGCGAAGCGGCAATGTCGCGGTGTTCATCGGCTACAGCAGCCGAAACAGCCTGGTTGGCGGCGCCGAGATCGTCGAGAACAACTTGATGGGACGAGGACAGGGGGTGAGCCTCCGCTGGGACACCGGCGGTCTGGCCAACCGGAACAGCCTGGAAGTGGGTTTCACGGAGCCATGGCTCGACAGCAAGCATACGTCGCTATCGGCGAGTGTGTATGACAAGACGGTCTATCGGTTCGCCCGGAGCATCTACAGCACCTCGGGTGTCTCGGACGGGACGGGCAACGACTACTACGAAGTGCGCACCGGCGCCCAGGCGACGCTCAGCCGGCCCTTCGGCGAGGCCTATCGCGGTTCCGTGGGATTGCGGTTCGATGACGTTAAGCTTCCGGCGCTTGAGCTCAACCCCAATGATGCGGCCGCACTGCAGAAAGGTCCGCTGATGGCGGCGAGCGTGCGGATGACGCACAACACGCGCGATCTCGACCTTGATCCCGCCACCGGCGGGTTCGAGGTCTACAGCCTGGACATAGGCCGTGCCGATCTCAAGCCCATTCTGGCTTCAGGTTCGCAGGTCGGATTGGTGACCGGAGTCGTGAACTTCCAGAAGCTTCAGGTGGACGCACGGCGCTACATAAGCCTTCAAGGGCCGCGCAAAGACGCCAAGGATAGGCGCACGACCGTGGCGCTCCGGCTTGCGGGAGGAACGACGTCGGGCACTGCGCCTTTCTTCGAGCAGTTCTTCGTCGGCGGCGCCGAAACGTTGCGCGGATACTATGAGGATCGGTTCTGGGGCAAGCATATGATGCTGGCGTCTGCCGAACTGCGAGCGCCTCTGGCGCCGAGCTTGACCGGGGTGATCTTCGTTGATGCGGCGGACGCGTGGGGCGGCCCCTATTCCGGGGTTCGCTTCTCCGATTTCGTGCAGCACACGGGCTTCAGTCCCGAGTTCGGTTTCGGCTTCGGCTTGCGCGTCGTCACGCCCATCGGGCCGATTCGGATTGATCAGGGGTTCGGCCGCGAAGGCGCGCGAACCCACTTCAGTATAGGGCACGTCTTCTGACGGCGGGCGGCTCGGTGAGCCCGGTCGGACCAGTGCTATAATGGCGAGGCTCACACGAGGAAGGAGTATGCAATGACGGGATCTATGGGGTTCTGGCGCCTGTTGGTGCTAGGGTGCGCGGCTATTTGCGGAGTGATCGCTGCCGCGGCGTTCGGCCAGGGAGGGCGTCCCCCCGCGACGGGCGGGTTCGGCACGGTGGATGTTCAGCGTGTCACCAAAGACTACAAAGCCATGCAGATGGCTCAGCGCGAGCTTGAGGCTCGGCAGATCAGGGCCAATGCGCGCATCCAGCGCCGCATGAACATGCCGTTCCTGAGCGATGAAGAACACAAGCAGCTAGACGAAATCGAGGCCAAGGATCCCGCCGGCAGGACAGCGGCCGAAGTGGCGAAGGCGAAAGAGCTCACCGACAAGGGCACTAAGCTGTCCGGCGAGATCGCCGCGCTTGCTCAGAAGCCCGATGCCGAGCTGACCGATGCAGATCGCCAGCGCATGAAGGATGCAGACGCCGCGCGTGGTCGTCTCGAGAGTCAGATCGCCGGGATCCGAGACGAAGAGGACGCGAAGCTTCGAGAGTTCGGCATGGCCAACCAGGAGAGGCTCACGAAGGAGTTCCGCGCCGCTGTCAAACGTGTTGCCGAGAAGAAGGGCCTGTCCATCGTCTTCGATGTCCAGGTGGCGGTGTTCGCCGGGACCGACATCACCGATGACGTGGTGAAGGACCTGAACTCCAAATAGGACTGCTTCTCAGTGGCGCATTTGCCACGATACGGCATCGCGATAGGGGTGGCGTTGGGTCTCGTCGGGGCAGGAGGATGCTCATCTGCCAAGAAGCCGCCAAGGACGGTATACGTGTCGCTTGACAGCTTGGTCGTTCGGCATCCGGCCTATGCTGGACGCGAGCCTGGCGGCGTTCGTCAGTCCGTACGCATGCCCTCGGAGTCGGACCGAGACATGCCGCAACTGCCTGCGCCGCTGCAGATACGTCCTGGGCCGGGGCGCTCCGATACGGCCGACGATCGGGCGGTGAACGCGGCAAGCAGCCGGCTTGAGGAACTGGAGCGCCGCCTCCGGGTTCGCGCTGAGGCCGCACGCATGCGCGAGGTGAGGCTGATGTACGCGACGCTCAAGGCCGACCGCCGCGAAGCGCTCCGCGACGCGCAGGCCCGAATCGCGGAGGCCCAGAAGACGGCGCAGGATAACGCACGGCCGGCAATGCGCGCGCTCGACCTTCGCATTGTGGCTCTCGCGGCGCAGCGCGGCTCGCCTGCTGCAGGTCCTCCTGAGGAGGTCGAGGCTGCCTTGAAGGAGGCCCGGGCAGAGCGTAAGGCGCTCGATGCCAAGCTGAGCAGCGATCTGGCAGCGATTCGTATGCGCGAGATGACGGCGGTCGGCCAGCACATGGACGTGCGTGAGGCCGATCTGGAACGGGCCCTGGCGATTGCCGACGCCGAGAGACGCCGCGAGGTGGACATGGCCATGCGCCGTTACCGCGAGGCATTGTTGGCAGCCCAGCGAGATACTTCGTTCACGGCTGAAGCCCGACTCACGGCCAGCCCCGGGACCCCGGAGGGTGCGGGCAGGGCTGCGCTGAAGGCGGATACGCCTGAGGTGCGCGCGACGCCGGTTGCACGTCGCTCGTTGCCGATGAGACCGGCGAGCCATCTGGTGAACGAGCTCGCGCGCGCTGATTTGCGGTCACATGTGCTGCGCATAGCGAGAGAGCGAGGCTGGACCGTGGTGTTTCGCCGGCAGCCGGGGTGTCCGGACATGACTGGCGTCGTTGTGGAGACATTGACGAAGGAGCGCTTCTTGCGATGAGCGGTGGTTCAGCGCTGGCGACGGGCACGAGTGTCGGTGTCGGTCGGACACTGACCGTGCAGGAGCTGGCCGAGGAGGTCAAAGGCGCCGTTTCGGGCGACGGGACTGTCGCCATCGGAGGCGTCGCATCCATCACCGATGCACAGACGGGGGATATCGTCTTCGCGGAGTCGCCGCGGTTCCTGAGTGAGGCCGAGCGATCGCGTGCATCCGCCGTGGTAGCTTTCCTCGACGCGGTGTCGCCCGACAAGCCGCTGATCAAAGTCGAAAACCCCCGGTTCGCGTTTGCTCGCATTCTGGCCCTGTTCTCGCCTAGACTGGCGCCGCCGATCGGCGTGGACCCGACGGCAGTCGTCGGCGCCGGCGCTAGCATTTCGGCCACGGCGTCCATCGGGCCCCATGTTGTCATCGGCGAGAACGCAGTGATCGGTGAGCGCGCAATAGTCCTCTCTGGGTGCCATGTCGGGGAAAACGTGCGCATTGGCGAGGACTGCGTTCTGTATCCGAACGTGGTTATCTATCCCCACTGCAAGCTCGGGGCGCGAGTCATCATCCATGCGGGCGCCGTGATAGGTTCAGACGGGTTCGGATTCGTTCGCATCGGCAACCGGGCGCACAAAGTGCCGCACGTCGGCATCGTCGAGATCGAGGACGACGTCGAGATAGGCGCCAACGCGACCGTGGATCGAGCCAAGACTGGCGCGACGGTGATCGGAGCGCGGACCAAGATAGACAATCTGGTCCAGATCGCTCACAACGTCAAGATCGGGCCCGACAGTATCGTGGCGAGTCTGACCGGCATTGCCGGGAGCGCGCGCATCGGTCAAGGCGTCGTGATGGCGGGTCAGGTCGGTATACGCGACCACGTCAGGATCGGTGACGGCGCGGTTCTGCTGGGCGGCACGGGCGCGTGGGGCGATGTTGAAAGCGGCGCCGTCGTGTCAGGTTCGCCGGCGAAGCCCCATCGAGTCCGACTGAAGGAGCTCGCCGCTGCGGACCGTGGGCCGGAGACGATCCGCAGAGTGAAGGAACTGGAAGCCCGCGTGGCAGAGCTCACAGAGCGTCTGGCAGCCGTCGAGCGCGGCACGAATGCGCACGGTGATTGATAGTGTCCGTGCCGTCTGCCACTCTCCGCACGCTGGATCTGCCGCAGGTTACCTTGCGGCGACCGGTGCAAGCGGAAGGCACGGGCGTTCACACAGGGCACGCGTGCCGTGTGACGATCGAGCCTGCCGGACCTGATGCAGGGATTGTGTTTGGCGACGCCGACGGCAGCTTCCGACTGTCGGCGTCACGATGGATCGCAGCCGCGCGGTGCACGATGGTCGGCGACGGACGTCTGTGCGTTCAGACGGTGGAGCACCTTCTGGCGGCGCTGTCGGGCTTGATGATTGACAATGTCAGGATCATGGTGGATGGTCCCGAAGTTCCCATTCTCGACGGCAGCGCGCAACCGTGGGTGGATCGAATACTGGAAGCGGGTACCGTCGAGCTGGATGCGCCGGCCGTGGCTTATGTGATCCGCGAGCCGGTTGCTGTCGAGTGCGGCGAGGCCCGGGCAGCGGCGGCGCCTCATGCAGCCCTCGCGTTGAGCGTGACGACGGAGTATCAGCATCCCATGCTGGGCAAACAGACCTACACGGCGGAGCTGACCCGGGATGCCTTCATCCGCGATCTTGCGCCGGCGCGCACGTTCGCTCTGGCGGAGGAGGTCGAGCATGTACTGGCGAGGGGACTTGCGCGCGGAGCGGATCTGAGCAACACCTTGCTGGTGTATGCGGATCATTATTCAGATGCGCTCAGAGTTGATGATGAGTGTCTCAAGCACAAGGTTCTCGATGTGCTTGGGGACCTGTGTGTCTTGGGCAGGCGACTTCATGCCACTATTACCGTGCACAAGCCTGGCCATGCAGTAAACGCTCAGTTGGTGCAGCGGCTCGCGGGATTGGGCTGCGATCCGCTGATATGAGGAGGAGATCATGTTAGATGTCGAGCAAATCCGGGCCTGCCTTCCGCATCGGTTCCCGATGCTGCTGGTGGACAGGATTCTGGAGATCGAGCCCGGCAAGCGTGCTGTCGGCGTGAAGAACGTCACGATTAACGAAGACTTTTTCAACGGGCACTTCCCCTCGCAGGCCATCATGCCCGGTGTACTCATCATCGAGGCGATGGCCCAGGTCGGCGGCGTGCTGATGCTCTCGGTTCCCAGTCTTCGCAACACCATACCGGTCATTGCACGCATTGACAATGTACGCTTTCGACGGCCCGTGGTGCCGGGAGACGTCCTCGTGACGGAGGTCAACGTGCTCTACTTCCGCAGCCGTGTGGGACGTGTCATGCTGACCGGTCGTGTCGAGGACGAGATAGTCGCCGAGGCCGAAATGCATTTCAAGCTGGTCGATCCTCGCCCTGCCGAAGTTGTCGAGATCGCTGCGCAACCGGAGGGAGAGTGACGCATGGTTCGCCGGGTACATCCGTCGGCGATAGTGGATCCAGGCGCCTATCTGGCGGAGACGGTTGTTGTCGGGCCGTTCTGTTACGTTGGAGACGACGTTCACATTGGCGAGGGGACCATTCTTCATTCGCATGTGTGCGTCTTTCCGGGTACCCGTATCGGGCGAAAGTGCGCTGTGTGGCCGGGCGCCGTGCTTGGGGGCGATCCTCAGGACCACAAGTACAAGGGTGAAAAGAGCCTTCTCGTGATCGGCGACAACAACATCATCAGAGAGGGCGTCACCATGCACCGGGCTGTCGGTGAAGGTATCGCGACGCGCATCGGCAACGACAACATGTTCATGGCGTGCTCGCACGTGGGCCACAACTGCGAGATTGGCGACGGCAACACCATCGCCAGCTACGTCGGGCTGTCTGGGCACGTCACCGTGGAAGACAACACGGTGTTCGGCGGGATGGTGGGGGTGCACCAGTTCTGCCGCATCGGCAAGCTGGCGATGCTCGGGGGCCTGAGCAAGGTCAACCAGGATGTGCCGCCGTTCATGCTGTCGGACGGCGTGCCGGCAAGGGTCATTGACCTGAACAAGATCGGGCTTCGGCGGTCAGGGGTGCCCCCAGCCTCCCGAACGATCCTGCGGCAGGCCTACAAGTTCCTGTACAGGGCTGATCTGAACCTGTCGCAGGCGCTCGCGCGAATCGAGGATGAGCTCGACATGACCGAGGAGCTTGAATACCTCGTGACGTTCATGCGCGGAACGCAGAGCGGCTATGCAGGAAGGGGCAACGAGCGGCGTTGAGGCACGTCACGCACGCAACGGCCGGGGCTCCATGACTCCCAATATCGCGATACTGGCTGGCGAGAGCTCGGGTGACGGGTTCGGCGCTCGATTGGCAGCGGAGCTTCATCGCGCCGTGCCGGAGCTGAGACTCTGGGGGCTCGGAGGCGACCGCATGCGGCGGGCTGGCGTGGACGTGATCGAGGACATCCACGGTTGGGCTGCCATCGGGATCGTGGAGTCGTTGCGCGTCGCGCCGAGGCTTCGCTTCAGGGTCTTGCCCAAACTGCAGCGGGCGATCGGCGAGCGCCGCCCATCGGTTGTCATTCCCATTGACTTCGGAGCCTTCAACGTCCCTGTTGCCCGCTGGTGCAAATCCAGAGGCCATCGGGTGCTCTATTTCCTGCCTCCCGGGTCATGGCGCCGCAGCGGTCCGCCGCCATATGGTCTTGCCGCTGCGACCGATGCCATTGCCACGCAGTTTCCATGGTCCGAGGAGCGGCTCCGACAGGCCGGCGCCAATGCGACGTTTGTTGGGCATCCGCTGCTCGACATCGTCAGGCCTACCGAGGAGCGCGACCGGTTCATCGAGAGCATCGGCCTCGATCATCACATGCCCATCGTAGCGCTGCTGCCGGGAAGTCGCCGCGCTGAGCTGACCCATACATCGCCGGCTCTGGCCGATGCCGCGCGGATGATGACGGCTCGCTTGCCGGGCCTGCAGTTCGTGACGGCGCTGGCCGGCTCGGGGGCTTCGTCCAACCCTGGCTGGACACCCGAACCGCTGCAGGCATTGGCGGAAGCCGCCGGGCATGGGCATCCTCGTGTGGCGATTGTCCGGGGGCGCACCCATGACGCTCTGGCCCATGCCGACGCTGCGGTGGTATGCTCGGGCACCGCGACGCTCGAAGCTGCCATCCTCGGCGTGCCGATGGTGATCATCTATCGCGGTTCGCGCCTCATGCGCATCGAGTATGCGCTGCGCCGGGTCAGCCGCATCGAACACATAGGGCTGCCCAACATCATCGCCAACCGGCGCATCATGCCTGAACTCGTTGCGGACGCTGCAACCCCCGAAGCGATCGCCGAACATACCATGCGGTACCTGCTGGATAAGGAAGCGGCTGTCGCCGCTCGTCGTGATCTGGAGCATGTGCGGTTGTCCCTTGGCGAACCCGGAGCGTGTCGGCGCGCCGCCGACATGGCGCTGCAGCTCGCGGGGCTCGCGGGAGCGCCTGTGACACAGGGCCATGCTCAGGCCAACGTCGGATCCGGCGCCGCCGCGGGATCGTTGCTATGACCACGCCGGCCTCTCACAGCCAGGCTGAAGACAACGCGCGCGAGCGCGAAACGTTGCGACGCCTGCTGGCCTACCTCAAGCCCCATCGCAAGACCATCGCGGCAGGGTTGGCCTGCGCAGCGGGAGTCGCGGCGGTCAGCGCTGCGCTCAAAGTCGGCATCAAGCTCGTGATTGACGCCATGGCAGGCGAGGAAGTGGGTCGGCTGAACTTCGTTTGTCTGGTGGTGGTCGGCGTATTCGTGATCAACGGGCTGTTGGCGTATGGACAGACGTTCTACCTGTCGCTGGTTGCCCAGAGGGTGACGGCGAGGATGCGGGAGGAGATCTTCTCCCACCTGCACAGTCTGTCGCTGTCGTTCTTCAATCGGCGCAGGACCGGCGCCATCATGTCAACGCTGACCAACGACCTGCCGGTCATCCAGAACGCGACGATGACCATCCGTGACGTCGTGGCGGCGCCCTTGCACATCATCGGGTGTCTCGCTCTGCTGTTCTACACGAGCTGGCGACTCACTCTCGCGGCGGTTGTGGTGGTTCCCCTCATGGGGCTCGCCATATCGCGTATCGGCAAGAAGATCCGCAAGATATCGGACCTTGTCCAGATCCGCCTCGCGGACATCACGACGATCGCAGAGGAGACGCTGGCCGGCGTGCGGATCATCAAGTCGTTCGCGACGGAGAGCCATGAGATACGGCGGTTCAGCATCGAGAACGAGCGGACGTTCAACGCGGTGATCAGCGGGGTGAAGCAGAGCGCCAGACTCCGGCCCGTCATCGAGTTCCTCGGTGCGTTCGGCATTGCGCTGGTGATCTTCCTGGCAGGCAACGAGGTGGTTCGCAATGCGCGGCTCGAAAGCCAGGGGCTCGAACCGATCAGCAAGATGACGATCGGCGGCCTCGCCATGTTCGTCGTGGCGCTCCAGACGCTCGCACGGGCTGTGAGCGATCTGGGAGGCATTAACAACACCCGGCAACAGGCAATGGCGGCGGCGCAACGGATCTTCACCGAGGTTCTTGATCAGCGCAGCGAAGTCGAGGAGCGCCCCGATGCCCTTGAGATGCCTCCCATCCGTGGGCACGTCGAGTTCGAACATGTCAGCTTCGGCTACGGCGACGGGACGCTAGTACTGCGCGACATATGCATGGAAGTGCGCCCGGGCGAGGTCGTGGCTCTCGTCGGACACAGCGGCGCGGGCAAGAGCACGCTGGTGGATCTGATCCCGCGTTTCTATGACGTGACATCGGGCAGCATCCGCATAGACGGCATAGACGTACGGGATGTTAAGCTGGAGACGCTGCGCCGGCAGATCGGCATCGTTCCGCAGGAGACGTGGCTGTTTGCCGGCACGCTGCGCGACAACATTGCCTACGGCAAGCGGGATGCGACCGACGACGACATTCGCCGAGCGGCCTACGCGGCTAACGCGTTCTTCATCGACTCGATGCCCGACGGGTTCGACACGATCGTTGGCGAAAGGGGAGTCCGGCTGTCTGGCGGCGAGCGGCAGCGCATCGCCATCGCTCGGGCCATTCTGACGGATCCTCGGCTGCTCATTCTCGACGAGGCCACGAGTTCCCTCGATGCATCGTCGGAAGCGCTGGTTCAGGAAGCGCTCGATCAACTCATGCGTGGCCGGACGACCATCGTCATTGCCCACCGCCTGTCCACGGTGCTTGGGGCCGACCGCATCCTTGTGCTGGACCAGGGCCGAATCGTTGAGAGCGGATCGCACCCCGAGTTGCTTGCCCTCGACGGCCTCTATGCGCAGCTCTACACCAAGCAGTTCCGCACGGAGCTTGCCGGCTAGACATGAGCGTCCCATCCACACCTGATGGCCGGAGGGGCGCATCAGCAGGAGACCAGAAGGTTCAGACACCGTTCAGGGCACGCTTCCTGGGATTCGTCATGTGGGCTTTGGCCCGGTTCATCGGGATGACGCTCCGCGTCCGTTTCGAAGGGCAGGATCGCCTCGAGGAGATGCTGGCATCGGGCCAGGGCCTCATCATGATCACCTGGCATGGCCGCACGCTGATCCCCGCCAATGTTTTCCGACATCGCGGCTACTGGGTGATGATCTCGCTGTCGCGCGACGGCGAGATGCAGAACTGCATCTTTCGTCGGTTCGGTTTCCAGACGGTCCGAGGCTCGACGAGCCGCGGCGGCATACGCGCCACGCTGGAGCTGGCGCGGAGGCTGAAGGAAGGCGGCGCGCTGGCCTTCACGCCGGATGGGCCGCGCGGGCCCACCCACAAGATCCAGATGGGCACGCTGTTGCTCGCCCAGAAGTCGGGCTGCAGGATCGTGCCCGTTGGCATCAGCGCCCGACCCCGCTGGCTGGTCAGGTCGTGGGACCGCTACATGGTTCCTGCTCCGTTCGCAAGAGCGGTCTGGATAGTGGGCGAGCCGGTCTCGGTCTCGCCGGATGCAGATGACGAAGAGAAGGCGCGCATCTGCTCCGATCTGGAGCTGGCGCTCAACCGGCTCGAGCAGCGGGCCGAAGAGATGCTCGGGTTTGAGTACCCGGCGGAGTTCGCGACGTGATCAAGCGTCCCCGGGAGACACAGCCAACAGCGCGAGAGATCGGCGAAGCGGGGGATCCTGAGCGCAGCGTTCTAGCCTCGGAGCTGGCTGTCTACAATGCCGGTCTTGCTGCGGCGACGCCGCTCCTTGCGGGCTATCTCGGATGGCGGGTACTGCACGGCAAATCGCGCGAAGGATGGCGCGAGCGATGGGGCAACTTGCCCCCGGAGATGCGTCTGCAGACGCGGCCGGGTCTATGGGTGCATGCGGCGTCTGTGGGAGAGGTGGGGGTGGCGCGGCCCATTCTGGCCGCGCTGCGCGAGAGCAGACCCGATCTCGAGGCCGTCATGACGGTGATAACGCCGGGCGGCTATGAGGTGGCGCAGTCGCTGGTTGGCAAGCTGGTGCGCCACGTAGCCTATCTGCCGTTCGATCTGCTGCCTCTGGTGCGGCGGGCTGTCGAGTGGATACGCCCCGACCTCTTCGTCGGCATCGAAACGGAGATCTGGCCGAATCTGCTCGACTCGCTGCGCCGATCGGGTGTCCGCGCCGTCCTCGTCAATGCCCGGATCTCGGACCGCAGCTTTCCCCGCTATCGCAAGGCACGCTGGCTCATGCGGTGGGCGCTCAGGCAGTACGACCGGGTTCTGGCCCAATCCGAGGAGGATGCGCGTCGCTTCGCGGTTCTCGGCGCGGAGGCCGACCGCCTCGCTACGCTGGGCAATGTGAAGTTCGATGAAGCCGAAGAACCGCTGCCAGAATCCGCTGTCCTGGATCTCAGACGCGAGCTGGGCATACGGGACGGCGAACAGGTGTGGGTGATCGGCAGTACCCGATCGCTCGCTGAGGAACAGCTCGTGTGGCAGGCCTACCGAGCGTTGTTGCAGCGCCTGCCAGGGGTCGTGCTGATCCATGCCCCGAGGCATGTGGAGAGGGCTGACGCTGTGGAGAGCGGTCTGCGGCAGATGGGCTTCACGACGGCTCGTCGCTCGTCGGTGAAGGGCGATCGGGGCGACGCGCAGGTGATCATCCTGGACACGTTCGGCGAGCTCGGTCGCATCTACGCCGTCGGCGATGTGGCGTTCATCGGCAACAGCCTGACTCCGCCCGGAGGCGGGCAGAACCTGCTCCAGCCGCTCGCACAGGGAAAGCCTGTGCTGTTCGGGCCGTACATGAACAACTTCCGCGATGCCGTGGACCTTGCCGCGGCTGCGGGCGTGGGCATACGCGTAGACGGACCTGAGAAGCTCGCGGCCGAGGTATGTCGCTTGCTCCAGGATCGGGAAGCGCGACAGCGTATCGCATCAGACGCACTCGATCTCGTCCGTCGACATAGGGGCACGGCAAGGCGCTACGCCGAAGTCCTGCTTGCGGCGTTGCCGCCAGGGGAGCCTTGATGGCATCCGGCTCGGACTTCTCTATGTGTGTACGCCATGCGCGCGGGACGGTAGGCAGCGGCACGTGCTCAGGGGCGGTTGCGCCGCTCGGGTCGACAGCGGATCGCCGACACTCGCGATGACGGTTGGCGGCAACCTGATGGATGCGCTCTCGGGGCGACCCTGCAGTCTGCCGAGCCGGGCCATCGTCGCCGCCCTGACACCGCTCTCGTGGCTCTACGTCGTAGGCCTTGAGGCATATCTGCTTCCGTACCGGATCGGGTGGCGCCGGCGTCACCGATTGCCGTGCCCGGTCGTGAGTGTCGGCAACCTGTCGTCGGGGGGCACAGGCAAGACCGGATTGGCGCTGACGCTGGTTCGCGCTCTCCGGTCTGCCGGCGTCGATGTTTGCGTCCTGAGCCGCGGCTACAAGGGTGCGCACGAAGGCGGCGTCGGCGTCGTGTCGGATCGTGAGCACGTGCTGCTGAGCCCGGCCGAGGCCGGCGATGAAGCCTTTCTGCTGGCTCGGGCGTTGCCGGGGACGCCGGTGGTGGTGGGCCGTGACCGACGACAGACCGGCGATCAGGCATGGGCGCGGTTTCGGCCCCAGATTGTCGTGCTCGACGACGGCATGCAATACTACCAGCTGCATCGGGACCGCGAGATCACGCTCCTTGATGCCAACCTGCCTTTCGGCAACGGCCGCACCCTGCCAGCCGGCATACTCCGAGAGCCGCCGGCGCACCTTCGCCGATCCGACTGGGTGGTTCTGTCGGGCATGGAGACGGAGAACGGCTTGCCGAACAGAGAGGTAACCGAGCGCGTGAAGCGACATCTGGGCCATTCCCGCATATTGCGCGGCTGCTATCGCGGCGTCGGTTTGCGCGATGTGGTCGGAGACGAGCGCTTCGAGCTTGCCATGCTGGCGGGCCGGAGGGTCGCCACAATCTGCGCGCTGGGCAACCCGGCACAGTTTGAGCGTCAGGTGGCGCACGCGGGCGCCGACGTTGTGCACGCGGTCCGCTATCCGGACCATTACGCGCCTTCGGAGGGAGAGATCCGAGAAGCCCTGGACGCATGCATGGCTGCCGGGGCGGAGGCTGCGATCGTCTCCGAGAAGGACGCTGTCAAGCTTGGCTCGTTCCTGCGGGCACGAGGCGATGCCGCGAGCGCGAATCGGGGCCTCCGGTGTCCCGTCTGGGTCTTCGAAGCGGAGTTCGCGCTGAATGACATGACCGAGCTCATGCAGGACTTGCTTAGCCTGGCGGGATGCGAGCGCCCATGCGGTTGCTGAAGAACATCGGTCGGCGAGCCGGCTACTGGATGTTGCGGGGGTTCTTAGCCCTGATGCCGATCCTGCCTCTCGGGTTGGTACGATGGGTGGGGCGGCGCGTCGGCGACCTCATTCGTGTGGCCTCACGGCGGCGTCGCCATATAGCAGACCACAACCTGCGCATTGCGTTCGGCAACGAGTTGAGCGACGCCCAGCGGTCTGCCATCCAGCGAGAGTGCTTCAGACAGTTCGGCATGCTCATCTTCGAGAGCATGAAGCTTGCGTTCGTGTCGGACTCGGAGTTCACCCGGCTCATTCACATGGATGCCGAGAGCGAGAGAATGGCCAGGAGCGCCCTCGACGAAGGACGGGGAGTCATATTCGTGAGCGCGCATTTCGGCAACTTCGAGATGGCCGCGCGGTGGCTGGCCGTACACGGCTACGAGGTCCTGGTGGTCATGCGGGCTGCGCGCGATGCGGCAACCACGGAACTGATGACCGAGATGCGGAAGCGCAACGGCATGACGGCGATCCGGCGCGATCTGGCCGGTCGACCCATGCTGGCTGCATTGCGCAGGGGCGGCTGCGTGGCCATACTGGCCGACCAGAATGCGGACGACGTGGTGGTGCCCTTCTTTGGCAGACCCACCGGTACCGTGGATGGGCCGGCGCGACTGGCGCTGCATACCGGCGCCCCGATCGTTGTCGGAATGTGCGCGCGCGACGCGACAGGCGGGTTCACCGTGACCGTCGAGGGCGTCGTTCGGGCCGACGCCTCTGCCGATCGCGATGCGGAGCTGCGCCGCATCGCGGCAGAGACCAATCGTCTGATGGAGGTTGCCATCCGTCGGCATCCCGAGCAATGGCTCTGGTTTCACAATCGCTGGCGCTCGTCTCCGGGAGGCGGCGCGCCGTGAGCGCAGGGACGGCGGAGGCCGGTGTGCAGCCACGGCGGATCGGGATCATCAAGCTGAGCGCCCTCGGTGATGTGGCGAAGACCGTCCAGACCGTTCGGGCGATCAGGCGCGTCCATCCCGCAGCGGCTATCGCCTGGTGCATCCGACCGGTGTGGTCGGGTCTCATTGAAGGCAATCCTGACGTGGACCGGATCATTCCGGTGCCCCGAAGCTTGCGCGGACTGATACATGGCATGCGTGCGCTGCGTGCCTTTCGGCCCGACACCATCCTCGATATGCAGGGCCTGGCGACCAGCGGGCTCCTTGCCGCGGCCTCGGGGGCGCCCAACCGCTATACCTGGCAATCTGCGCGCGAGCTGAGCGGCCTGCTGACGGGGAATCCGATCGTCCCCGGGCCCAGAGACATCAACGTGGCCGAATGCAACTTCGGTTTCGCGCGCATCATGGGAGCCACCGAGTTGCCAACCGATCCGCCTCCCTATCTGACGATCGGCAACCCGGCGGCTGCGGCCATGCGGGACGTGCTCGAGGGGCTGCCCCGGCCCGTTCTTGCGATGCATATCGGAGCCAGCGAGCCCAACAAACGGTGGCCCGTGGAGAGATGGGCCGAGCTCGCGTCCTACCTGGTCGGGCAAGGCTACGGCGTCATCGTGTTGGGAGGCGGGTCGGATCGTCAGGCTGCCGAAGTGGTCTGCCGCTGTCAGGGCGCCGGGCCGTCACAGGTCAACCCCCTGATGATGGCGGGTCGAACCACGCTGAAGGAGCTGGCCGCCCTTGTCGCGGACTGTGACCTGTTCGTCGGATGCGATTCGGGTGCGACGCATGTTGCGGCTCTTGTTGGCGCTCGTGTGGTATGTCTCATGGGTGCGACACTGCCGGTGCACAGCGGGCCGTTCGGACCGCAGCATCGGATACTCTACCTGGGTCTGACGTGCAGCCCGTGTTATCGGCGACCGACATGCGAAGGCAGGTTCGATTGCATGACTGGCATCACGGTCGACTCAGTGATCGCTGCGTGCCGCGAGATGCTCTGCGCGCGCGGCGCGCCTGGCACATGAGCGGGCGGACGGCCATGATACGGGTTGTCTTGCTTATCGGAGAGGAGAAGTCCTGTGAGTGACTCGATGCGTGTTGTCGGCCTGATTCCCGCCAGGATGGCGGCGACCCGGTTGCCGAACAAGCCGCTTCTCGACATCTGCGGCAAGACCATGATACAGCGCGTCTGGGAGCAGGCGAGCAGAGCACGGCTGCTCGAGGCGGTCATGGTCGCGACGCCGGACGGCGAGATCGCCCGAACGGTCGAAGGGTTCGGCGGCGTGGCGATCATGACATCCGACCGCCATCGGACGGGCACCGACCGGCTGGCTGAGGCAGCGGGGGGGCTCGACGCTGCCATCATCGTGAATATCCAGGGAGACGAGCCGCTCATAGACCCTGCCTCCATAGATGCCGCCGTACAGCCTCTGCTCATGGAGCCCGACTTGCAGATGACCTCGCTCATGGTCCGATGTCCAGAGGATCAGTTGGACAACCCGGCTACGGTGAAAGTCGTCTGCGACTGCCGGGGCAACGCGCTCTACTTCTCTCGCGCGCGCATCCCGTTTGACCGGAGCGACGGATCGGGCCAGGCCGTTATGCAGCACATAGGCCTCTATGCCTATCGGCGTGATTTCCTCATCGCTTACGCCGCGATGGAGCCGACGCCGCTCGAGCGAACCGAGATGCTGGAGCAGTTGCGTGCGCTGGAAAACGGAATCCGCATCCGCATGGTCGAAGTGGACCAGGCCCCCTTGTCCGTGGACACGGTGGAGGATCTCGAGCGGGTTCGGCGCATTGTTGGTTCGTAGACCCGGGCCGGAAGGCGATCCTACCAGTAGCCGTCGTAGAACCGGACCTTGCTGGTCACGCCTTTGCGCATGCCAGCGGTGTCTTTGGTGACGTCCCTGCATCCGCGGACAGCCTGTCGGAACTCTTTGTCGCCGTAGTCGCCGCCCGAAGGAGGCACATTCAGACCATAGCGCTTCAGGGCATTGGCCGCCGCCTCGCGGACCGGGAAGGCGAGCCGCCGCATGCCCGCAGGTGCACCGGGCACGACGACGTACGAGGAATCGCGCACCAGTCGTGTCAGTTTGGATCGGGCGTCAGGGCCTCCAACCAGTCCCAGACCCAGCGCTGCCGCTGCGCGGACACGATAGGACCGGTCGCTCGAGGCTCGCAGAAGCACGTCTTCGAACATTCTCCTTTGCGCCGCGCTGATGGGCGACTCACGTACGGGCATCAGCAAGCCGGATGTTGTCGTGCCCGGCGAAGTGGTCCCGGGCGCTGACGGATCGTACGCGAGGATGCCGATTGCGGCAATCGCCCGGCTGCGCAGATAGCTGTCTCTGGAATCGACGAGACTGAGCCAGAACTGCGTGTGCCGCGTGTCGGCGCGCCAGATCAGCGTGTCGGCCGCAGCGTATTGCAGGCTGGCCAGGAAGGGCACCCGTGACGGGGCGGTGATGATGCCGATCAGCACGGTGTCGAAGCTGGCGCCATACCGCGCCGCGGCCGCGAAGGCGTTGCGCCAGATCGCCGGATCGGGCGCCGGATCGAGCACCAGCGAGAGGGCAAACGCGAACTCCGCACGCGCGTCGCGCCCACGGGCTGCCGCGCGGAAGCCTTCGATGCGTCCGGCCCAGCCAGTGTATTCAAGGTGTTTCTGGCCCTGGCGGAACAGGGATACGCCGCCCGCCGATGGCTGCCAGGTCACCCCTGTAGCGACTACGGTCAGCGCCAGACGGTCATCAACCTGGTCGGGCTTCATGCGCAACTGCGCGGCCGCCATCTCCATCTCGGCCCGATACAGGACCTCGAGATCATCGGCTTCTGCACGTGCGGCGCCTGCGCCTGACCACAGCATGAAGAAGGCCCCAACCATCGGGGCAGCATGAGCTACACGCATTGCTTGCTCCTATCGAACGGGTGATCCGCCAGTCACTGTACCTGAACAAACCTGCGGGAGGCATCGTTGCCCCCAGGCTCAGCGACGTGTGTGAAACATCCGGCGGATTCCTGCGTCTATACAAGTGAAGACGCACAGCGCCTTCAGCACGATCGTTTGCCAGGTCTCATCGTCTTGTCTCATGGGCAGGGTCCCACGCGGGCGCCCTGTCGCCGCGTTCCTCGTGTACGGTTTCGGACATCGGGAGGCAGCAATCATGGGCGTAGGTGATGCCGAAAGCACCAGAATGGTGCAGCGGGAACTGAATCGTCGCTACATCGATTCGAGTCAGCTGGATGTGAGGGTGATCCACGGCGTGGTCTACATGCGTGGCACCATGGGGCGACTTCGCACGCATCCAGAAGTCGACCTCGAGCGGGAGTCGGATATCATCCGCAAGATACTCCGACAGAAGCCCGGGATCCGGGAGATCATCTGGGAAGTCAGCACTCCTCAGTAGGTACTGCAGGGCTCCGGCTGTGAACCCGCTATCGTAGCGCTGCCTTGGGGGCAGCGGGGCTAGCGCGCATCTGCTCCGCGCTCGTCTGTCCTCGTCTCACCGCAATCCCACCTTCGCTCATCGCACGGCGTCTCTCGAATCCCTCGGCGCGGTCGATGGTTGCGCACAATCTCAGAGCCATCGGGCCGCGTGCAATCCCTCTCGTCCATCAGCATGATTGGCGCTTGATCATTGGTCCGCAATCCCCGGCGGTCCCGGACCGGACCACATGCGCCGCGCGGGCGCCAGGCAAGATTCGTCACGGATTCCGGTCTCTGACTCGTCTATAGGATGATGAGACCTGAAGCCGATGCTCGCTCCGACGATGCTCTCCTGCGATCAGCCATGTCGGGGGACGCCGCCAGTTTTGGCGCCCTGTGCGAACGGCATCGGGCGTTAGTCTGGAACGTGGCAGCCACCGTTGCCGATGGGGCAGCCGCCGACGACATCGCTCAAGAGGCCGCGGTGCGGGCATACCGCTCCCTCAGCTCCTACCGAGGGGATGCGCCGTTCCCGGCGTGGTTGTGCCGCATCGCGCTGAACGCGGCGCACGATTACCGGCGCAGCGCATGGTTTCGTCGGGTGCTGTGCTTTGGCGAGCTCACGCGCGAATCGCAGGCCCGGACCGATCCGACTGCTGCAGCCCTTGGACGAGCGACCCAGCGTGAGTTGCGGCAGGCTGTAGCCGAACTGCCGGACCGTGAGCGGGTTCCGATCTGGCTCCACTACTTCGAAGGCTTCACCATCGCCGAGATCGCGCGTCTGTACGCGAGCCCGGACGCTACGGTCCGAAGCCGCGTTCGGGCCGGACTGCGACGCCTGCGAAAACGTCTGGGGCACCTTGAGGAGGCCGATATGACCGGCCTCTGGGAGGCCGAGCAATGCCTGTGAAGGGAAGACCGTCCGATCGAGCTTCTCGGAACCGCGAAGACGGACTGGAGACGGCTCTAATGTGGGCCGCGCGATGGACTCCTGAACGCCAACTCCGCCCCGGGGTGCTGTCCGATGCAGTCACGCGGAGGGGCCAGAGCCGCGGGCTAGAGTCTGTGCGCAGACCAAGGGGCCGGCTCGTTGCCGCAGCGTCTGCATTGGCGCTCGTGCTCGCGGTCTCCATGTGGATCACTGCCAACCGCGCAGCCAGGACCGCGCGCACGGGGCCGGATATGCAAGCCGCATCGTCCGCAGGGGCGCCGGCGCTTGATGTGACAGCGCCGACGACGCCCCGGGCGGACATCAAGCAGTCCGCGCCGTCCGGTGCGGTTCGCATGGCCGAGGGATCACCGAACACCGCCGGCGTACAGGCTGACGGCGGATCGTCACACAGACGATCCCGTCAGGTCGCCACCGCATCTGCCAGGCAAACTGCGCGGTTGCGTACATCGCCGCCCGAATCGAAGCGAAGCCGCGAGGGCGTTCGGTGGCGAAAGTACACCGTTCCGCGATACGTGGCGGGCGTTTCGACGGGAGGCTGGCTCGCCGGCAGCGCCGGCGACGGCGATGGCCGCGTGATCCCCGTCATGGTGGACGTGCCGCTCGCCGTCGGCTATGGTGACCCTGGCGATACCGACCTGACCGAGCTTGACGTAATACCTGTCCAACACATTCTGGAGGAGTACGATGAACCACATTATCCTTAGCCTTGTGGCCGCGGCCTCGGCCATGGCGGTCGGACTCGACGAGACCCGATCATCGGTTGTCATCGTGGATCAGGATCGGGACCTGCCGGTTACTGTCCGAGCAATGGTGGACGTGCCGGGCTCTCTGAGCGAGCGCGTAAGCGTGGACGTGCGCGACCAGACCGTACGCGACGCTCTGAAATCCGTGCTTGAGCCCGCGAAGGTTGCCTACGTCGTGGACGAGGATGTCCCCGATGATGTGAAGGTCACCATTGTCGCCAAAGACGTTCGGTTGCGGTCTGTCGTGGATCTCATTGCCGACGCAGCGGGCATTGGCTGGCAACGGGAGCTTGGCGCGGGGAAAACCCGTCTTCGGTTCGGCAAGGGTATCCGCACGTGGGTCGGGACGCGCTTAGGCGTCTCGGCCGATCTGCCCGAGAGGCTCGAAGGCTTGCATCAGATGCTCGTCGAGCCCCTGAAGGAAGGCGTTCTGTGGCGGGCCTACGTCGGCAACGAGGAACGATCCAGCATCACGTGTCCCCACTGCAAGACGCAGATCACGCGAGTCAGCAAGCCGACCGCCAGCGCATGCCCCAAGTGCGGCGTCGCGTTCAAGCCCGGATGGAAGGTGTGTCCGTTCGACGGCACGAAGCGGCCTGAAGCGCCCGGCGAGTGGAAGTACTGCCCCGTCTGCGGCAAGGCTCTCGGCAACGCGAAGTAGACGCGTCGCCGGGTCCCCTCCGCCTTGCCTGACAGACAGAACGACGGGCGGATCCCCCAGGATTCCGCCCGTCGTCGTGTGGCCCTATGGCTTGGCGCCGCTCGGCGGCCTCGGCGGACCCGAACGCCATCGCGCCCGCGCCTCTTCCATGGCTTCCTTGATCATAGCGCGAAGCTTCTCGTGCTGCTCTTTGGTGAGAATGCGTCGAATCTTGGCCTCGTCTTCCGAGTGTATGCGGAGCAGCCGCCAGTGGATGCTAACGATGTCGCGCAGGATCGCCCGTTCCTGAGCCTTATCAATCTCGTACGCGTCGTAGAGCACCTGAAGCTGCCGGTGCTTCTCGCCCAGTTCCTGCATCGCCTCACGGCGTTTCTTCTCCGACTCCGCGTACACTGCCTCGATCTGGGCTTGCTGCTCTTTCGTCATGCCGATGCGGATGCGAGCCTTCTCCTTGTCCTCTTCGGAAGGACCCGGTCGCCGCATGGCTGGACCGCTCCGCTGACTATCGCGCCCGGGCGGCGGCTGCTGAGCGCACACACTGGGAGCGCTCAGGGCAAGGAATGCCACAGCGACGAGCGCAGCGCTCCACCGTGCAGACCCGTGCGGAGTTGGAGAACCTATCCTGCTCATCCCTTCGGCTCCATCGGTCACTCGCCGTCGCCTACCAGCAGCACGCGCTGCGTGTCAAACTCGCTGCCGACGATCGTGTCGTCCGATGCGACCTCGATATACCGCACCGGTTGGGACGCCGCGATCATCTCGACCAGTCGGCGCTCGTCCTCGGGCCGTACCAGAGCCGTCTGCTGCGGAGCTGGACGGCCGATCAAGAAGGCCAGGAGTGCGACAGCGGCGCCGAGAATGGCCCATCGAATAGGCGCGAATACCCCGGCAAACGGTCTGGGGCGGTATACGAGCGGTCTCGCCGCTGCGGCATCGGCGTTCGACCCGAGCTCATGGAGTCGCTGCTCCAGACGAGGCCACAGATCCGCCGCAGGGGCAGGACTCACCTGTCGCGCTGCGATGGCGAGGATGCGGCGCTCCTCGGATGCGATACGCGCGCAGTGGGCGCACTGCGACTCATGGGCAGCCATCGCCTGAGCATCGGTTTGGGACAGTCTGCCCCGAAGCCAGTCTGCGCAATCTCGATCGAAGTTCCGGCATCTCATCGTTCTTTGCCTGCCTGCGCCTTCTCTAGATGGCGGCGCAGCCTCTGTCGGGCTCGTGCCAGCCTTGTTTTGAGCACGGTGTACGAGAGCCCGGTCATCTCCTGTATCTCGTCGTAGTCACAGTCATTCAGATAGTACAACACGATTAGCTCGCGGTCGCTGCTGCTCAGCCTGGACAGCGCTTCGTGCAACTCCTTCGATTGCTCCGCACGCTCCAGGACCTCCAGAGCGTCTTGCTCGGCGCTGCCCGTGGAGATGGCGACCGAAGCGTCTTCATCCTCCGGCCAGGGCTCCTGGGGCCGCGCTTTCTTGCGGCTGTGCAAGTCGCGAGCGATATTCACCGCAATCCGGAACAGCCATGTGGACACCTTGGACCGATACTGGAAGCGATCGGCATGGAGCCAGGCTCGCAGGAATACCTCGAGCGTGGCTTCCTCCGCGTCCTCGGGCGAGCCCGTTAGCCGCAACAGGAACCCGTAGATGGGCGCCTGATGCCGACGCGTCAGCTCCTCGAGCCCACGCTGATCCCGACGAGCGCAGAGTGCGAGAAGTTCCTCGTCGGTCGGCTCTCCGGGCCGGCTGCGCACATCGGTCGAATGTCGGTTGTTCATACAGGCCCGTGTCACCGTACCTCCAGCCGACGTGCATCGTCCCTTTCACGGAGTGACCCTGAGGCGCACGCTCCGTCTTTCCTTGCACACGATCCATTTGCCTTCATAGACTGCCGCTAACCGTTTCGGCAACAGCCATAGGCCATCCTCCCATGGAATCGGCCCCGAAGCGGATTGCAGTGAGGCCGGTGCAGCGCGCGTAGGAACTCCCTTCGGAAGCCAGATGCAAAGACCCTCGGCGATGCCGAGGGTCTGTGGGGATCTGCGGGGAATCGAGCGCCCGACCCCGGAGGCTCAGCGCTTCAGACGCGAGGCAATCTCCGCCACATGCCTGCCCTGGAATCGCGCGATGGCGAGCTCATTGTCGCTGGGCAGCCGGGAACCGTCGCCACCGGCGAGCGTGGTGGCGCCGTACGGCGTACCTCCGGTCACCTCTCCCATTTCCAGCAAGCGTTGCTCGCTGTAGGGTACGCCCACGATGATCATGCCGTGGTGAAGCAGGGTGGTGTGGAAGCTGGTGATCGTGGTTTCTTGACCGCCGTGCTGCGTGGCGGTGCTGGCGAACACGCTGCCGACCTTGCCTACGAGGGCTCCCTGCATCCACAGGCCGCCTGTTCGGTCCAGGAAGTTGCGCATCTGCGCCGCCATGTTGCCGAACCGCGTGGGCGTGCCGAAGATGATCGCATCCGCCTCGGCAAGCTGCTCGGGTTCGATCACGGGCACATGGGCGAATGCAGCCTGTGCGGCTGATGCGCCGGTACGCTCGAGGGCCTCATCCGGCACGAGCTCGGGAACCCGAAAGAGCTTCACCTCGGTATCCGGCACTTCGCGAGCTCCCGCGGCGATCGCCTCGGCCATGCGGTGGATGTGCCCGTACATGCTGTAGAAGACGACAAATACGCGGGTCATGGATTTCTCTCCTTCAATGAGCGTTGCGTGGTGCGTTCGATCAAGCATTATGGGATACGTCA
Organism: Chthonomonadales bacterium; assembly: GCA_012517255.1. Taxonomy (GTDB): domain Bacteria; phylum Armatimonadota; class Chthonomonadetes; order Chthonomonadales; family CAJBBX01; genus JAAYVH01. The sequence goes on from JAAYVH010000135.1 coordinate 29,534, forward strand.
TCGAGGTCGGCATGGTGCCGAGCGACGTCGCGCAGAACGCGGCCCCGGACCCCATTCCGCGCGATGCGCGACGGAGATCCATGGCGCAGTCTCCGGCCCGATGCCGGTGCACGGCCGATCCGTTTCTGTCCCGGCGGTTGCCGTTCGGCGTGAAGGACCGGTCGTGTTCAGGCCGGGCCAGCGGCCCGGTCACAGCAAAGACCCCCATAGGGTACGCAGGAATGGCGACGCGTTCAGTTCGAGCCTCTGTGCCGCCCGTTCAGGCGGCGTCCAACGGCGTCACTCCCGGGATCATCCTGACGGATCCGCTATCACCGGCGGCGCCCCACACTGCATGCCCTGCGTGGCCCTCGCGATGGGGTACGCGCGGATCGGCGTTCGCATGCAGGCGGATCGTGCGCATCGTTCAGCCTCGGCCCAGCCACGAGCACGACGGGACGCAATCTCAGGTTCATGTCTGAGGCAACGAAAACACCGCAGTCTGTTGTGCACTGACCTTACGCGAGCGCTTGACACGCCGGGTATCGCTGCGGTAACCTGACTTTGCGCGATACCGATGCGGTGACCGCCGAGGTCTGGCGGTCATGGGGGAAGTCCGGTGCAAGTCCGGCGCAGTCCCGCTACGGTGTGTGTCTCCTGGAGGCACGAGCCCGAATGCCCAGCCGCATCGCATCACGAAAGCCCTTCGCGAGAAAGGGTGTGATGCAGGCGGGCCGTCAGGAATGGCGGCATCCGGCGACCATCACACCATCCGCAAGGATGGTGTTTTTCGTTAGGCCGGTCCGCAAGCGACACTTGCCTCGCGACGGAGCAATAAGCCCAAAAGGAGAAGGTGTCCATGCACACCGGCCGCACCGCCTTTACGCTCATTGAGCTCCTCGTCGTCATCGCGATCATCGCCATCCTGGCGGCGATCCTGTTCCCCGTCTTTGCCCAGGCGCGCGAGAAAGCGCGGCAGACGTCCTGCAGCTCCAACCTTAAGCAGCTCGGCCTTGCCACCCTCATGTATGCTCAGGACTACGACGAGACCTATCCGCTCTATCAGTACGATGACTGTCAGGGTTTCACGTGCTATCAGTACTGGTTCGGTCTGCGCGTCGGCAACACGTGGGACAAGACGCGCGGTCTGCTCTACCCGTACATGAAGAACCACCAGATCCAGCGCTGCCCGAGCTTCAGCGCGGTTCCTCGCTTCGGCGACGGCAACGGCTATGGGTACAACTGGGGCTACCTTGGATCGGACTACTACCTTACGTTCAACTGGCCGCCCAAGAATCCCGCATCAGAGGCCGCCCTATCGGCGCCAGCCGACAAGGCTCTCTTTGCCGACGCAGGCTTCGTGAACGTGCCGTGGTTCGGAGGGTCCGGCGAGATCATGGAGACGCCGGGCATAGATCCGCCATCCATGTGGTGGGGGAATCCCACGGTGGAATTTCGGCATCTCGACAATGGGAAGATCATTGACACGGCCAACTTCACGGTAACCCATAAGGGGCTCGCGAACTTCGTGTTCGCCGACGGCCACGTCAAGGCGCTGCGTCAGGGATCCGTGACCGACGCGATGTTCACGAGGAACTGACTGTGGTTACTGGTGGCCGCGTCTATTGCGACGCGCTCGGCGCGCCAGTGCACGTGCCCGATCGTCCTGCGCGTGTCGTGAGCTTGGTCTCGGGCGTTACCGAAGCCATATGCGCCATGGGCTGCGGCCACCGCATAGCCGGAGTCAGCGCGTATTGCCATCGGTATGTGCCCGATCTGCAGGCGCCGGTAGTCGGCGACTATCTGACGGTGGATCACGAGCGATTGGCCGACCTGAAGCCTGACCTGATGCTGCTGACCACCGGCGTGCAGCGCGCTCTGGCGAGAAAGCTGAGCGGCGCCGGCTACCCGGTGTACGTGGTGCCGTTGCCTTCCAGCATCCATGGCGTCCTCGAGAACGTGATGCTGGTCGGTGGGCTCCTCGGCGAGGTGGAGGCCGCCCGAAGGCTGGCGGATGCCTGGACGGAGTCGCTGCGCGCGATCCGATCATCTGCCGGCGACCGGCGCGTGCGTGTCTTTGCGGAGCTCTGGTTCGGCAAGCATGTTCGCGTTCCGGGTGGTCTGACGTTCATCAATGACATGATCGGCTTCGCCGGAGGCATCAATGTGTTTGGCGAGGCGGCTCAGGCCTATATGACGCTGGACCCTGTGGATGCTGCCGCGCGCTCTCCTGACGTGTGGCTGCTGTTCTCGGAGCCCGAATACCCGGTCGATGGTCGGGCGCTCATGCGGGAGCGCGGCTGGGATCGGGCGATGCCCGGTCTGCGGCTTGTGGAGGCTGGCGTCGAGCCTCATCGGAACATGATCCATGACGGGCCGTCCATGGTGAGCGCCGTGCAGTGGCTCTCGGAGAGGATCGCCGAATGCGGCTGATAGCGAGTCTGCTCGTCGGCGTGCTGCTCGCGACAGCCCGGCCTGCCGACGGGCAGCCTCAGGCGCGGTCAAGAGCACCCATCGTTGTCACCGATGTGCGTGGCGTGTCTGTGACGCTTCGGGAGCCTCCGCGGCGCATTGTCTCGTTGGCTCCCGCCGTCACCGAAATCCTCTTCGCCATCGGCGCGGGTTCAAACGTTGTCGGCGTTACGGCGTTCTGCGATTACCCAAAGGCGGCGCGGAGGCTCCCCAGGGTGGGCGACCTGAACGTCAGCGCCGAAAAGGTGCTGGGGCTGAAGCCCGACCTTGTGATCGGCGACGTGGAGGCGAACCGCAAGTCCATCGCGCTGCTTGAGCGTCTTGCCCCTCTGAAAGGTCGTCTGTTCGTGGTCGCCGGCAAGGACTTCCGCGAGATCTTTGCGGCGGTCGAAAGCGTCGGTAGGGTCACGGGCCGCGCCGCCGAAGCCGCGCGATCGGTGGCGCGCATGAAGCGAACCCTGGCGCAGATCCGTGCCCAGGTGGCCCGCTCCGGGGCTCGTCCACGGACGGTGTTCGTGGTCCAGACGGAGCCTCTCTGGTTGGCGGGATCGGGCACGTTCATTGACGATCTGATCACGGCGGCCGGCGGCCAGAACCTGGGCCGGATGGCCGGCAGAGGCTACCGCTCGTTCAGTCTCGAACGTCTCATCGCGCTGAGCCCCGATGTTATCGTCTCGAGCGACGCGAGCCTGCGCAGTCTCCGGGGCAAGGCAGGATGGAACGCGCTTGCTGCGGTCCGCGCGGGACGGGTGTACGTGCTCGGATACGATGCGGTGCGACCGGGTCCCCGGCTCGCAGAGGCTGTCGTGCAGCTCCATCGCTGGCTTCACCCGCGGCCATAGTCGGCAGCCTTCAGGGCGATGCCGCCCGGGCAGGCAGCGGTCCCGTGCTACAATGAAGCCGAATCTTCCTCGCAAGAAGGGCTTTGTGCATGTCTGATCGTTCCGTGATCCTCGATCGCATCGTTGCGCTGTCGCATTGGCTCGGTGACCCGGCCCGGGATCTGGCCATTCTGGGAGAAGGCAATACCTCGGCGCGCATTGATGCCGAGAGCTTTTTCGTGAAGGAGAGCGGCAAGGGCCTGCTGGAGGCCGATTCGACCAGTTTTGTGCCCGTCTCGACCGCCGCCATTCTGGCAACGCTCGATGGTCCGGACCTCGATGACGCCAAGATCAGGCAGGTGCTCCTCGATGCGCGCATCGGGTGCACGGGTGACCGTCCACGGCCGTCTGTCGAGACGTTCCTGCATGCCTATCTGCTGTCGCTGCCCGACGTGGAGTATGTGGGGCACACGCATCCTACAGCGGTCAACGCCATCCTGTGCTCGCGCCATTCGCGTGAAGCCGTGGCCGGCCGGCTGTTCCCCGACGAGATCGTGTGCTGCGGTCCTGCCGTATGCTACGTTGAGTACACCGATCCCGGCATACCGCTGGCCAAGCGTCTGCGCGCAGAGGTGGAGGCATTCATCAAGGATCACAACATGGCGCCGCGGGTGATCCTGATGGAAAACCACGGCCTGATCGCCACGGGGAAGACCCCCCGCGATGTTGAGACGGCCACCGCCATGTATGTCAAGACGGCGCGCGTGATCCTCGGGGCCTATGCTCTGGGCGGACCGCGCTTCCTGACCCCCGACAACGTCGCGCGTATTCACACACGACCCGATGAAAGCTACCGACAGAAACTGATCGCGGAACGGGGCAACTGATCCGCCTGGAGACACCTATGAACGCTCTTGAACACTACAAATCGGGCAAGGGCCCCATCCCGGAGCGCATGCTCAAGTGGCATCTGTACGGCGAGGGTCTGGACAACCTGAAGCTGGAAGAAGTGCCGGTACCTGAGATTGGTCCGGATGAGCTCCTCGTGCGGCAGGATGCCAACGGGCTGTGCTTCTCGGATACCAAGGTCATCGCGCTCGGCAACAATCACCCGCGCATGCAGGGGCGCGACCTCTCAACAGACCCCGCGACGCTTGGGCACGAGGTGGCCATCACAGTGGTCAAGGTGGGCGAGCAGCGGCGCGGGCAGTTCAATGTCGGCGACCGTTTCATCGTCCAGGCCGACGTCTTCTACAAGGGCGTGTCCATGGCCTACGGCTACGCCATATCGGGCGGGCTCGCGCCCTACAGCGTGATACCGACGCCGATGATAGACGGCGATGAAGGGTGCTACCTGCTTCCCGTGGACAAGAATACGGGCTACGCTGAGACTGCGCTTGTCGAACCGTGGGCCTGCGTGGTCGGCGCCTACAACCAGTCCCATCGCACGGGACCGGCGCCCGATGGAACCATGCTCATCCTGGCTGGCGCAGGCGCCGACGACGTGCAGCTCGACGGCGTCACTGCCAGGTCTGGCACGGTCGTGGTGATGGGACCAGAGGGGCCTGCGGTGGCGCAACGCATCGCGAACGCCCGGACCGCCGACACCGACGATGTCGCCGCCACGGTCCGCCAGCAGTTCGGTGACGCGAAGCTCGATGACATTCTCGTGCTCGGGCATGTCGCGCCCGAAATGGTCGAGTCGGCTGCGGCGCATCTTGCCGACCGAGGCGTTGTCGTGTTCTGCGGCACTGTCGAGATGCCGCGCAAGCTCACGCTCGATATCGGCCGGATCCATTACAACTGGCATCACTACCTGGGCACAACCGATAACGATCCGCTCAGCGCGTATCGGGAGCCGCGAGGCGCGGATCTCAAACCCGGCGGCATCGCGTGGTTCATCGGCGCGGGCGGACCCATGGGACAGATGCATGTGCAGCGCGCCGTCATGCATCGCAATCCGCCCAGCGTGGTTGTCGGCACCGACATTGACGGCGAGCGACTCGGCACGTTGGTTGAGCGTTTCTCGGAAACGGCGAAGCGACGGGGCGTTCAATTGATCGCCATCAACCCGCGCGAGATGAACCCCGAGGCGTTCGATGCCAGGCTGCGTGAGCTGACCGGCGGACGCGGGTTCGACGACATCGTTTCGCTGGTCCCGGTCCCGGCATTGATCGAGCACGCGACAGGATTCCTGGCTGACGGCGCCTGGTTCAACGTGTTCGCTGGCGTCGCTCGCGGCACGATGGCGGCGCTCGATGTGAACGACATCCGTCGCAGAGGCGTTCGCTACATCGGCAGCAGCGGCTCGTCCATTGCGGACATGAAGCAGACCCTGGCGATGGTCGAGAGCGGCGAGCTGTCCACCAACGCTTCGCTGGCGGCTATCGGCGGCATGAGAGCCGCGCGCGAAGGCCTCGCAGGCGTCAGGGATGGGCGCTTCCCCGGCAAGACGCTGGTGTTTCCGCTCATCCAGGACATGCCCCTGATGGCGTTGCCCGAGCTTCAGAACACATATCCGACGGTGTATGCGAAGCTCGACGGGGGCAAGTTCTGGACGCGAGAGGCCGAAGATGAGCTTCTGCGGCTTACGATTGCGAGGGAAGGCGAATGAAACGTTTGGAAGGCAGGGTAGGCATCGTCACGGGCGCCGCTCAGGGGTTGGGTGAGGCCATCGCCCGGCGCCTGGCTGCCGAGGGATGCGCTGCCGTCACCGTGGCGGACATGAACTTCGAGAAAGCGCAGGCGACCGCTGAGGCTATCAAGCAGGAGTATGGCTGCGGCACGCTGGCCACGCACACCAACGTTACCGATGAGGAACAGGTGGCGGCCATGGTCGGCGCTACGAGGTCTGCATTCGGCTCGGTGGACATCCTCATCGCCAACGCAGGCATTCTCATCGCGAAGGACGTGACCGAGTTCACGGCCGCGGAGTGGCGCAAGGTGATCGAGGTGAACCTGGTCGGCTACTTCCTCTCTGCGCAGGCCGCTGCTCGGGTCATGGTCGAACAGAAGAGCGGCGTCATCGTCCAGATTAACTCGAAGTCCGGCAAGAAGGGGAGCTTCCGCAACAGTGCCTATGCATCCTCGAAGTTCGGGGGCATTGGCCTGACTCAGTCGCTGGCTCTCGACCTTGCACCCTACGGCATTCGCGTGAACGCGGTCTGCCCAGGCAACCTGCTGGACGGCACGCTGTGGCAGGAGAGCCTCTATGAGCAGTATGCCAGAACCCAGGGGCTGACAGTCGAAGAGGTTCGGCGCAAGTACGAGTCTCAGGTACCTCTCGGGCGCGGCTGCACCTACGAGGATGTGTGTAACGTGGTGACCTTCCTGTGCTCGGATGAGGCGTCCTACATGACGGGACAGGCGATCAACGTAACCGGCGGCCAGGAGATGCGGTAGGTCCGCGGGCCCCTCGGATGCCAAGGACCCAATCGCGGTTCGTCTGCGGGCAGTGCGGGCATGCATCGCCGCGGTGGCTGGGCCGATGCCCGGAGTGCGGCGAGTGGGGGACTCTATCGGAGGAGGTCGCTCCGAGGACGTCGGGCAAGAGCCGCGGCTCAGCGCGGTCCCCTGGGTCCGGATCGGCGCCATCGCCTTTGACCGAAGTGCCTGCCGACGCAGGCGAGCGGCTCTTGACGGGCATCGGCGAGATGGATCGCGTGCTGGGCGGAGGACTGGTGGACGGCTCGGTCACGCTGATTGGCGGCGACCCCGGCATCGGCAAGTCCACGATCCTCGCCCAGGTTGCCCACAGCATCACCCGGCGCGACCCGTCGCTATGCGCGCTCTACGTCACCGGCGAGGAGAGCCCACGGCAGGTACGTCTGCGCTGTGAACGCCTGGGGGCGGTCTCCGAACGGATACTGGTCGTGGGTGAAACGGACGTCGGGGCCATCGTCGAACACATTACATCAGTGCGGCCGTCGCTGGCGGTCATCGACTCCATCCAGACCACCTACGATCCGAACATCGAGTCGGCCCCCGGCACGGTGAGCCAGGTACGAGGCGCGGGGGCTGCCCTGGTCAGTCTCGCCAAGAACGGCGGGCCGCCGGTCTTTCTGATTGGGCACGTCACCAAAGAGGGCACGCTAGCCGGTCCGCGCGTGCTTGAGCACATGGTGGACACGGTGCTCTACTTCGAAGGCGATCGCCACCACGCGTACCGGGCCATCCGTGCGGTCAAGAACCGGTATGGACCTACCGATGAGATCGGCCTGTTTGAGATGCGGGAGGATGGTCTGCGGGAGGTGTCCAACCCGTCCGCCGCGTTCCTGTCTGAGCGCCTGTCGGACTCATCGGGATCGGCTGTGGCATGCGTCATGGAGGGGGCTCGCCCGTTGCTGGTGGAGGTCCAGGCTCTGGCGACCCGCTCGTACCTGTCCAGTCCGCGGCGCGTCGTCAACGGGCTCGACTTCAACCGCGCAGGAATGCTGCTGGCGGTGCTGGAAAAGCGCCTGGGGCTTCGGCTGGGGGAGCATGATGTATTCCTCAATGCAGCCGGTGGGATCCGGCTGGCGGAGCCGGCCTCCGATCTTGCGGTGGCCATGGCGGCGGTCTCCAGCTACCGAGATGTCCCTCTTCACGCTGACACGGTGTGGGTGGGCGAGATCGGACTGGGCGGCGAGGTGCGCAGTGTGGGTCAGATGGAGCGCAGACTGCGCGAAGCCGCGCGCATGCAGTTCGCTCGGGCGATTGTCCCGCGGCTGGCGCGAGACAGCCGTCCGCGCATCGAGGGTATGGCGCTCGTCGAGGTCCGAACTGTGCTCGATGCCGTGAAAGCCTCGCTTCGCGATCAGGGCTAAAGGAGATGGCAATGACCGATACCGGAGACGCGGGATGGAGTGGTCTGACACCTCTGATGAGCGGAGGCGGTCTCGGCCCTGAGATCTCGGCTGCTGTTGTCGAGGGCATGGTGCGCGAGGCGCTGGCCGAGGATGCGCCGTGGGGCGATGTCACCACGACTGCCGTGGTCCCTCCGGACGTCCGCGCACGCGCGGTCCTTCAGACAGTGTCGGCAGGGGTGCTGGCCGGTTTGCCTTTGGTGGCTGAGGTGTTCCGTCAGACCGATCCCGCGATTCGCGTGTCACCCCTGTATGCCGAAGGCGCGCGGATGCTGGCTGGCGACGCTGTGGCAATCGTGACAGGGCCCGCCCGGGGCATCCTCACCGGCGAACGGGTCGCCCTCAACTTCGTGCAGCGTCTCTCTGGAATCGCGACGCTCACCGCACGCTACGTGGAGGCGGTGGCCGGCACGCAAGCGCGCATTGTGGACACGCGCAAGACGACGCCGGGAATGCGTCTGCTGCAGAAATACGCGGTCCGCATGGGCGGCGGCGCCAATCATCGCATGTCTCTGTCCGATGCCGTCATGATCAAGGACAATCACATTGTGGCGGCTGGAGGCATCAAAGCCGCCGTCGAGCGGGCGCGCCACAGCATCCCGCACACGATGACGGTCACCGTCGAGTGTGAAACCCTTCAGCAGGTGCGTGAGGCGCTGGAGGCGAAGGCCGACATCCTGCTGCTCGACAACATGCCGCTGGATACGCTCCGCGAAGCCGTGCTCCTGGTCGCCGGTCGGGCAATCACCGAAGCGTCAGGAGGGATCACGCTGGCTAACGTCGCCGAGGTAGCCCGAACCGGCGTCGCCTGCATCTCCGTTGGCGCCCTGACCCACTCGGCGCCGTCGCTCGACATGCGCCTGGAGCTGAGCCTCATGGGCCCGCCGGCCTCGGCATCCGAGGGCTATTGAGCATGCAGCCGCCACGCATCCGGGCCTTCGCCGATGGCAACTATCTGCTGGAGTTCGATACCCTTGCGTCCACACAGGATGAGGCCAGAGAACGGGTTCTTGCCGGCGAAGAGAGGCTGGTGGGGGTTCGGGCCGACTACCAGGAGCAGGGCAGGGGCCGGCGCGGCGCCTCGTGGTACGCTCCGCGCGGCGAATGTCTCCTGATCACCTATCTCCTACCGGTGGCGGATGCCTCGGCGCGCGTGCAGGCTATGCTCAGCATGGCTGCGGCAGTTGCGGTGGCCGATGGGATCGCAGCGTTGACCAGCGTCGAACCGCGGCTGCGGTGGCCGAACGATGTCCTCATGGGATCGCGCAAGCTCGCCGGCGTGTTGATCGAGCTCATCCGCGCGCCAAGCGAGCGCCAACCGGACCGCCATGTCGCTGCCGTCGGGATCGGGCTCAACGTGAATGTCCCTTCATGGTCGGGCCATCTCGCCAACGAGGCGATCTCTCTCCGCCAGGCCACAGGCCGCCGCTGGTCGATCGAGATCGTGGAAGCGGCCGTCCGCACGGCCCTCATCGACACGCAGCGCCACATCGCGGGCACCGATCGCGAGTGGCTGCACCGGCGCTGGATGTCGCGGGATGCGACCGTCGGACTGCGCTACATCGTAGGCACGCCGCGGGGCATCGTATCGGGCATCGCACGGCGGATTACGGTGCATGGAGAGCTCGTGATCGTTACGGACGCCGGCGACGAGATCGTGACCGTGTCGGGGCACCACACGCGCTAGATATCCCCAATGCGTTGGGTAAGCGTGAGATGGGAGCGCTTGCCTCCAGTGATGCGCGTGATGCACGCTCAACCACCTCGCGGCGCTTGTCTCGACACAGCGCTGCATCTCGATGTACACTCATGACCGAGGGGCTCTCTGGCTGTGCTGTCTGACGACTTTAGCATAACCAGGGTCAGCCCATCGCTCCGCCGCCTGTCGGTCCAACGCAGCCGGCTTCCAGAGCTATGGTATAGGTGGAGGAGATCAAGAGAACCGTTGAGAACTCCTTTCTTGTCGAGAGGGGATGCGCGTTCGTAGGAAAGAGACCGAAGGGTATGACCGCGGACTGTGAAGCTCTGCAACTCATGAAGAGAGTGCGAGCGATGGTTGCCGTTGCCCGTTGGCGGTCTGAGTGAACGTGGTTATGCGGAAACGTCATTGCGCTGACGCAGACGATGCGTTGAACTGATCGTTCA
>JAAYVH010000017.1 GCA_012517255.1 Chthonomonadales bacterium
AATCCCCACGGTCCGTCGCGTAGCGACGGGAAAGAGAGATGGGGTTTTGCGGGTCCGACCGTTCCCGAGGTCCAAGGACCTCGGCTACCATCCACCGTCGCTCCGCGACGGGTAGATCGCCCCATCCCCGTCGCTCCGCGATGCGATCACCCGCGGCCCGTCGCATAGCGACGGTGGACGATAGCCGGGCGGCGTAAGCCCCCGGAACAGCGCGACCCCAAACCCAATCCGATCCCCGTCGCACCACGACGGGAAGTTTGCCCGGCCCGTCGCACCACGACACGATCACCGGCGCCGGCCCATCGCACCACGACGCGATCAACGCCCCCGCCCGTCGCGCAGCGATGGTAGACAATAGCCGGGCGGCGTAAGCCCCCGGAACGCCGCGCGCCCAATCCCAACCCGATCCGCGCTCGCCAGGTTGCGAACCGCCGATCGTTCGGTTAGAATGTTGCCGGAGCAGGGCGCTGACCTACGGGCATGGCCTGCTCGGAAAGCTCTCACGACTCCCAACAACCGAGGTGCGGAACCATGCGTGTAACGCGCGCTGTCATCACTGCTGCAGGAGAGAAGCAGCGGCACTTGCCGCTACAGACGCTCGTGGACCGGGATGGCCAGACTCGGGCGCTCCTTGCGCTCCTCGTCGGCTCGGCCGTAGAGGCCGGCATCGAAGAGGTCTGTGTCGTCGTGTGCCCGGGGGATCAGGCTGCCTATGCCAGAGCGCTGAACGACCTGGCAGGCCGCGTGACGTTCGTGGAACAGGCTCACCCGCGAGGCTATGGTGACGCCGTCTTGCGCGCCGCCTCGTTCGTCGGTCAGGCACCGTTCCTGCATCTCATCGGCGACCATATCTTCATCAGCGCGTCAGACACGACATGCGTGCAGCAAGTCATGGGGGCGGCTTCCGCTCAGGAATGTGCCGTCTCCGCGGTTGTTGCGACGCGCGAGAGCATGCTGCCACGGTTCGGAGCGATCGGAGGACGGCGATTGGCCGGCACCTCTGATCTCTTCGAAATCGAGCGCGTGCTGGAAAAGCCGACCCCCACCGAAGCCGAGCAATCCCTCGTGGTTCCGGGGCTGCGCGCCGGCCACTACCTGTGCTTCTCGGGCCTCCATGTGCTCACGCCTGCCGTGATGGATCTTCTGGCGCGGGATGCGGCCACCCTGCCCGCAGATGCGACCATCGAGCTGAGCCCCGCGCTGGATCGCCTGGCCCGACAGGAGCGCTACCTCGCCCTCGAGATGGACGGCCTGCGGTATGCCGTGGACACACGGTACGGATTGATGATGGCCCAGCTCGCGCTGGCGCTGAGCGGCTGTGATCGGGCCGAGGTGCTGGCGGAGATATGCACGCTCCTTGCCGAGCGCGAGCTGATCAGGAGCGCGGAGCGAGCCTCATGATCCCCCTGGCCGAGGTCATCTGCTCGTCCGATGCCGAGCAACGCAACCGTGACATTGCATCGCTCGTGGAGGGTCTGAGACTCGATGAAATGCTGGAGGCGGCGGCCAACCTCGAAGACTTTCGCCATCGGAGCGCGAACCTTTATGAGCGCGTGCGCGCATGCGCGATGCTGTATGCGCTGCATCGCTTCCACATCCCCTTCGCCGCCAACATAGCTTCAACGGGACGCATACCGTTCGGCGGCTACGAGCATGTGCTCAACCGCCGCTTCGAAGAGGCCATCGCGGCTTTCCTGCAGCGTCAGGCAGAGGACGGCCCGAGCGCGGCTCTATCCAGCGCGCTGGCGGGAGCCTACCATCGGCTGACGTTCCAGACGCTGGCCGACCAGGTTCGGCGCAGCGTGCGCTCGTCGGTCGGCAATCGGTGGATGTTCCGTGTCGGCCACGCCGCCGATCATCCTTTGCGCATTCGAGCGGAGATGCTGGATCGTCCGCACCCGCTGGCGCCGTTTCCCATTCTGCGCGAATCCACTCCGGTCCGGATGGACCTCACGCACGCAGGATGGTCCGACATCTTCTTGCTCGCCATGGACTACCCAGAGGGCGCACGGGTGATCAATGTCTCCGTTGATCTAGCGGTGCGCGGCAGAGACTCACGACCCCGTCCGCCCGTCGAGGCCTATCTGCGGGTTATCGATGAGCCTGTCATTCGGCTGGCGAGCGTTGATCTCGGCGCGTCGGCTCGCATCACGGAGATCGCCGAGGTTTTCGATTTCGCGCGCGACTACCTGGGACTCCTCAAGGCCGCCTTGATCGCATCGGGCATCGTGCCGCCCGGGCTCGAGGGCTCGGAGGTGCCGCTTCGCGACGTCCTGGCCAGCCTGCTCGGGCCAGGCCTCGGCCTCGAGCTGGTCAGTTGTGTCAATGGGATTCCGAAGGGTTCGCGGCTAGCCGTCTCAACGACGCTGCTTGCCGCCATGGTGGCCGTCTGCATGCGCGCGACGAGCCAGATTCGCTCGCTGACGGGTCCGCTGGCGGAGGCGGACCGCCGCGTCGTCGCATCCCGCGCCATCCTCGGCGAATGGCTGGCAGGTTCCGGCGGCGGATGGCAGGACTCCGGCGGCCTGTGGCCGGGCATCAAGCTCATCGAAGGCCAGCCCGCCGCTGAAGGCGATCCGGAGTACGGCATCAGTCGGGGGAGGCTCCTGCCCGGCCATCGGTTGATAGGTCGCGACGAGGTTCCGGACGCTGCGCGGCAAGCGCTGGAACGCAGTCTCGTGCTCGTCCACGGAGGCATGGCCCAGAACGTCGGCCCCATACTCGAGATGGTGACCGAGAAGTACCTCCTGCGCTGCGCGGCCGAATGGCGGGCTCGCCGAGAGGCCGGGCTCCTTCTGGATCACATCCTCGAGTGCTTGCGAGCGGGGGATGTTCGCGCGATCGGCGATGCAACCACGCGCAACTATGTCGGACCGATCCAGACCATCATCCCATGGGCCGGCAACCACTACACGGAGACGCTCATTCGCCGCACCCGCGAGTTCTTTGGCGAAGCGTTCTGGGGATTCTGGATGCTTGGCGGCATGTCCGGCGGCGGGATGGGTTTCATGTTTGCTCCCTCCGAAAAGCCGCGGGCGCAAGACGCGCTTCAGCAGATCATGACGAACACGAAGCGGTCGCTGGAAGCTGCGCTCCCCTTCGCGATGGACCCGGTGATCTATGACTTCGCGATCAACGATCACGGGAGTGTCGCCGACATGCTCAGGCACGACGACGCCTTGCTCCCCTCAGGCTACTACCTGATGGCGATCCCTGCAATGGTTCAGTCCGATACGAGTCCGGTCAGTGTGGGGCGCCGTGCCGATGCCCATGCGTTCGCGCGGGCCTGCAGACGGCTTGACGACCTGAAGGACGCTCCACGCCAGGTGTTCGAACGCATCTTGCCGCCCATGCCCGCCACTTCGGCGCGAACCGAGAGCCTCGCCGAGCTGCTTGCGGCGAACGGTTTCGATGAGGAGGAGCACGAGCAGATTCGCTCCGACATGCGCCGCGGTCGCATCGGCCTCGCCCAGAACCGTCTGCCGGTCAACACCGACATCCGGGACGTCGAGCCGGACGACGTGGCGCGTCTCGATGAGGCCACCCTCGAAGACCGAGAGAGGGGCAGGGAGGCGCTCGAGCGGGGAGAAGTCGCTATTGTGACGCTGGCCGCCGGCGCAGGCAGCCGATGGACGCAGGGCGCAGGCGTCGTCAAGGCGCTCCACCCCTTCGCACGCATCGCCGGGGAATACCGAACGTTTCTCGATGTCCACATGGCGAAAGCGCGCCGCACGGCTCGGGAGACCGGGCAGCCGGTGACGCACGTGATCACCACGAGCAACCTCACCGAGGGACCGATCCGGGAGTTCCTGAAGGCACGAGGCGCGGGCGAGCATACCCATGTGTCGTCAGGCCGGTCCATAGGACTGCGCCTGATCCCGATGGTTCACGACCTTCGGTTTCTCTGGGAAGAGCAGCCGCAGCAGATCCTCGACGAGCGTGCACAACGCGTACGCGAGAGCCTCCATGCGGCGCTCATCGGTTGGGCGCGGTCTGCGGGAGAGGGCTCCGACTATACGGACAACACGCCCGCACAGTGTGTCCATCCCGTGGGCCACTGGTACGAGGTCCCGAATATGCTGAAGAACGGCATGCTCGCCGATCTGCTGGAACGGCAGCCCGGTCTCACCACGCTCATGCTCCATAACATCGACACGCTCGGTGCCGATCTCGCGCCGGAGGCCGTCGGTCTGCACAAGCGGCTGGGCGGAGCCCTGACGTTCGAGGTCATCCCGCGGTGGCTGGAGGATCGGGGCGGCGGCCTGGCCCGCGTCAACGGTCGCGTGCGCCTTGTCGAAGGGCTGGCGATGCCTCGCGAAGAGCAGGAGTTCGATCTGTCCTACTACAACTCCATGACCACCTGGATTGACATAGATGCGCTCCTCGGAGTGTTCGGCCTCGATCGCGGCTCCCTGAGGGATCCCGACAGGGTGAGCGCGGCGGTGCGGACTGCGGCTGCCCGCGTGCCGACATACATCACGATCAAGGACGTGAAGCGCCGATGGGGCTATGCGCAGGAGGACGTGTATCCCGTGGCGCAGTTCGAGAAGCTGTGGGGCGACATGACCGGCCTCTCGGACCTCGATTGCCGTTTCATCGCGGTGCCACGTCTGCGCGGTCAGCAGCTCAAGGATCAGGCTCAGCTCGACGGCTGGATGCGCGACGGCTCGGCGGCCTACGTGGAGACTCTCGGCGACTGGTAGGGCGACTCGTGACGATACTTGCGCAGCAGCGTGACGGGCTCCCCTCGGAGATGAGCGGGTCTGCAGGCGAGCCCCGGTCCCATCACCGGCTTGCTGACGCCACGGGAATGACACGGCTGCCCGGCATGATCTCGGCGACGGCCCGCGCTCGGAAGTCGAAAATGGCCTCCAACTGCCGTCGAACCACGAGGGCGTGCATGAGGCTGCCAACCGGGCCGAAGGGCAGCCGGTACTCGACCTCGTCGCCTATCGTCACTCCGCTCTCTTCCGGCCGAAACGTGTGCTCATGCCGCCACAGGATATAGGGGCTGACGAGAGCCGTATCCACGAACCGGCGTGCCGGCTCCCACGCCTCGATCAGCGTGACCCATCGCATGGGAACGGCCATCCAGGCAACGCGGTACGTGATGCGGGTACCCTGCATGATACGGGGCGTTGACATGGAGCGGATCGAGAAGTTGAGCCATGATGGCGTGATCCGTTCAAGGTTGCGGGGGTCCTCGAAGAACGCGAAGACGTCGTTGAGGGCTCCCGGTACCCATTGCGCACGTTGAAGCCGATACGTCGGGGCGCCGAGCGCCCATCGTGGATGCATGTTCCGTGTCCCTGGATGCGAGTGCCGCTACGGGTTTCCGTTACGCGCACAGGGGACATCGGGTTCCGAGCGCCGTCAGTCGGAGAGGAGGGCAGTCTATGGGCGAGGAGTCGGTGAAGATCGCCGTCGGTCAGCCTGCGCCGGACTTTAGCGCGACCGACTGGCAAGGCAAGGCATTCAGGTTGTCGGAGTTCCGGGGCCAGAAGCACGTGGTGATGGCACTGAACCGGGGTTTCATCTGTCCGTTCTGCATCAGGCACATGGCGCGTCTGCACGCCGAACGGGAGTCGATTCGGAGCCGCGGCGCCGAGATCGTCGTCGTGGGTCCGGACAGCGCCGACGCCTTCCGACGGCACTGGCAATCTAACGACTTCGATCTTGTGGGCATCCCCGACCCCGAGCGGAGGATTCTGCGCAAGTACGGCCAGCAGGTGAAGCTCATGCGGCTGGGCCGTCTACCGGCCACAGTCATTGTCGGCTCGGATGGCCTTGTGCGGTTTGTCCATTACGGCGGGTCCATGATGGACATCCCGGAAGTGCCCGTGTTGCTCGCCGAACTCGACAGGCTCAACCAGGACAGACCGTGACCCCGTGACGGCTATGTGGCCGCGTCACGAGGTCACGGAGCCATGCACAGAAGAGCCTGTGTGCTGCGGGCTCTAGCCGCCCTTCTTCAGCGCCTCCACATGGGCGCGCGCCGCGTCAAGCTGGCCCGCTGAGCCGAGAAGTTCATTCCGGCTGGCGATGAACTTCGCATACTCGGGCATGAAGATCTTGCCCGGATCGCGCAGGTCGAACTTGTCGGGCTTATCGCGGAAGAACTCGCGATGCACGCGGCACCAGACGAGCCGTCCGTCGGTGTCAATGTTGATCTTGCACACGCCCATCTTGGCCGCCGGCAGGTACTGCTTGGGGTCCACGCCCTTTGCGCCCTTAATGGCCCCGCCGGCAGCGTTGATGCGATCCACCTCGTCTTGCGGCACCGACGATGAGCCATGCATGACCAGAGGGAAGCCCGGCACGCGCTTCTGGATCTCCTCGATCACCTCGAAGTGGATGCCCTGACCGCCCGAGAACTTGTAGGCGCCGTGGCTGGTGCCGATCGCGCACGCGAGGCTGTCGCAACCGGTGCGCTTGATGAACTCCTCCGCTTCGGCCGGGTCCGTCAGGTGGGCGTCCTTCTCATCAACCGAGACATGCTCCTCGACGCCGCCGAGCTGCCCCAGCTCGGCCTCGACGCTGACCCCTCTGGCATGGGCCGCCTCAACGACGCGCTTCGTGAGGGCGATGTTCTCCTCGAACGGCAGATGAGAACCATCAATCATCACCGACGAGTAGAAACCGCTAGCGATGCAGTCCATGCAAGCCTCTTCGTCACCATGATCGAGATGCACGGCAAAGAGAGCCTCGGGCCATATCTGGTCAGCGGTGCGGATGATGGCTTCCAGCATCAGCTTGTTCGTGTAGGACCGTGCGCCCTTGCTGATCTGGATAATGAAGGGAGCCTTCGATTGTAGATTGCCCTGAAACAGGCCCATGGCCTGCTCAAGATTGTTGATGTTGTAAGCGCCGAGGGCATACTTGCCGTAGGCATGCGAGAACAGGTCTCGCGTCGGAACGATCATGCGCGTTTCTCCTTTGTGGGGACGACGAATCCGCCGCTAGTTTACCCCAGCCCCAGAGCCGCCCGAACTGCAACATAGCGGAGCCGAACGGCGCAGAGTGGGACGGCAGCGGGCCGCGGCGCCCCACGCGCGACGTACACCCCCTCTTCCGTGCGAACCGACGTCGACCAGAAGGCAACGATTGGCGCGCCGTCTGTCCCCTCTCGCGCAACTCATTGCCCCGCACTTCCACTCGGGCGCATGCCGGGGCATTCTCATCGTGGCGAGCTTGCATCGAAGAGTCCCTTTGACACCCGGTCAGCGCCGTGATATGATGGTCTATCGGAACGTATTCGCACTCATCGGACCGGTGCTGACGGTGATGCCCCGACGCACATGCAGCAGAATACAGCCTGAACCCTCGCCCCGGGGGCGAAGCACAAGTCGCCTCCCCCCTCGCACGTCCTGCCGACCTGGGCGCTCCCGGACTGCCGTTGCAGAGCGAAACGCCTCGGCGGGCACGTCATTGCGAGCGCAGCGAAGCAATCCCGATCACCTCGGAGCTAACCGTTCGGGATTGCTTCGTCGCTCCGCTCCTCCTAAGAAAGCTCTTTACGCTTTCTGATTCAC